>VGSG01000015.1 GCA_016875095.1 Deltaproteobacteria bacterium
CTGCACCAGATGCCCCCTCCCAGTGAAAACTTCCGGGCATCTCTACCAGACAACCACACCCTGATGGATGCACAAGTCTAATTGTCGCTGACGCTCAAGTGTAATTGTCGCCGATCACCGCGCTGCTCTGAACGAGCTTGCCGTAATGGCGCCGGCCCATGCGCACACAGTTGCGACCGGATCCTTTTGCTTCGTACAGAGCGTCATCCGCCCTGGTAATGAGTTCATTGAGGTCTTGTTCTCCCGCCGAGGTCTCGGTGGAGGCCGCGCCGATGCTGACGGTCACTTTGATGGGGCCCTTAGAGCTCCGAAAGGGCGTTCCGCAAATTGCGCGGCGGATTCGTTCGGCGATCGATCTCGCGTGTGTGGAATCACAGTCCGGAACCGCGACCAGGAGCTCCTCGCCGCCAAAGCGCGCGACCAGATCATAAGGGCGCATAGCCTCTCGTATCCGTGTCGCGACGCCGCAGAGCGCCTCGTCACCGCCCACATGACCGTATGTGTCGTTGATCTGCTTGAAATGGTCAATGTCGAGCATGAGCGCAGCAAGAGGTCGCCCCTCTCGATCCGCCCTCACCAGCTCCTGCTGCAACCGTTCGATCATGGCCGATCTGTTGAGCAAGCCGGTGAGGGAATCGTGATTGGCCCTCCAGTTGAGCGCATCCCGCGCGCTCCGGAGTTGCGAGATCAAGACTTCACGCTCTATCTCCGCTTGCTTACGCTCCGTGATATCCGCGATATTACCCATGGCGGCTTTGCGGTCCCCATACGTGACCGTGCCGATGAGGGCCTCCGCCCACTTAAAGGTCCCGTCTTTGCATAGGAAACGGAACTCGTAGTGGGTGTTGAGGCTTGTGCTCTTTTGCCTGGATTCATCCATGAGCTCAATCATGTCCCAGTCTTCCGGATGAATGAATTCCCAGAACATGCGCCCGACCATTTCTTCCCGAGTGTAACCGCCCATCCGCGCGAGCCTGGCATTCACATAGACAAGGCGCTGGTCCTGATGGATGTAGATTCCGGTGAACGAATTCTCAGCCAACTGCCGGTAGCGCTGTTCGGCCTGCTGCAACTCATGCTGAGCACGCTCGCGCTCCTCCGCTTCCTGCCGTAGCATCCGGAGCGCCGATTCCAACTCAGCCCGGCGGGTCCTTTCCTCCTCATAAATCTTGGCCAAATCCCGGGCATAGATGAGGGTCTGTTGGAAGGCCATATCTTGGAGGCCAGGGTCAAGATCGGCATTCGATTGCTTGCCGCCTTCTTCAGCCGCTGCGTCGCGAAAGCAGATTGGCGTGGCCGTGGCAAGCTCGTTGTGTTCTGTCCCGGCCGCGGTGCGCGGGCTTCCGCTGTGAGCGCTGTAAGCAAGGGCCGGAACCGGATAAGTAGCCTTGAGCCAGATCGATAGCGCTCGTCTCGCGCCTTCGATGAAAGAGCGCATCATGCTTTCGTAGCTGGCGCTGTTCGTTTTCATGGTCGCGTCTCCTCTGTCCTGAGGACCTGGTGGCGGGGGTCTCGCTAATTTCTCAACGCCTTGTGAGCAGTTCCTGTGTCAGCTTCTTTGCCAGCTCCGGATTTTCGGCTCGGATCTGGCTCCAGAGAGCGAGCCCTTGCCTCAGCAGCTTTCCTTCCAGGGACTGCGCAGGAGCTTCAACTTTGGATGCCCTGGGGGTGACCGAAGCCGTCTGCGCCTCAGGTCGATTGTTCTTGGGCTGCTCGATCACAACGTCTTCCTGAGAGGGTGAAACGCTCGCGACGGTTTGTGTCTGTTGCCCAGCGGCCAAGGCCCGGTTCGATCTCTGGGCCTGTGCCTTTTTCACCAATTCGACGGTCCGGGCGTCGGCTTGCGCGCCCTTTGCCATGAGAAGCTCCGCCACTGCCAGCCGCTGGTCCGCGGCGGCAAGGGAGAGCGCTGTTTCACCATGACCGTCTTTGGCGTCGAGGTTTGCTCCGCGAGCTAACAGGACTTCCGCAGTCGCGACCTTACCTCTCGCGGCAGCCTCCATCAGCGCAGTGCGACCTCGGTGGTCAGTCAGGCCGACATTGGCGCCGCGATCGACCAGCAGCTCCACCATGGTGGAGTGCCCGTTCATGGCAGCCCAGAAAACAGAGGTCCAGCCTGCTCTATCCCGAGCATTCACCTCCGCGCCCCCGTCCAGCAAAGTCTTTACAGCTTCGGGCTGTACAGCCACACTGGCCCAGAAAAGAGCGGTCCATCCTTCGTCATCAGCCCAGTTCACCTTGGCGCCACGGGCGATCAGGCGTTTAATCTCGGCCACATCGCCTGAATGCGCGGCGCTTCGCAGCTCCTCTTCAGGAGAAGACTTGTAAGGCTGCATATTTTGAAGGCTTATGACGGTTTTGGCGGACCCAAGCGCGGGCAGAGCAATGACCATGATGAGGGCCGCGAGGATCGGCGCGCTCTTGCTGAGGATGCGTCGGAGGGTTGTCATTGTCGGCCTCCTTGCGAATGGGCGGTTCATGCCTTCTGGTCAACAATAAAGCAACACTTATGCCAGGATGATTTCAGGAAGGCCCTGCGACAAAGAGGGCGCAATATCAAGGCGTTGACAACAAGGCGAGCCCGTCGGGGCATTCGAGCGCAAGGGGGGAGATGATTGAATGCACAAAAAACCAGCAACGACAAACAAGAGCTATCAAAACAGAGAGTTATCAAATTCTTGATGCTGCCGATCTCCACGGACAGCCCAACTTTATTGTTTGTTTATTGTGCAATCGGTCCAGGGCCGTGATTGCTGTGTTGGCAAATTGAGCAAACCGCGCTATCGGTCTCCAATCTTTGTCCGGCGGTGCGCGGCAAATCACGGCATCCAAAACTGTCAGAGAGTACAAGCGCTTGACAAAGCGCCGAGGGGAATGACATGCTAAAGCCCACTGTTCGCCCTCATATCACCACTCGCAGTCCATGACGAAACAGAGCGCGATTGTTCAGCTTTTCGAAAGGCGGTTGGACCATGACGAGCGCAAAAGCCAAGATCCTCATAGTGGACGACGAACCTGCGATCTGCGACATTCTAGCTCGGTGGCTTTCCGCGGATGGATATGCGTGCGAGAGTGTTCACAGCGGCGAGGCGGCCCTCGATGCGCTGGAGCAAGACGAAGTCCATCTGATCATCTCCGACATCCTTATGCCGGGAATGTCCGGGATAGATCTGCTTTCGATCGTTCGCTCAAAATTTCCCGGTGTGGCTGTTCTTATGGTCACGGCAGTGGATGATCGCAAGACGGGAATCCGGACTCTTGAGCTGGGAGCGTACGGATACGTCATCAAACCTTTTGACCGGAATGAGATCCTCATAAACGTGGCGATGGCCCTTGAGCGCCGCGAGGCGTCACTGCTTAACGATGAGTACGGCGGGAACCTCCGAGGACATATCACTCGAAGCTTGAAGCAGATCGGTCAGCTCGAGGGGATCATCTTTCACACCATATCCTCTTTCGGGCATCGGCATGGGGAGACTGACGAGCATTTGAGGAGGGTTGGGCGCTTTGCTTCCACCCTCCTGAATATTGTGAGACCCGGCCGTTCCATGCAGGAATTGGATGACATGGCGCGGGCCGCGGCCATGCATGATATCGGCAAGATTGCGGCGCCGGAGGCCATATGGCTCAAGAAGGGGAAGCTGGATGACCGTGAGCGGGTTGTGGCGCAAACCCACTCGGAAGCAGGCGCCAAGATACTCCAAGGCGCGGACGCGCCCGCTCTTCGCCTGGCGCAGGAAATAGCCTGGGCTCATCATGAATGGTGGGATGGGACAGGCTATCCGCGGGGCCTGGCAGGAGACGCGATCCCCGAAGCTGCTCGGATTGTAGCCATCGTCGACACATACGACGCGCTGTTGCACGAACGCCCGCACAGGCCGGCATTCCCGGAAGATGAAGCTCTGAGGATAATCAAGGACGAGAGCGGCGCGCACTTTGAGCCGAGACTGGTGGATTGCTTCATGCAAGCGCTGCCGCGTATGAGGGAAATTCTACAAGAATCGAACTTGGAAGCGTCACAACGCGAGAAACTATCGCTGGACTTTGCCAAGATCCACAGAGACCGTTGATCGTTGCTACCTCCGCCAGTCTCTATTTCTTTGCTTTCATCATGAGATGCAGGTGGGACACGGCCGCGCGTGCGAAGGCCTCGTCATTGATGTGGGCATCTACCTCGACCACATCGATGTTTCCATCGAGCAACGATTTTAGCCTCGTGATGAATACCCTATTAGTGGTCGGTTCGTATAACGGACCGCCTTCAATATCCGCTTCCGACCAACCGCGGAGGGGAACAATGAATTTCGCCGGGCCTTTCGCACGGTTCAACTTCTCGGCGATGGTCCCCGCGAGAGACTGCATATCGTCTGCGCTGGTGCGAACTCCGGATCGAAAATCATACCAGAAGACTTTTCGGCCCTTCACACGCTCGGGCATGGTCTCCAGAGAATTGAACTCGAGCACGATACAATCAAGCCCACCCGGAACCACCACCTGAGGGATTCCTGCCCGCCCCGCGGCCTCCAAACGGCCCGGTCCGATTGCTCCGCAATAGCCGTTGTACATTTGATCCGAGAACTCGTGTAAGGCTAAATCAAGGACTCCGCTAATAAGATTCTGATCGATGAGGTCCTCCATTGCCATGCCGCCGACACCGTTGGCATGAAACGGCGCCACTTCGTAACCCAGCTCTTCGAGCATGGCCTTTACTCGCATGGCGCCTTCGGTTATGAACCCGAACGAAGTCAGCCCGATAATCGGCTTCTCCGACACGATTCGACCTTGATTCTTGGCCATGCCCGCGATCGCCGCGGCAGCGTTGGAAAGGATCTTCTTGCTGATAGGATTGAGCCCGAGAATGTCCACTACCGAATGCATGACAGCGATGTCCTTGGTCCCAATCAGGTCGCTCATGTCGCGGGAGGCCACGGTGGAGACCATCAGCTTGGGGGTTCCAAGCGGGAGCGCTCGCATGATGCCCGCGCCGATGTGAGTGCCCGTGCCGCCCCCCACTGAAATGAGAGCTGAAAGCCGACCGCCTCGGTGAAGCTCGCGCACAAGCGAGGCCCCACCCAGGATCATGGTCTCCACAGCCTGACGCCGGTCCTTATTTTTCACTATGGTTTCAAGTGTTATGCCGGCCCTGGAAGCGATCTCGTCACGCGTGATGTCGGGAACGACGGTCGGAGGATGAAGCGTGCCCACATCCATAACAATCGCATCGCAGCCCATATTCTCAATGAGTCCTTTAAGATAACCGACCTCATCTCCCTTGGTATCCAGAGTTCCCACAATCACCACGGTCGGGGGCATGATCACCTCTCTTGATGTTCGGTTTCCGGCGATCAAGTCCTTGGTCCTGCTAGGCCGGCAGCCCTTCGCGCCGGGATTTGGCGATCTTGATGAAGTATCGCATAGGCACGGACAGCGGTTCGTCCCGCCGCGTGAGGATATCCGCGTGGAAAGAGATATTGCCTTCACGCAGATTGATCTGCTTGAGTATCCCAGCGGCCAGTTCCTGCTCTATCTCGTGAGAGAGAATGAAGGACACACCCATGCGCAGCTCAATGTACGCCAGGATAAAGCTCAGGCTCTCCGACTCCACCAGCACGGAGGGTTTTACGTCAAACTGGTTCAGTTTGCGGAGGATTGCGTCGCGTGAACCCGAACCGTGCTCCCGAATGATGAGCGATTCACCGCTCAGGTCGTTAATGGAAACGGTTTCGGACTGAGCGAGGGGATGGTCCGGCCGCGCCACCAGGATGAAATCGGCCCTGGCAAAGGGAATAGCCTTGAGCGTGGAATCATAGGTGGTGCGCTTCACCACCACTAGGTCTTCTTTGCGATTGCGAAGCCTTTGTATTAGGTCCGCGGAGTTCCCTTCACTCAAACGCACCTGCACCTTGGGAAATTGGTGCTGAAATTCGGCCACCAGGTCCGGCATGACGGTTCGGGCATAGCCTTTGGTGCTACCGATTCTGAGGCGTTCTTGCGTGCCCTTGCGCTCCTTTGAAAGGAGCGTTTCGATCTGCCCCACACGGGCAAAAATGCGTTTGGTGAGCAGAAATGCCGTTTCGCCCATTTCAGTAAGTTTGTACTGGTTGGCTTCGCGATAAAACAGCTTGACCCCGCATTCTTCCTCAAATGTCTTGAGTTGCTGGGATACTGCGGGCTGTGTGACATTTAGGCGCTTAGCCGCCTCCTTCATGGAGCGGGAGAGGCAGAAGTGGTGGAAGATCTCCAGGTGCTTGAGGTTCATGCCAAGTTCCCGGAATAGGAATACAGTGGTAGTATAGTATAAGGCGCGCTTATATACGTATAACTTTTTCTGACTTGACTTGCCGACCCGATAACTCGACAATTTCTATTATTCAGGATACGGGTCGGAGATCCGTGCTCTCATTCTCAAGATCTCCTCGTTCAAGACCTTTCGTCTAATTAAGGACGCCTCTTGCTCCAGGGCCACGATGGTCGATTTTTTCCGGCTGGAGGACCGTCAAGATAAGAGGCCGATTCTCAGCTTGAGATTCTAAAGAAGCTGAGCTTTCCCGAGGACGACCGTGATCCGTGTGAACGGAAGTGCTTTAGAGATGATCCCGAGAGGCGACATCCCATCGTCTACTCGGGGGTGTGGGGGTGTGTGCGAAATCCCGCGGGCAATCCGAATCGAGTCCGCCGCATGGCATGCAGAAAGGCTGTTTGGTGAAACGAATCGTCGTCGGTATCAGTGGCGCGAGCGGCATCATTTACGGCGTTCGACTGTTGGAAGTCCTCAAGGCCATACAGGACGTGGAGACGCACGCGATCATCACTCGTGGAGCGATGCTTACCATGGAGCATGAAGCGTCCATCAAACCCGAGGCGGTGGAGCAGCTCGCGGATTGCGTGCACGCGCCGGAGAATCTGGCTGCGTCCGTTTCCAGCGGCTCCTTTCGGACCGAAGGGATGGTGGTTGCGCCCTGCTCCATGAAGACCCTGGCCATGATTGCGAATTCGATCAACGAAAACCTTCTTGTTCGAGCGGCTGACGTGACGTTAAAGGAGCGGCGCAAGTTGGTGCTCATCGCGAGGGAGACCCCGCTTCATCTTGGCCATTTACGTCACATGATCACGGTCACGGAAATGGGAGGCGTCATCCTGCCCCCGGTTCCTTCGTTCTACCACCGGCCTCAGACCATTGAGGACATCGTCGATCAGACCATCGGCAAGGCATTGGATCAGTTGGGGGTTCCCCACGAGCTTTTTGAGCGCTGGGCAGGAGGATGAACCGGGAAGAGCTGGAAAGAACCGTGATTGAGCACATGGATTCTTTCACCACCATGACCCTGGCGTGCTGCACGGAGGAGAAGCCGTGGGCCGCGGCAGTGTTCTATGCGCGTCAGGGCTGGGACCTGATTTTCTTCTCCTCGCCTGCGTCTCTGCATTCCGGCATGTTCGCGGCAAACCCTCGTGCCGCCGCGACGATTCACGGCGATTACACCGGCTGGAAGGAAATCAAGGGACTCCAAATGGAAGGGACGGTCATACGGATTTCCGGCGCGAAGGCAAAGGCCAGGGCCACTGCAACGTACCTGAGCCGTTATCCGTTTGTGAAGGAATTCCTTTCCGATCCCGGGTCCATCTCTTCACTCCTGACGAAGAAGATGGCGAGCGTGGTTCTGTACATGTTTCGCCCGACCACCATACGGTACCTGAATAACGAATCAGGCTTCGGCGCCAGATGGCAACTCCAAATCCGAAACGGACGAGTAATAGGCGACGCTGTGCCCGGTTAAATTTGCGCGCCCATGAGGGGAAGCGAACGGGTTCGCTTCCGGGATACATTCGAGTCGTTCAGGTATACCGGACCAACCGGTCCCAAGAACACGAAAGGGAGGAGGAGTAAGAGAGATGGCCGAATTGAAGTTCCCCAATCCACACCAAGCGGAACGCATCCCAGGAACCGAGGGCTGGGAGCGGATGTACCCCTATCACTATCAATTCAGCACGGACGATCCGACGCGGGCCAAGTACGAAGAGAACATGTTCTGGTTCTACGATGGGCTCCACTATCCCGAACCAATGTATCCCTTCGACATCATTTGGGACGAAGCTTGGTTTCTCGCCTTGTCTCAGTTCAACACCCGCATCTTCATTGTCCCGCCTGCGCTGGGCATCGATCATCGCATCCACAACGGCTACATCTACATAACTCCACTGCCGGTGCCCAATCCGGAAGACATTCCCAAACGCGTCGAACTATTCATGAAACGAGCAGGCTACTACTACCAGAACTGGGATCGGTTGCACGACCAGTGGGAAGAGAAGATGAAGAACCTCATCAAGGAGCTGGTGGACTGCGAGATCCCTGTGTTGCCTGAGATGGAAGACGAATCGGTGGTAACCGAGGGCATTGGTATCTCTACCGGCTACAAGCTGCTCAACGCGTACGACAAGCTAATCGATTTGGGCATCAAATGCTGGCAGTACCACTTTGAATTTCTAAACCTGGGCTATGCGGCCTATGTAGTCTTCGTGGACTTCTGCCAGAAGGCCTTTCCGGACATCCCCTTGCAGCGGATTACCCAGATGGTGGGCGGCATTGACGTCATCATCTATCGGCCTGACGAGGAGCTCAAGAAGCTGGCCAAGATGGCCGTGGAACTGGGTGTGGACGACGTGGCCATGAGTGGGAACGCCGCAAGCGTGCTCAAGGCTATGGAAGGGACGGCAAACGGCAAGAAATGGCTCCAGGCTTTCAATGGCGCTCGTGACCCATGGTTCCATGTGTCCACCGGCACAGGCTGGTATCACCACGACAGGTCATGGAACGATGATTTGGACATCCCGCTGGACGCCATGCGGATCTACATTGAAAAGGTCCGCAAGGGGGAGAATATCTCTCGACCCACCCAAAAGGTGATCGAAGAGCGGGAAAAGCTCGCCTCCGAATATCGAGCCCTACTTAAGACGGACCAGGACCGGGCCACGTTCGATCAGATGCTCGGCACTTCTCGCACGGTCTTCCCCTACGTGGAGAACCACCTGTTTTATGTGGAGCATTGGTTCCACAGCATCTTCTGGAACAAGATGCGCGAAGTGGCCGCGATCCTTGTGGACCATAAGTTCATCAAGGACGTGGAAGACGTCTGGTACCTCAAGCGGTCGGAAATCAAAGACGCTCTTTGGGATCTGGTCACGGCCTGGGCCACTGGGTGTAACGCCCGCGGGCCCTTGATCTGGCCCAAGGAGATAGAGTGGCGCAAAGAGGTCATGAAGAAGTTCCGACAATGGACCCCACCCGACGCGATGGGCATGGTCCCGGAGACTATCACTGAACCCTTTACCATCGTCCTATGGGGCATAACCTCCGACTCTATGGCCCAGTGGGCCAAGCTCAAGGCTATTGCGGATTCGGATTTGAGCAAGATCGTGGGCTTCCCCGGTTCGCCGGGAACCGTCGAAGGCGTGGTCCGCGTATGCCGCACCGTCTCTGAGATCGGCCAACTGAGGGAGGGTGAAATCCTCGTGGCGCCCACCACATCACCGAGCTGGGCGCCCGCGTTCCAGAAAATCAAGGCTGCAATCACTGACGTGGGCGGGGTGATGTGTCACGCGGCGATTGTGTGTCGTGAGTACGGCTTGCCCGCGGTGGTCGGGACCGGTTCGGCCACGTCCAGGTTGAAAACGGGCCAGCGGATCAAGGTCAACGGCGCCACCGGAGAAATCGACATCCTCGGATGACACTCAGGCGTGTAAGGATTGTGTCATGGACGCCTCCACGTATGTGCTTCCTTTCGAGGTGTGCGACCTGTCATTTGTCAACCGGGTGGGGGGCAAGTGCGCCAGCTTGGGTGAGCTGATCAAGGCCGGCATTCCCGTCCCGCCCGGTTTCGCCATCACGACGGAAGCGTACCAGAGTTTCCTGGATGACAACGGCCTAACCGACAAGGTTAACAAGCGGATGGATGGGCTGGAATTATCCTTGTTGGACGAGATCGACCGGGCCTCCCAAGATGTCCGAAACTGGATCGAAGCTGGAATCATACACGAGTACCTGGAAGACTATATAGCGGATCACTATCGGCTCCTCTCCCGGCGGACCAGGACTCCTGCGTTACCCGTTGCGGTGCGGTCCTCGGCCACTGCCGAGGACCTTCCCGACGCAAGCTTCGCGGGCCAGCAGGAGACCTACCTATGGGTGCGCGGAGTGGACGATCTGCTGGATAGGGCCAGGAAATGTTGGTCCAGCCTGTTCACCCCGCGTGCGATCTCGTACCGGATCAAGATGGGATTCGACCACTCCAAAGTCCTGATCAGTGTGGCTGTGCAGAAAATGGTCCGATCCTTCACCGCGGGAGTCATGTTCACCCTGAACCCCGCAACAGGAGATGAAGCCACCATCGTGATCGACTCCAACTGGGGATTCGGCGAAAGCGTGGTTTCCGGTGAAGTGACCCCCGATCAGTTCCTCATAAACAAAATCACCATGGACGTTGTGAGAAAGACCGTCTCAGACAAGCATATCTACTACACCACGGATCCTGGGACCGATGAAGTGAAGAAACTGGAGGTGGATGAGGAGAGACGCAAGTCCCAGAGTATCCTGGACCAAGAGATTATCGAGTTGGCGCGGCTGGGGAAGATTATCGAAAAACACTACGGCAAGCCCATGGATATCGAATGGGCTGTGGAGAAATCACTCCCGCACAAGGGCGAGATTTACATAGTCCAGAGCCGGCCGGAAACAGTCTGGAGCCAGAAGGAGGTGAAACCGATCACTGAGGCGAAGGCCTCCGTGGTAGAACACATCGTTGCCGGGCTTATGCAAGGCAAGAAAATGAAGTGAGCCGTTTTTCCGAGCACGTGTCCGTATCCACGCTTGTTGCTTGAACGAGGACTTGATCTGCGACCAAGGGCCGAGGCTTCGCGATTGCCGCAGCCTTATTATTCAAGCGCGTCTCGAGCGCCACGAACCCGCCGGCGATCGGAATTGACCGCCGAGAAAAGCGATTCATTGAGGAGATGAAAGTATGAAAGAACTGCGCGACTTCATCAACAAATGCGAACAAGAAGGTGAACTGCTCCGTATCAAGACCGAGGTTGACTGGAACTTAGAACTCTCCCATGTCGCCAAGCTCAACGAAGAGCGCAAAGGCCCGGCCCTGCTCTTCGAGAACGTGAAAGGTTACGATATCCCGGTGCTTACCAGCGCCTTCACCACGGCCAGGCGTCTGGCCATCGGGCTAAACATGCCTCTGAATTACACAATGTGCGATATGGCCCGGGAATGGATGGAACTGACCACCAAACAGCTCGTCAAGCCCAAGGTGGTCGATTCCGGCCCGGTCTGCGAAATGGTGATCGAAGGCAAGGACGTGGATATACTTTCTCTTCCCGTCCCGTTCTTCTATCCCCTGGATGGCGGTCGGTTTGTGGGAACCGCGGTGTACCTGGTGAGTGAAGACAAAGAAACGGGTTGGATCAACCTGGGGACGTATCGCATGCAGATCCATGACCGCAATCATTGCGGCATTCAGATCATCAAAGGAAAGCACGCGGATTTCCATTTCAACCAACACAAAAAAGACGGCACCAAGATGCCCGCAGCGGCTGTCATCGGCGCGGACTCGGTCCATTTCCTTGTCTCCTCCACACTGGTCTCTGCGCAAGTAGATGAGTACGACATCATCAGCACGCTGCGAGGAGAGCCCTGCGAAGTATTCAAGAGCGACCTGACCGGTCTGCTTCTTCCCGCGCACGCGGAGATTATCCTGGAGGGCTTTGTCGATCCGAACGATCTGCGGGAAGAGGGGCCGTTCGGTGAATACACGGGGTACTATTCGGGCGCCAAAGGGGAAGAGTGGCCCAAACAGGTGCTGCGCATAGAGAGGATCTTGCGACGCAAGAAACCGATATTCTGGGCAACCACGGTGGGCAAGCCGATCACCGACACCCACATGATTCAGTCGCTCAATCGAACCGCTACCCTGTGGACGGACCTGGAAAACATGAAAGTGCCGGGGATCAAGTCGGTCTACATCCCGGCTGAATCGACAGGCCGGTTCTGGGCCATCGTTTCTGTGCAGCAGAAATATCCCGGGCACGCAAACCATGTGGGGAACGCTGTTGTTGCCACTACCACCGGCCACTACGGGCTGAAGGGCGTGATCGTGGTGGACCATGACATCCCCGCGGACGACTGGGACCGGGTCATGTGGGCGCTCTCCGTCCGGTACGACCCCGCGCGAGACACCCAGATCATCTATCGAGGCCGATCCACGCCTCTTGATCCCGCGCTCCCGATCGAGGCTCGGGAGATTGTCTCACGAGTGATCATGGACGCGTGCACGCCGTACGAATGGAAGCGCAAGCCGCAAGAGATCTTCCTGGATGAGGCGATGAAGGAGAAGGTCCTCTCCAAATGGAATGAATACGGCTTTGGTGACTGGAGCGCGTCGATCTGCAAGTAGCTTCACCAAGCCGATCGAAGGGCCATCAAAGCGGAGGAGCTCTCCACGGAGGAATGCAGTCTTATGAGACCGATCCGATACACAGACGCGATCATCGAAGAATTCAAGGCTGAAGGATACTGGACCGACGAGGTGTTCACCGATTTCTGGCTGAAGAACGCCAAAGAGCGCCCTAACAGAGAGGCTCTGGTCGATTCCACCTTGCGTGTCACCTGGGGCGAGGCGGGCAAAATCATGGATCGTTTTGCCCTTGCTTGGACAGACCTGGGACTGGACAAGGACGACCGGGTGATTCTCCAGTCCCCCAACTGCGCGTACGGGTTCCTGGCGCGGGTGGCCTGCGAACGCGCGGGCCTTATCAACATCACGGTAATGCCGTACCTGCGCCATAAGGAACTGACGCACATCATCGAGAAGATAGATCCCCGGGCGATCATCATCCCGGGGATCTATCGTAAGTTCAATTACCTGGAGATGGTGGAAGAGCTTAAGGCCGATCATCCAAACCTGAAGTTCGCCTTCCTGCTGGACGAAACCATCCCCGGGCCTTATCCGCCGAATACCTATTCCCTTATGGCCATAGCGAGGGAGCCCTGGGAAGAAAAGAAAGACCCTTCCGTCCTGGCGGAAAGAAAATTCCATCCTACCATGGATGTGGGAGCGCTCACCAGCACCAGCGGCACCACCGGGGTTCCCAAGATCGTGGAATGGCCCCTCGCTCCGAGGCTGATGACCTCAAAATGTCGCGTGGACATATGGAAGCTCACGGGTGAAGACGTGACTATGGCGGTCGCGCCTTTTGCGGGGGGCGCGGCCGGGACACTCACGTACTTCGCCGCGCCGCTGGTTGGGGCCAAGATCGTGCTGCTGGAAGAGTTCACGCCGGAGGGCGCGTTAGAGATGATCCAGAAAGAGAAGGTCACCTGCATCGGTGTGGTCCCGACCCATATTATCCGCATGTTGGAGTGCGACCTCCCGAAGTACGATCTGACGTCGCTCCGATTCATCCGGTCCGCGGGAGGTTACCTGCCGCCGCAAGTGGCAATAGAGGCTGAAGAGCGCCTGGGAGGCAGGATTACCTCAGACCTGGGGACGCAGGATGTGGGCTCTGTTTCCGGCTGCTATATAGACGACCCTGCGGACGTGCGGCGTCGGACCGTCGGCAAGCCGCTTGCGGGCAACAAGATCAAACTTCTGGACGAAAGCGGCAAGGAGGTACCGCCTGGTGAGCCGGGAATCCTCTATCTGAGAGGGCCGCATTCCCCCGCCGGCTATTGGAGAGACCCGGCAACGACAAAAGACGTCTTTGACGACAACAACTGGACCACCACCGGCGACATCGTGACACTGGAAGAAGGCCGCATCTGGATCATGGGGAGGCAAAAGGACGTGATCATTCGTGGCGGCCAGAATATCTACCCGGCTGAAATCGAAGGGCTCCTCAACGAGCATCCCAAAGTGGCCTCAATTGCCATAGTGGCTATGCCCGATCGGGAATTCGTCGAACGCGCGTGCGCATACGTGGTGCCAAAGGCCGGGGAGACATTCACCTTTGACGAGATGATCTCATTCCTGAAATCCAAGAAGCTCGCCATGTATAAGCTGCCGGAACGCCTGGAGATCATCGCGGCGATGCCGACGGTGGGCGACTCGGGGAAAATCGACAAGAAGGTCCTGAAGAAACAGATTGAAGACAAGGTTGCGGCCGAAGGTAAAGCTTAATGGAGCGAGTTATTCTGCTCCTTTCCACGCTCGACACAAAGGGGCCTGAAACCCTCTTCTTGCGGGAGAGTATCCGGCAACGGGGCGGAGTTCCGCTCATACTTGATATGAGCATGTCCGGGGAAACAGCAGGAGCTGACATATCTTCGGCGGATGTGGCCCGGGCCGCGGGCGTGAACATTGAGGAGATCCGTCAATCCCGAGAACGTAAGCGCATTACCCGCACGATGATTCACGGCGCGATCAAGTTGACCCGCGATCTGCTCGATTCGGGCCGATTGGCCGGAGTCATCGGTCTGGGAGGCTCCACCGGGAGCCTCATGGCCACGGATGTTATGCGCGCGCTCCCGTTTGGGACGCCCAAACTCATGGTCTCGTCCACTGCGGCGCTTCCTGGCCTCGCCACGCGGTACATCGGAACCGGCGACGTGGCGATCCTCCACACGGTGATTGAGATTGCAGGTCTTGTCGGACCTCTGCGAAACCTGCTGGAGCGCGCCGCAGCCGCAATCGTGGGCATGGCCCAGGTCGCGCCTCTTACGGTTGAATCGGCTCGGGAAGGGAATAAGCCTCTGGTGGCCATGTCAATGTTTGGACCTACCGAGCGGTGCGCTCATCATGTGCAACAGCGGCTGGAGCAGCGCGGTTTCCAGGTGATCGGCTTTTCTGCGGCCGGAGTTTGCGATCGCGCGATGGAAGAGATGATCGGCATGGGGTTCTTCGATGGTGTGGTGGAATTGGCCCCCGGCGGCGCGGGGGAAGAGCTCCTGGGAGGAATGAGAGCCGCGGGACCGGACCGGCTCACGGCTGCGGGCAAGCTCGGCATCCCCCAAGTGGTGGCTCCCGGGGGTGTAAACCTGACCAGCCCGCGGAAATCGCACTATAAGCCCGAGCACTATGAACGACGCAAATTCGATCTAGACGAGTTGCGAACTTTCCTGAGGGTTTCTGACGAAGAGATGGTGAAGGTGGCCGCATTGTTTGCCGAGAAACTCGGACGCTCGTCCGGACCGGTGGTTTTTTTGTTTCCCAAGCGGGGATGGTCCGCAGTGGATCCACCCGAAGGCCACATGTACGATGAAGCCCAGGACCGGCTTTTCCTGAACATTCTGCGAGAGAAGGCCGGTCCTAACGTCACGGTGTGCGAAGTAGACGCGAACCTGGAAGATGAAACGTTTATCCGGGCAGTGGAAGACTCGTGCGTTGAAATCTTCCCCCATCCCGGGTAAATGGATGACTTCCCAAAGCTCATGGGTTTCGAAGACGCTTCCGTGAGTTCTTGGAGGCGAACATGTATGTGCGAAACTGGATGTTGCCCCAACAGTTCTCGATTTCCAGCGACGATCTGGCAATCGAGGCGGCCAGGATCATCAGAGAGAACAAGCTGAAAATGCTTCCGGTCGTGGACAAAGGGCGGCTGCGAGGCGTCGTGCATCGCAGGGACCTCAGCGAAGCGGCCATGAGCGTGAGTGACAGCGGTGACGTATGCGAAATCAATTACTTTTGTCGCAAGCTCAAAGTCAAAGACGTCATGGTGCGTATGCCGGTGACTGTCAGCATCGATGACACCGTCGAGGATACCCTGATCAAGGGGAAGGCCATGATGATGAGCACCTTCCCTGTTATGGACGGCGAAACGGTGGTGGGAGTGGTCTCTGACCGGGAGATCTTCGTTACCCTTTTCAAGCTCCTCGAGGCAGGACAGAGGCGGACCCGCATCACCCTTTCGGACGTCACGATTGAAAAAGGGACGCTTTCAGACATCCTGAGGATTGTCGACGAGTGCGACGCCAAGGCAAGATCCATTTTCACAGTCCCTGAAAAAAATATTTATGAAAAAGCCCGCGTCCTACTTCGCGTGGAATCGGATAACCCCGAAGCGCTTGGGAGAGCCCTGGAAGCCAACGGTTACAAGATCATGGAACTCGTGAGATAGCGTGCTTCCGTCATTGCGAGGGCCTCACCCTCACAATGACATCTTTCGGCTCATCCGCCTGTGGGAAATCGGATGCCGGTCTTGGAAATCGCTGTTGATCCACTAGGATCGCAAAGGAAGGGAAATCAGAAGACCGAAAAATTAAGCCGGCGAGCAAGTTTGTCGTCAATGTAGATCTCGACGGTCCAGAGGCCCGGTTTGTGTGCGAACAGCTCTTTGGTGGACAGCGAGTGGATGCGCCGAATGCCATCTTTGGGTCGTTCCACGCTTTCTTCCTTTTCCTCCTGGAGCTTATGGGTTTGGCGGATCGTACGGAATTCCAGACCGGAAGGGTCTTTCCAAATGGTCTTGGTAACATAGTGGAATTTCTCGTCCTTGGTAATGAAGGAGGCTACGACCGAGTCCTGCATAGTATGATCAAAGGACTTCCTCGGGTGCAATGAGGAACCCGCGCTGAGTAGCACATCTTTGAGTAAATAGTACGCCTCGTCTCCCGGAGTCCATTCGATTCCTCTGTATTTGCCTAGGGTGAAATATCCGCATCCGGCCACGAGTACTGCAAAGAGCAGCGCTGCCGGAATGCGCCATATTCCTCGAAATGAAAACGTCGTCAGCAGTCCGGAAGAACGACGCGCGACAATCCGCGACGCTTCCCTCGGGTCACGGTCGCGCCTCATGTGCTCCTCACCAGCGCAATTTCGTCACATTCGGGGAATTTGGCGCAGCGCAGGCAATCCGCCCATATCTTGTGCGGGAGCGAACCCTTATCCATCTGTTTGAAGCCGTGTCTTTCGAAGAGGCTTGGTCGGTAGGTCAGCACAAAGACCCTCTGAACACCCATCTCCTGCGCATCTTCCAGGAGCGCGCGGATCATCAAGGACCCGATTCCGCCGCCTTGATGCGAGGTTTTTACCGCCAAAGATCGGATCTCCGCAAGATCTTCCCAGCATATCTCAAGCGCCCCACAGCCTATGATATCTTCGGAAGAGCCGTCCACGCTCACAATGAAGGACCTGACCTGAGAATAAAGCTCGCTCATAGCGCGGGGAAGTATCCGGCCGGCCTCCGCTTGTTCGGTTATTATCCGGTAGATAGCCTTTACGTCCGCTATCCTTGCTCTGCGAATCAACCCTGCGCCTCCGCGGTGGTAGGATTGATAAGCCTCCGGACGTGTTCTTTCAACTCATCCGAGCAATGGGGCGCCCCGATCATGCGGGCCAGCTCGTTCACCCGCGCTTCTTGGTCTAACGCCGTCACTTCGATCATGGTTCGACCTTGACGCACTCGCTTCCGGACCGATAGATGATGGTCCGCGAGGGCCGCGATCTGATGCAAGTGAGTTACGCAAAGGACCTGCTGTCGGCGGGCCACCCGCGCAAGCCTGCTGCCCACCGCCAGGGCCGTGTGCCCGCCGATTCCCGCATCCACTTCATCAAAAATGACGGATCCGGTGGAGGCCGCATCCACCTGGAGAGCTTTCAAAGCCAACATGATCCTGGAGAGTTCTCCGCCCGACGCAATGTGAGCCAGCGGCCTCGCCGCTTCCCCGGGATTGGACGCGAGCAGAAATTCAACTTTCTCCAGCCCCATCGCCGCGCCTTGGTCCTCATCGAGAGGCTGAAATGAAACAAAGAACTCAGCCTCCGGCATTGCCAATTCAGCCAGCTCTTTCTTCAAAGATCTCTCAAGCGCGACCGCCGCTTCCCGTCTGGCCTGGGACAGGACCCGGGCCGCACGCAGGTAAGCTTCTCGGGCGGCCTGAACCGCTTCCTCCGCTTTCCGCAGACGACCCCGGAGATCCAAAATCTCGCCCGCTTCCTGCGAGAGATCTTTCAGGTGGGCCAGGAGCCCTTCCAAATCCGTCCCGTATTTTCGTTTGAGCCGCCGGATGAGGGCCAACCGCTCTTCGATCTTTTCCAGTCGCGCAGGGTCGCTCTCAGCGTGTTCCGCGACTTCTCTGAGTTCCAGAGCCACGTCCTCGGCCCGGTACATTGCTTCTTCCAGGTTTTCCCTCACTCCGGCCAGCTTGGGGTTCACGGAGACCAGGAAGTCCACAGCTTTTCTGATATCCGCAAAGCGCTCCATGATGCTGCCGGAGCGCCCGTACAGCTCGTAGTGAGCTTCGAAGGCCCTCTCCCTGATCTGGACCGCTTTTCCCAGAATTTCTTTCTCTTGAACCAGCTCCTGTTCTTCACCCGTCTTCAATTGCGCGGCAGCAAGCTCCGCCGCGGCCTCGGAATTCTCGCGACTCAGCTGTTCAAGAGCGGCCAAGCGGGTCCTAGTCTCTTCCAGCTCTCGCATGCGGCGTTTCCACTCGTGGAACGCCCGCGCTGTCTCCGAGCGTTTGTCGCTCAACTCACCGGAGCGGTCCACAATTTCCACATGCTCTTCCGGATGGAGCAGGGCATGGTGTTCGTGTTGCCCGAAAATGCTCACCAGCGAGTTTCCCACAGCCTGCAAAGTAGCTTGGGGAACAAGGTTTCCGTTCAAGAGGCAGCGAGAGCGACCTGACTGAAACAAACGTCGCGCAAGGACCAGTTCACCACCGGGGACAGCCGATTGATCCAGGTTTCCCGGCAACGAGAAACCCTCGGGAAGGTCGAAAAGTCCTTCCACCAAGGCTTCTTCCTCTCCGGTCCTGATGATATCGCCCGGGACCTTGCCGCCCAACAGAAGATTCAAAGCGCCGATCAGAATGGACTTGCCCGCGCCGGTTTCACCCGTAAGAACGTTGAAGCCCTCATGAAACTCCACGTCCACGTGGTCGATGATCGCGACATTAGAGACTTTCAGATATCGTAACATCCGATCGCGCAGAGCGGTTCCGCCCCAAGCCCTCCTGGTCAGGCAATACCATATCGGCAAACCTAGAGCAAATTGAGCTTTTCTTTGAGGACCTCGAAATAGTCCTTGGCCCCGGACTTCACCATGATAAACGACAATTCCGAACGAACGATGCGCAGCGTTTGACCTGCCGCAAGAGGGAAACGTTTACGTCCGTCCAGTGTCAGGATCAGGTCCTCGCCCCGGCGAAGTACGAGTTCTGTCGCCAGGTGGGCCGGCACGAGCAAGGTGCGTCTCAGGCCGGCGTACGGGCATATGGGTGTAAGGATGATCGCTTCGATATCCGGGTGTACCAGCGGCCCGTTTGCCGCCAGCGAATAAGCGCTCGAACCGATAGGCGTGGAAACGATGAGGCCGTCGGCCCTCATTTCAATTTCTCTGGTTTCCCCTATGCGAATTCCCAGGTCGATTAGGCGGGCTATGCCCCCCCAGTGGATGACCGCGTCATTGAGCGCCCGTGCTTTCTCGCCGTCAGGGAGGGTCACCTCCAGCATCATGCGCTCCACAAAAGCCGCGGCGCCTTCCAGGAGGGACTCGAGCACCGGGATAGCCTCATGGGGTGACACTTCCGCCATATATCCCACCCGGCCCAAATTGACTCCCAGCACAGGCACTGACCGCGAGTTCAGCAAAGACGCGGCGCGCAACATGGTGCCGTCCCCGCCAAGCACTACGAGGAGATCCGCCTCGTCGGGCATGTGTTCGGTAACCGTGCCATTCCATTGGGCGGCCAAGTCCCGGTAGGCCGGCTCCAACAGCACGTCTTTGCCGTTTTCCTTGAGGAACCTACTGATCTTTTCTCCGAGCACGAGGGCCTGTTCCTCGGAACTCTTCAAGACGAGTCCAATGCGACGCATTCACGCCTCTACAATGCTGTCAGGTATTGGTCCGCGAGTGAGTACCATGATTATGCGCCAAAATCCACTCAAAGAGAATAGATGGGGTAAGATGGTCCAGTTGCTTCTTGCTTCCGCCGCTCGCGTGCGATAGGCTAATGTTATGGATCTCTTCGATATTTCAAACATCGTCCATTCCTCCAAACCCCTCGCGGATCGAATGCGACCGGAAACTTTGGAGAATTTCCTCGGTCAGGAAAAGATCCTGGGCCCGGGCTCGCTGCTGAGGCGGGCAATTGAAGAGGATCGCCTATTTTCCATGATCTTCTGGGGGCCGCCCGGAACCGGCAAGACCACTTTGGCGAGAATCGTGGCGCAACACGCTCGGTCCCATTTTGCGCCTTATTCCGCGGTCACCGCAGGGGTAAAGGAGATCAAGGAGGTGACTCGCCAGGCGCGGGAAGACCTCAAATACCGCGGCGCGCGAACCATACTTTTCCTCGATGAGATCCATCGCTTCAACAAGTCCCAGCAGGATTATCTCTTACCGCACGTTGAGGACGGAACGGTCATTCTTATCGGCGCGACCACGGAAAACCCGTCCTTCGAGGTAAACGCCGCGCTTCTCTCCCGACTGAGAGTATTTGTCTTTGACATGTTGTCCAATGAGGCGCTCAAGGCCATAGTCTATCGAGCGCTTCAGGATCAAGACCGAGGACTCGGAAGCCTGGAACTCATCTTGGGCGAAGATGAGGCCGACCTTATCGTCACGCTCTCGGGAGGTGACGCGCGCGCCGCGCTTAATATCCTGGAAATAGCGGCGCTGGAGACGCATAAGGACCAGGATCGAGAGATCGGTCCGGACTTGATCAGGGAGGCCGCGCAGAAGCGCAACCTGCTCTACGATAAAGCCGGCGAACAACACTACAACCTCATAAGCGCGCTTCACAAATCATTGAGGGACAGCGATCCTGACGCGGGGCTGTACTGGTTGGGTCGCATGATAGAAAGCGGAGAAGATCCGCTGTACGTAGCCCGACGCTTAGTCCGCTTTGCAAGCGAAGATGTGGGCCTGGCTTCTCCCCGCGCGCTGGAACAGGCCGTGGCCGCGTTTCAAGCTTGTAGCTTTATCGGGCTCCCCGAATGCGTCCTGGCGCTGGCCCAGGCTGTGGTCTTTCTCGCGACAGCGCCAAAATCCAATTCCCTGGAAACAGCGTACAATGCGGTGAAGGAGGAGATCGCACATTCAGGCCATCCGCCGGTTCCGCTCCACTTGCGCAACGCGCCCACTCGACTGATGAAAGAACTGGGCTATGCCAAAGGTTATAAGTACGCCCACAATTTTCCCGACGCGAAAGTCGAGCAGGACCACCTACCGCCCGAGCTGAAGGAAAAACGCTTCTATCACCCCACCGACAGAGGCTACGAAGCCACGATCCGCGAACGAATGTCCAGCCACAACCCTGAAGACGACAAGTGACGTCCCGGCGTCTTGATCTTGGGGGGTGTCTCGTCTAGAATGACCATGCGGTCATCGGCCGCGCGATTATCCGGCGCCCCAGCCTCTCTAATAGGCCGTATCCATGATTCCTCGATCCGGAACCAGGGTCTTTAAGGCCCTCGCGGCTGACAAACAGCAAGCTGTGCTGCAGGCGGCGCTCAATGAATTCGCGTTGCACGGGTATCGCAAGGCTTCGATGAACAACGTGGTGAAAGCAGCCGGGATCAGCAAAGGGAGCCTGTTCCAATATTTCAAAACCAAACAGGCGCTTTTTGACGGCGTGGTCGGCCTGGCGGAAAGCCTGGCCCGGAGTTACTTGCGTGAAGTGCGCGACAGGACCGCGGGGACACCCTTGCGCCAAAGGCTGGAGCGCATTCTGAGAGCGGGCTTTTTCTTTATCGATGAACAACCGCTCCTGGCCAGGATCTACTTTCAGCTCCTGCGATCAGGTGATGCGCCGTTCGGTTCCCAACAGATTGTGACTCTACGCAGCCAAGCGCAAGAGTTCCTAGCCGACCTACTCAGGCAAGGTCTTGTGGCGAAAGAGATTGACCCTTCCGTTGACGTGGAACGGGTCGCGTTCTTGATCAATTCGCTGTTTGAGACGCTCCTGATGGCGTACTATACGGATTTCCTGGCGCCGGGGCTGGATTTGTACCAGGGAAACTCCGAAGATCTGGACCACTGGGTGGAAACTACGCTTGAAATGATTTTCAGGGGCCTTAGACCTAAGAAGCGAGGAACAACAGAGATCCGGTAAAGAATGCTCTGTCCTGGAGATCTAAGCCTGGAGTGATTCCCATGACACCTCCTCGACCGATCCTGATCACGCTCACCGTGTGTGTTGCCTGCATTACGGCTACAGTTTCGTTTGCTTCGTCACAGGCGAAGGTTTCCATCCGTTTCGGAGCGCTGCCGGTGCTCCAAGCGCTGCCGCTCTATATCGCCCAGGAGCGAGGGTTGTTTACGAAAGCCGGCCTGGACGTCGATCTGATCCCGTTCAACACCGCCGCGGAAAAGGACATTGCGCTTTCAGCGGGCAAGATCGAAGGGTGCTTTGCGGACCTGGTCACTCCAATTGTGCTTCGTGCAAACGGCCGGAAGATCCTCATGGTCGCGACCACATATAGTTCACGCGGCGATCGACGCATGTTCGGTGTACTGGCCAAGCCCGGCTCGTCTTATCGCTTTCCCGCGGAGTTGCAGAACGTCCCTATTGCGCTCGCATCGAATTCGATCGTGCATTACGTGACTGAAACCTTGCTCACGACCGCGGGCGTGCCCCGTGATGGAGTGGCTTCTCTAGAATCCAAGAACATAGGCATGAGGATGCAAATGCTGCTCGCGGGGCACGTGGAAGCCGCGGCCTTGCCGGAACCCTTGGTATCGGCTGCGTTAGCCCAGGGGGCGACGCTCGTGGCGGATGACAGCGGCCTGGAAACGAGCCAGACCGTGCTGGTCTTTGCCGAGAGATTTCTCAAAGAGCAACCCGAAGCAGTGTCCAAGTTCCTCGCCGCGGTCGATGAAGCCGCGGCCATGATCAATGCGAAGCCTGATGAAGTCCGGGACGCAATGGTGCAGCACGTGCGGCTCCCTGCGCCGATGAAGGACAAATATCCGACACCGCGTTTCCCGCGACTCAAGGCCCCGGATAAGGACGCGGCGCTCGCGGTCACCCGATGGCTTCGTGCCAGGGAAGTGATCCCTCGAACCGTTTCGTACGAAGAAGTGGTTGATGGCCGACTCATTCCATGACCTGATAGACTGCCGGGATGTGTCCAAGACTTACATCTCCGGGAACGGCCCGGTCTATGCGTTAGGGCCGACCACGTTCTCGGTGGAAAGCGGCGAGACTATTGCGCTGGTGGGCCCCTCCGGGTGCGGAAAAACCACGTTGCTGCTGCTCATGAGCGGATTGGAAAAACCGTCGAACGGATCGGTCCGGTTCAGGTCTCAGGAGCTGACTGCCCCACACCGCGAGATCGGGCTGGTCTTACAGCATTACGGCCTATTTCCGTGGAAGAGTGTGAAAGAGAACGTGCAGCTTGGGCTGCGGATACGCCGCGAAAGCCTCCACGGCAATCGCGTCGAAGAATTATTGTCTGAGTTGGAACTGAGCGATAAAGTCGAGTTCTACCCCCAACAGCTCTCCGGTGGGCAGCGGCAACGGGTGGCTCTCGCCAGGGCGCTGGCGCTCAACCCGAAGCTCTTGCTTCTTGACGAACCCTTCGCCGCTCTGGATACGCTGACCCGGGAGCGACTCCAGGACCTCGTCGCAGAGATGTGGCGCAAGCGACGATTCGGCATGGCGTTGGTCACGCACAACATCCAGGAGGCGGTTCGACTCGGTCGGCGTATTCTTGTCATGAGGGTGGAACCGGGCCACGGAGGACAAGTGGTGGCGGAGGTGGACAATCCATCCGCGTGTGAAGCGGCATACAGGGGCTCCGACGAATTCCACCGCAAAACCCTGATGGTGCGGGAGCGGCTGGAGTTGTGGGCATGAAATCCCGGCTGGCTTATCTTTGGGCTGTGGCGCTTCTCCTGGGCATGTGGGAGCTTGGAGCCCTGCTGGCGGGGGAGGTGGTCATCGCAGGACCAGGAACCGTGCTTGCGCGGCTCGTCGTTGAGGCTCAACAGGCGCGTTTTTGGCGTCATGTGGGCAGTTCGGCGTTTCGCGTGGCTGCCGCTCTCTGCATTTCGTTCGTAGCTGCGGTTCCGCTGGGACTTTTGTTGGGATCGAGCCGACGAGCCGATAAGATCGTCAGGCCTCTGATTTACCTGACCTATCCTATACCCAAGATCGTGCTCCTCCCGCTGGTCCTCCTAGTCTTTGGACTGGGCGATCCGGGCAAGATCGCAATGCTCTCCATCATTCTCTTCTTTCAGTTGCTCATTACCACTCGGGACGCAGCCCGTGGCGTGGACCGCGAAGCAAAATACTCTCTATACAGTCTGGGTGGGACCAGACTCGATCTTTTTCGCCACGTGATCTGGCCGGCATGCTTGCCCGGGGTTTTCACAGCGCTCCGCATCGCCACCGGAACAGTGGTTGCGGTGCTCTTCTTTGTGGAATCGATCGGGACCCGTTACGGTATGGGGTTTTATATCTTGGACGCCTGGGGAAGAGCCGATGTTCAGCAGATCTTCGTAGGCATGGTTGTTTTGGCGCTCCTGGGCGTGATCCTGTACGAGACATTCGACACGTTGGAGAGGCTCTTTTGCCGATGGAAACAGCTTTAGAAAAGAACCCTCGGAATGAACCAAATCACGCGCGGCGCATTCGCGCCGTGCGCCGGATGTTTACCGATATCTCGCCCCGTTATGATCTACTCAACCGGATTATGTCCGCCAGGCAGGACGTGAGGTGGCGCAGGTTCGCGGTGGCCCGCGTTCCGGCTGAGGCTTCTCGAGTCCTGGATGTGGCCACCGGCACAGGTGATCTGGCCATCGACTTGGCTTCCGCGAGGCCGGATGTCACAGTCTTCGGGGTCGATTTCACCGAACCGATGCTGCGTCGGGCTGAAGCCAAGACCGCTGAGCGAGGATTGTCACGGCGCATCAGTTATGCGATAGGGGACGCGTTACGATTACCTTTTGCTGACCGCGAGTTCGACGCGGTCACCGTAGCCTTTGGCATTCGGAACATGCCTGATCGGCGCTCCGCGCTCGCCGAAATGATGAGGGTCGTCAAGCCCGGGGGAAAAGTGATCACTCTGGAGATGACTTTTCCCAAGAATTTGAAGCTAAGACGGTTTTTCGTATGGTACCTCAATAGGGTGATCCCCGCGCTGGGAGGGATCATATCGGGCAATCCTCAAGCTTATCGTTATCTGCCCGACTCAATACAGGACTTTCTCCATCCTGACGATCTCACGGAGCTGTGTCATAGCCTGGGGCTCAAGCGTGTCCAGGCCTTTCCGCTTATGTTCGGCCTTACCTACGTGCATGAAGGCCTGGTCCCGTGAGCGCCGGCGCTTTCCACGCCTGGTATCAGGCCAGCAGGCCGCCTTTCTTTGTCGCGACCCTCATCCCGCTCGCGCTTGGCGGAGCGGTTGCGCACGCTTCCGGGTCATGGGACGCGTTGCGTTGGGTCCTGACGCTTTTGGCGTCCTTCCTGGTTCACCTGAGCACGAATTTATCAAATGACTATTTTGATTTCATGGCCGGCGGAGATTCGGGAGAGGCCCTCGGAGGAAGCCGGGTCATTCAGCAGAAGAAGCTCACGCCCGAGCAGATCCTCGGCGCAGTGATCTTTTGTTATGCCGCTGCATTCATCATCGGCCTGTGGATCGTCTGGACGAGTCAGATTTGGTGGCTCATGTTCTTGATCGGCTTCGCATTCTTTTCAAGTCTTTTCTATACCGCGCCGCCGATTCGGTACGGATACCACGGGCTGGGAGAGCTCTTCGTAGGGCTGAATATGGGCCCCGTCATGGTGGTGGGAACAGCCGCGGCCGTTAGCGGCCATTTTCTGCCCAGGGGCCTATGGCTCTCATTACCGGTGGGAACCATGGTGGCCTTGATCCTCTTCTATCAGTCACTCTCCGACATCGAAGACGACCGAGCCATCGGCAAGTTCACCCTTGCGGTTCGGCTGGGTAGGCGCCGCGCGGGTTGGGGGTTTCGGCTCTTTGTGGGGGCCGCTCTCGTTTTGATCGTTATTCTGGTGTCAACAGGGCAACTTCATCCCATTGCTCTGGTGTGTTTGGGCACAATGCCGCTGGCAATCGGCGTTGATCGAATGATCACGAAAACCGGGGATTGGAGGGAACTCCATGACAGAGGAGGTGGGGTGAGGGTCTTTTACCTGGTCAATGGAGTAATAATGGTGGCTTCAGCGCTATGGTTCAGGTAATCTCTCGCCGAATTCGAGGGCTGCGAGCGCTTCTTCAGCGGCTTCACGCACGTCCGGATCGGCATCTTGGGCGGCTTTCCGGAGAGCCGGCACGGCTCGCGGGTCGCGGATCTTGCCGAGGAGTTCCGCAGTATCACCACGGAGGCCCACATCTGTGTCTGAGAGCAAGGAAATCAATTCTCCCACAATTGAGTCCAGGCTGCGGGTGTCTAATTCCAGCGCGGTTTCAAAGGTAACGAGCGCGCCCATGCGGACCGCGAACTCTTGAGAGCGGTACAGCGGCAGAACCGATCCAGGATCTTGTTCGCGACAGATCAACCGAGCTGCGTCTTCGGCCCGCCCGGCGGCGATCATTGATTCCACGGTATCGGTGAGCGAGCCGCCTTGCCCAGCGCGAGCGAGCGCGTCAACGACTTGCGCTTCGGACAACGCTCCCACAAGCGTTGTTCCCTCATTGACAACGATTGTTGGGGTTGATTTCACGCGGTACCGTTCCGCGAGATCCTGGAACTCGACCGCGTCCACAATGCAGGCGGTTATCAGAGGTTGCCGAACGGCGGTGGACAGCGCCTTGCGCACCACGCTGGGACAGTGGGGGCAGGTCGCGGCCATGAGGACCAGCACGTGAGCGGGTGAGGCCATGGTATCCAGCGAGCGAAGAGCTTCGGAATCCGGGATCGGCTCGCCCAGACCCAACCACTTTACCACATCGAGAAAAGGGGCCAGTTCCGCTCCTTCCGGCGCCGCAAAGTAGTGAATGTTCCGAAAGGCCCCCGCCTCGAGGGTAATCGAAGGCTTATTCGGAAAGACGGACTCCATTCCCTCCTCGATATCTACCCGGCCCATGGAGACGCCCGCGACTTGACGAGCAATATTGAACAGATTTCGCTGAAACGGATCTTCAGGTGTCACATGGTTGAGGAGCAATTTCACCGGCCGCGTGAGGTTTTCTACGGCCGCCTGAACTTGGGCAAGATCGTTGTCGGAGAGCACAGACACTTTCCTCTGGTTTATTCGTATTGAGCCCTGAATTGCTTAATCGCCTTCACCTGGCGATCCACCCTTTCAGATAAGAAATCCGAGAGCGCCCTTTCAGATCGTAGGGGCTCCCAGACTTCCGGAGATGTTGAGGCACATCATCTCTGTGGCGGATACGGACCGGGTTGCGCGGGCATGGAGCCGGGGACGAAATTGATGATCGTCTGCCCGGAACCGGGGGGAAGCAGGTACGGCGATTCGGCTCCGCGAATCGGAGCCGGGAGCCAGCTCCACAGGTATTCTCCCACGCCGTAGGCCCCTCTGGCGCCTCTGAAGATCAGGCCGTCCTGCCCGTAGTACTGCTGCTGTTGTGGAGGCTGCTGACCGCGTGGGGGGTGCATGGGCTTAAAGACAGGCTGGCCGTAATAGTTACGGGGGCCCCCGTAGTTCGTGTCGTAAATGGGGCTTTGTTGCGCCCACGCGAAGGCGGGGAAGAGGAGCGCACATGCGATGATAACGGGAATTGTCGCTTTCATGCTTGGGCCTCTTGATGTTAAGAGTTGACTTTAAGTCATTAGCATATCTGGCGTCCAAAATAAAGATGGTTGGTTAAGTAAGTTGACAAAGAGGAGAGAAATATGAAATAATCAGCCGCTCAGTTTCACTGCGGAGGTCCATCCGATGATAAAGCCAATCATGATGGCAGTTTGCGTCATCGTTGCGATTTCGCTGGCTGTTCCGGTCTCGTGGGCCGATGGTTCATTGAAGGATGTCTCGCTGCGCAAGATACCCGGACAAGCTTACTCCAAGGGCGCCAATATCGCGAAAGAGACGGAGTATCATGTCACGGAGATCATGAGGAACACGTTCTCGCTGTTCAACCCTTGTCTTGATCTGATCAAGGGCTGCACGGGAGTGATTATGACACCGCTGGAGGGGCCGCTGAGTATATTTGGTAAACCGGCCCCGAAGGCAAAGGCGAGCGCAACCAAGCCGGCGGAAACAAAGATTCCGCCGCCGGAGAAGCCCGCGCTTCCACAAGCAAAATAGTGGCTTCCGATTGTTGAGGGGTTGTCGCAGGAAAGCTCCGCGGACCATTACCGGGCGTATAGAGCTTGCCTGCGGTTTGAGGGAGGGTGTTTTACGTGGTCGGAAAGGTTCTTTCCGCGCTCGTTTTATGCGCGGCGCTGATTCCGCCTCAGGAGGCTTGGACATCCGACCGGGTGCATAAGCACTCGATCACCATTTGCTCGCTCATCATCACCGAAATGACTGAGGGGAGGGTCAGTGTGGCAAAGGCCAGGGAAATGTCCCTGGCCATCGCCCACGCTGGAAACCAGCATTTTGGGCGAGTTACCTGCGGCGACATGTGGCTATATATGGCCATTGTCTATGTGGAGAGCGGATTCCGGAACAACATCATCAACTATCAGAACTGCCACGGCATGTTTCAGGTCCACGCGCCGTCCTGGGCCAGCAAGTTCGGCATTAAGTCCAGAGACCTTCTCGATGTCCACATCAATGCCCATGTGGGCATCTGGGTCTACAAGTACTATCTGGAACAGTATAAGTCCGTTGTGCCGGCGCTGAGCGCGTACAACAGCGATCATCCTACCGCCGCGAGGGGATATGCCCGAACCGTGCTGGGCGCCAAACAGTCGATCAAGCGACGCTACACCCAACTGTATAGGAGTTTCCTGAAAAACGAGATGATGGCGTTCAACATGTGCTCGCTGGACACGGCCCGGCCGTCGAGCGCCGCCGCGGAAGAGCCGCACTCCCACATGCCACTGGAAATGCCTCTGATTCTGAGGGGCGTTGAGCCTCCCCCACCGACGTCTTAAGCATAGCGGCCCTCAAGAACAATTGCGAGAAGAGCATTCACTCCTGCCTTTCCCCTTCGGGAGATTCCGGAACGCAGAGAAAGCCTGCTGAAAGTAACGCTCAGATAACTGGTAGCGCTGCTGCTTGGACTGGGAGTACGATCCAATTCGGACAAAACTTTCGAGAATGGATATAGTCTACCGAAAGTAACGGACGGATCACTGGTAGGGCAAATACGGGATTGTGCAGGAGAATGACGCGATTCCTCCGGAACTTTCAAGGATGGATGTAGCAACTGATTTCATGGCGAGGGCGCCCGGAGTCTCTCACGCGCCGTCGCCAAATCCAGGCCGGTGACGAGCAGGGTCTTATCCCGTGAGGTCGATCCACGAAGCACGCTGATAGAAGAGGGAGCTATACGGAGCACTTTCCCCAAGAACTTCACCAGGTCTTGATTCGCTTTGCCTTCTACCGGTGGGGAGGTTAACCTGATGCGAAGATTGCCGCTCTTTTCGCCAGTTATCACATTCCTGGCCGACCGCGGAGTCACCCTAACCTTAATCGTTACTCCCTGCGGATGCTCTTGTAACCACATCAGACCGTAACAGACGAGCTTAAATCCTCACCCTCTGAGCAGGGTGTGGGCAAGCTGGTTTAGGGTTTCGACGAGGAACATCTGTAGGAACACAATGGCCAGCAAGACAATGATCGGAGATATGTCTATGGGCATGGGAGGCAACGGGAGTTTGCGGCGCACAAAGCTGAAGACCGGCTCAGTCATGGAATAGAGAAAGCGCACGATGGGGTTGTACGGGTCCGGATTCACCCACGAGATGAGAGCAGCGATGATTACGATCCACATATAGATCGTCAGCGCCACATTCAACACGCCGGCGAATGCCTGTATCAAGTTCGCGAGAACAAACATCCATTCCTGCCTTGGGGTCTCATATCATCGAGGAACCCGGAAACCCATCGTTGCCTCTTCACTGACGTTTCCGTTGGTCCAAGCCGCCGGTGAGACTTGTGGCTACAGATCGCCTGGTTGAGACCGCCACGACCTCGCTTAGTCTGCTCAGCTATCCGTGTATTGTCAAGAGGAAGCGCTGGGGGCATGACAGAATGCAGCCCCGTCAGTCAGGCAGGAACGCGAACAGTGAATAATCCGCGCCCAAAGGCCAGTCCATGAGGCAAAAATCACCGTGGCCTCGCATCTCATGGAGATCGCGAGGCTTATGCACGGCTCCGCTATTCTATGCACGGTCGGAGCCGTGCCCGTAATATGTTAGACGCACGTCTTCCGGTTTTCGCCCCCCGTGAGCCCTGCACGTGCGCCTATGTCTATCCGATACGATCCTACGGCCGCACAAAGGGGCCTGCTACTTGACGGCCTCTTTCAGGGCTTTGGCTGCCGTGAACTTGGGGGCCTTGGTGGCCTTAATCTTAATTTTCTTCTTTGTCTGCGGATTGATGCCGGTGCGCGCGGCTCGCTTCACCACGGAGAACTTGCCGAAACCAGGGACCGAAACCTGAGACCCGCTTTTGAGTTGCTCAGCGATCGTTCCGAAGATGATGCCGAGCGCCTCAGAAGCCTGTTTCTTAGTGGTTCCCCCCTTCTTGGCCAACTTCTCGATCAATTCGGCCTTTGTCATGACCCCTCCTCTCAGCTTCTGGTGGTGTTACGTGGAAAGTTGGAGACTCTATAAGCACCCCTTGAACTGCGAGTCAAGCAAATAAAAGCCTGCGAGATGCCGTTTTGTGCGTGTTTCTGCTTTTCCCTGAAAGCGATCTGTGGGAGGAAACGGTTCTATTCCGTTGTCATTATGGAGGAAAGTCACGTTATGGCTTTTTTTCCTTCTCGCGCCGGGCTTGGCGTAGAGGCCGCCAAGGTCGGCAAGGCTACCTCTTCGGCGCGCGTTCCCGAGTTCAATCCCCCCTGCGATGCCTCAGATTGTCCTGCGATTTGAGAGGGCGCCGAAGGCTCGGGCTGGATAGGCAAAAGTCTCCCAAAGCTGCGCTCACCGGCTTTTCCGCACAATTCTGGTTGACTGGAATGAGCGTAAGATGTAAAGGTCAAAAGATAACTCTGGCGCCGCCAATTCCAAGTCACCGGAAAGGAGAACAAATGGCAAAGAACGTTGTTATCGATGAGGAAGCTTGCACCGGATGCGGAACCTGTGCAGCCATAGCCGAGGATTGTTTCGCACTCAATGAAGAAACTGAGAAGGCCTATGTGAAGGACGTTTCAGCGTGCTCCGAGGAGCAGGTCCAAGAAGCAATTGATACCTGTCCCGAGGAAGCCATTGCGTGGGCAGGCTGACAAGTCCATTGTCCTTCAATACCTCACTCATGCCGCCCCGATCCGCGTTCGAGGGAGCAGTTACCGCTCGACCGTGTTTTGGGGCGCATGAGTGACCGCGTCATCCAACTCCACATGCCCCTTGCTCACGAAGATCTAGCCTACCGCGTGAAAGAGCTTTACGACCGAATAGACGCGGTCTATGTCTCGGCAGCGCGGGACGCGGGGTTTTCATGCGCGGGGTGTGACGGCGCCAAGTGCTGCGCCGTGGATCTGATCCTCCACACCTTCGCGGAACAGCTCTACCTGAGGCGGGGATTGGACACGCTAGACGCAGCCCGTCGAGACGGAATCCTCACCAATTGCACACTCACGCTTCACGCAAAAGAGAGCGATCCTTTTGGTGAATCGTACCGCGACGCCGTCTGCGTACTCAATGAGGCCGGCTTGTGCGCTTTGTATAAATACCGACCCATGATCTGTAGACTTGCGGGTATCCCCCACCTGATATTCCGCCCCGACGGAACCAAGAGGTTCGGAGAAGGGTGCGGGAAGTTCCGGAGTGAAATCGAACCGCGGCTGCCGGACCTTCGGATCGATCGGACCGCCTTTTATCGAGAGATGGGCTCCATAGAGCTTGGCGTTGTGCGCGTCACCGGCCGACGGTCCACTTCTCGAACAGTGGCTGAAACCCTCGCGTTCGCGGACCCGGATCAGTTGATTCCCTGAGGGTTCATGCTTCATTCGACGCGGGTCCGGCCGTGGTATTTCCGAGCTGCTCTTATACTTGATAGAAACGCATGGCGGGGAGTTCGACAGTGGTGAGTTTGTTGCCGTAAACCGCGCCCGTGTCGATTCCTATTTTCCCGGGCGTCACAAAGGGCGTTTCCAGCGCGGTATGGCCAAATACGATGCGCTTTTGCCAGTCATACGCGGAATAGATGAATTCCTCCCGGATCCAGAGCAGGTCTTCTTCAGCCTGTTCCGTGAGCGGGAGACCGTCCCTGAGCCCTGCGTGGACGAAAATGTAGTCCTCAGTCTCGTAGTAGTTCTGAAGCTCCAACAGGAATTCCAGGTGAGCCTCCGGAAGAACAAAGGCCTTTCGTCCTATGCCGCCCTCCACGTAGCTTGCGATGGTCTCCGCTCCTCCGTTCGCCACGTAGAGCATCTGGTCTCTTTGATGGACATAATAGTCAATGAGCATCTTCTCGTGATTGCCTTTGAGAAAAATGAAATTCCCACCTTTTTTCTTAAGGTTCACCAGATACTCGACGACTTCACGGGATTTGGGACCCCTATCAATGTAATCTCCGATGAAGAGCAGCAGGTCGTCGCTCTCCCTTTTCCAGGGGAGCGCATTCATCATGGCGGCCAGCTTCTCATAGCATCCGTGGATATCTCCGACCGCGAATATTCTCTTGCTCATAGCATTGCCTTGCGGGCTCCATCTGGGGTATGTCAGACAGAGTATAGTGAATGCGCGAAGAGGTGTCAATGCGGCCCTTCGTGAGCGGGCCCCTATTTGTCGCCTGATGGAAAACAGGCTCGCGGGCGAGCTGAGGGGCTGGAACGCGTGTCTCAGGCCGCTCTGGGGGATATGCGATGAAGGAAGAACAAGCAGGCCCGATCGACCTCGAAGCCCGGAACACCACTGCGAAACCCCCGGACATCATGTCCGACGACAGGATCTTGCTCGCGTGGCAACGGAGCCATATGGCAAACGAACGCACCTTTCTCGCGTGGTGCCGAACCAGCATCGCGCTGCTTGGTTTCGGATTCGTAGTGGAGCGCCTGGATCTCTTTCTACGTTATGTCTCCAGGATGGCCGGGTTGCCCGGGGAGGCTCTTGTTTCCGGGTCAATGCTCTATCTCAGTCTTTTCGCGTTTGCGCTTGGAGGTGTCTCCATCATGATTTCCGGCGCGAGGTTCCTGCGGGTGAGGAGACACATCAATCGAGGTGAGCCCTCTTTTTCCATAATGCCGGACATCCTGGTCGTCGCGTCCATGGTGGTGATCGCGGTGATGGCCCTATTCCTCTCGATGCGTGGGATCGTCCACTTAGAGGCTTTCTAAGATTGGAGAGAGCTGTTGAAATCGCGCGCGGCGGCGCGTTTGGCGATTACCCACGACGACCGGGCCTTTCTTTCCCCGTTTGAGAACAGGCTCCAATAGTCAAAATCTCCCATCCGTTCGCTGGGGGGTGACAAACCGAATGAGAACGCCCGACATCAGGCAGAAGACCGCCAGGTAGGTAAATACCACCACGAAATTCCCACCGGAGAGATCGAGGATGTAGCCGCTCAGTGACGGCCCGATAGGCCCGGCCACAAATCCGTATGCGGTGAATACCACTCCGAATATCGCGCCGAAGTGCTCCACGCCGAAGCAGTCTATCGTGAGAGGAGCTGAGACGGCGAAAAGCGTTCCGAATGCGAAGCCGATGACGGCCGCTGTGATCGCGATGGTCGAGAGATCGCTGAGGTGCGGAAGCGCCAGATAAGCGAGTCCCGCGGCCCAAAACGTTAGACTCATGGAGAACGTGCGGCCGATAATGTCTGAAAGATAGCCCATCAGGAGACGGCTCAGCCCATTAGTGATGTTGAATGCGGTCAATATGATCACAGCGCTTTCAAGGGCGAATCCCCGAGCAAGCCCGAACTGAGTGGACAACATCACCATCGAGATGCACGCGGATCCCTGCAGGGCCCACGTAATCCACAGGAACCAGAAGCTCGGGGCGCGGAGAGTCTGGCTCACCGTCAGGGAATGGCCCCACACCACCGTGGGAGCGGTTCCGGAGGCGGGTGTGGTTTGTGTGGGACTCTCTTCAGCTCCGGGCATCTCGGTGAATTGGGCCGCGACCAATCCCACCAGCAACGCGATGACCCCAAGAGCCACGTTCATGAAAACGTAGTCCATCGTCTTCAACAAATAACCGAAAATCGGTGACATGATCGCGGCCGAAATCCCGAAGGTGCAATTGACGATTCCGGAAACGAGCCCTCTCCTCGCGGGAAACCAGCGCTGAACTGTTGTCAGGCCGGGAATGTAGATAAAGCATGATGCAAAGCCCATGAGAAACGCCCAAAGATATAACAGATAGATGTTGGAGGCAAAGCCGAGCAAGAGCTGGTCCAGGCCCACGATCACCACTCCGATCGTCACCATGGGACGTATCCCGAGCTTCATCTGCCAACGTCCCACGACGAACATGAATATCCCGACCGCGGCCAACACGAAGAAGAGCGTGTTCCCTACGGTCCCACGCCCAACCTGAAAGAGCTCCTGCCAATATGGGGCCATCACACCGGGAAACCCGAAAATGAACGACCCACACCAGAATATGGCTATCGAACTTCCAGCGACCGCCAAATACCCTTTCCGTTGCTCAGCCATGAAACGCCCCATGCTCTCAGATCGGTTCAATGCACTCCGGATCCTCGTTGGAAGGCCCATTGACAAACACGCTCACCTCGTAAGCCTCCATTGCCTCTTGAGGGTGCGGCGTGAAGAGGCGCTTGAGGTTCTCGGTATCCGTGATCGCAGTGTTGAGCCACAATTCGTAGTCTTGCGGCAGGACGATAACCGGCATCCGATCGTGGAGTGATTGAATCAGGTTGTTGGAATTCGTGGTCAAGATCACGCAGGACTCGATTATTTTTCCTTCAGGACTTTCCCAGTTTTCCCAGAGGCCGGCGAGGGCAAAAGGCTCGCCGTTCTTCATACGGATGAAGTGTGGCTGCTTTGTCTTTTTCCCTTCTCGCCTTTTCCATTCGTAAAAACCGTCCGCAGGGATAAGGCATCTCTTGTGTTTGAAAGCAGCCCTGAACGCGGGCTTTTCCGCAACCGTCTCTGATTTGGCGTTGATCAATTTGTGCCCGATTTTTTCGTCCTTGGCCCAGAAGGGTATCAGGCCCCACCTGAACATCCGGAGTTCCCGCTTCTTTGTTTCCGGGATACGACACACTGCGGCCACCTGCTGTGAGGGCGCAATATTGTATCGCGGCTCCAGGTTCGGTTCATCATCCAGCTCGAATTGCTCCGCCACAAGCTTCCCTAAAGCCATCAGTACGAATCTTCCGCACATGGTTTCATCCGATCTGTTTGGCGTCACACAGACGGAGCGTTTCACCGCGCCGGATTGTCAGAGCCGGCATTCAGCATCTTCACATAGTAGTCTCTCGTGCCCGGAACCTGTTCCCAGCCTTCGACGAGCAGGTCGTTGAAGGACCTTCCTTTCCCGAGGAGCGCCCAAAAACCCCCATCCTTCATCCCTCTAGCCGCGCGGGCCCTATCTTGAACGGTAGCTTGCATAAACTCTTTCGCATCGGGGATTTCACCCAATATTTTCACCTCAGCCAGCCTAGCCCAATACATAGGTGGATTACCTACAATTCCCACCAAATCCTTGGCGGCTAAGCCCTTTCTTAAGAGATAGTCCTTGACCGCGACCTGTTCGAAAAAAGCCTCCTTGTAGGAAGCCTTTTCCTCGGTCGAGACAAGCCCGCGCAGGCTCTGGTCCACGGCTGAGTGCGCGAGCACACCCAGCAGGCAGATACTGAGAAGGACCGCGCTCCAAGCGGCGCGGCGCAACGGCCCGGCTCCAGTCAAAGGGTATCTCAGGCCCGCGACCATTCCCATGAATGCCAGGTATACAAAAGGAGCCACGTACCGTGGCTCCATGCTGATCAGGCAGAAAAGGGCGATTCCCCAGATGCCGGGGGCGAGAAGAACGAGTGAGACGTGAAGCGGTCGGAAGCTCCACACCCGGAAGGAGCCGATGAGCAGTTGCCCCGCGAACCAAAGTATCACCAGAGCGAGCCACGGATTTTGCTCAAATACCAACGCCGCGTTGCGCGCGGCGAACGCGAAATGCGCGGGCCAGTCTAGCCTGGGCTGGAAACCGATAGTAAAGTAACAGACGTCAAAAGCCCCGGGCCTCGTGCAATCTACGTCAAAATTGTACAGGAGCGCACGGGGCTGTTCATTGATAACACCTGGCGGAAAAATCGGGGTCCCTTGCCCGGAAATGGTCAAAGCGTACAGATGCCGTCCCCCTTCGCCGTACGAGAAGCCCCCTTTCCGATAGGAGAGAGCCCCGATGAGCGGGGCGCTCACCACCAGCATTACAGCCGCGGCCAGGAGCGCTCGGATGAAGTTCTTTTTCAGGGGCGTCGCGCTCAACCAGGCTACAAGAAACATCATGGGCGAAAAAAGGAAGAAGAACGCTTTTGTGAGGTAACCGACCGCAGCCGAGACCCCCAGAAGAACCCACGGAAGCGCCTTCTCCGACGTTCGCCCGATTCGGAGCGCCAGGACCATGCAGATGAGCGCGACCGCGAAGACGAGCATGTCCGGATTCATGAGCCTCACCCGGATCATCACCAACGCTGCCACGAGAAACATGCTGTATGAGACCAGGCAAACGGCGGGCCATGGCGGGGGCGAAGTGTCAGGATCACGCAGCGCGCCCCATTCCTTTTTCAGCGCTGTCATAAAAAGGTCGCATGCGCCCATCGCAGCCAGCAGGCAGACCACGTTCACTCCCCTGAGCGCCTGCAATTCGCTGAGTCTGTCCGGCTTCAGCAGCGTCTGGGCCGCTGCGATCAGCACGGCATAAGCCGGGCTGAAAGTGAAATTCACCAGACCCCACCAATTGCCTGCGAGAAAAGCCTCAGCCATCTCGATGTAGATCGGCGCATCGCTATTGATGAAATAACGGCCGGTATACGCGAGCAAGATGCCCAGCGTCACGCCGATCAACCAAAAAGCAGCTCGGATTCGACTACTCCACCGATCCGACATGGGTTCCTGACTCAAAGGAGATGCAGCCCGTGAACTTCTAAATGCCGCCGGGATCTGGGGATCCTCCGGCTTTCTTTACGCGCTTGAGCACGGCGAAGAGATAGATAACTCCGGGAATTCCGAAAACGATGCACTCCAGGAACAATATAACCCGGTACAGGAGTGTGGCCGAGATCGACTTGGCAGGATCAAGCCCGAACATATGCGGTATCTGGATGGTGACCGCGTCAAAAACGCCCAGCGACCCGGGAATAATCGGGACCAGGTTTGCCACATTTCCCAGGCTGGACGTGACCAGGACCGCGGACGGCGCTAATTCGATCCCGAGCGCCCGATAGACAAAATGAAACGAGCCCGTCAAGAAGAGGGGCGCCAGAAGGAAGAGCACGGTTAGCCTGATCAGAAAAGGGCGATCCCGTGTGAGCACGTGCCAGGAATTGGCTAGTTCGAACAGCCGTCCCAGAAAGCCGCCGCGCTTCCACGCGGCCGAAGGGGGGAAAACACTCAGGTACGAACAGAACGCAAAAGAAGCCAACACCAGCATGGTCAGCGCAAGATGAGAGAAGCTGTTCACCACGTACAAGACAATCAACCCCCCCAGAGCAAGTCCGGTATTGACCAGCGCCATGAGGAGGCCCGTTCCGGCGTAGATCACCGCGAAGTCGCCAAAATTCAGCCCATGAGCTTTTTTTAGATAGATTGCCGCGCCCGCGGTCCCCGCCCGCATGGGAAGAACCAGGTTGCCGAGATAGGTGGTCATGGTGATTGCGGCGAGTTCCAAAAACCCTAGAGAAACCCCAAAATTCTTCAGAAACAGTCCCATCTGCGATATGCCAAGAAAAAAGCTTGCCAATACGAAGACTCCCGCAGCGCCCAAATCCCAAAAAGAGACGGTAGCCACAAAAGCGAAATCATCGCGATGCGAGTAGATATAACGGCCGCACAAGACCGCAAAGATCGCCACGACGGAATAGCCGATCAAGGTTCCCCAGAACCAACGGCGATCCACGCGGCTGCCGTCTCCATTTGATTCATGATCTGTCCGGCGCGAGGGGTTCAACGATTTGCTGCAGCTCCTGGATTCCGAATCGCAAGAGACCGGTCCAGTGGCCGATTAAGGCGCCGGCCCAGGAATTCGGTCCGCCGATTGTATATCTCACCGACCGCTTCGTCCAGTGGACGAAACAAAGCTGGCATCAGCGGTCACCATATCGATGGTGCGTCGTCCAAATTGCGCGCCCTGGAGTGTTGTGCCATAATGGCGCTTCACACAAGGCTGGTAACGAGATAGAGAGCGCAGCCTCCACGCGCGGAGAACCTGGTCGATGGATGACGTGACCGAAAGAGCGCGGGCCCTGTACGACAAATACCGTTTCGGCGATATCCGACTTGGCGCGGAAAAGGTCAGGAGCCGTCGCGAAGACAGGCATCTGCTCAAGTTCCTGGCTATGATTCCCGCTGGAGCTCATTTGTGCGACATCGGGTGCGGCGCGGGTTACTGGATGGACGTGTACCATGAATATGGCGTCCACAAGGAGAATATCACCGCGTTGGACCTCTCGTCGGGCAATGTGGACGCGTTGCGGCAAAGGGGCTACTCGGCCTTTTGCGGCAACGCGATGGACCTTCCCTTCGCGGACGACATTGCGGATTGCGCCATATGCCAAGGAGTGCTCCATCACACACAAGCGCCTGAGCGGGCCTTCGAGGAGCTGGTCCGCATCACGCGGTCCGGCGGGCTCATGTATATTAGCGTGTACAATCAATGGCATCCTTACTTCTATGTCGTGCACAAAGCCACGTTTCCGTTTCGTTACCTATACTGGAATTGGAACAAGACCCTGCCCACCATAGCGCTTTATCCTTTTTTCAGCGCAGCGATCCAGTCCATAACCTACCTGACCAAGGGCTCTTTCATGGATCGTAAGAGTTGTATGGCTCTCTTTATGGATCAGGTGATGACCCCCCGCGCTCATCTTTTTTCCCGGTCAAGAATCAGGAAGTATGCGGAGCGCCACGGATGTGAAGTCTTGGAATTCGGTTATACGCGGTGGTTTGACATGCTCTCCGCAATCATCCAGGTGGGGAAGGCATGACAGCCAAAGTGAAGCCGCTCGCCGAGAAAGGCCGCCTCAGCCCTCGAACTCTTGCCGGAGGACGCAATGGAAAACTCAAGCACACCCATTGAAGACTATCTCAAACCCACGCAGATCTTGGACAGCACGCATCCCGACGTGACGCGATTCGCACAGGAGGAGGTGGGCGACGCGACAGACCCGGCGCTTAAGGCGCGTACGGTGTTTTATGCGGTTCGGGACAAAATCGCCTATGATGTGCAAACCCCGTTTTATCTGCCTGAGCATTATCAAGCAAGCGCGGTCCTGAAGCGAGGTAAAGGTTTCTGCGTGCCGAAAGCATCCCTCCTTTGCGCCTTGGGACGCGCATGCGGAATTCCGTCTCGGCTTGGGCTGGCCGATATCCGGAACCAGGGAGCAAGCCCTGAGCTCATCGAAATGATGGGCTGCGATATCTTTACCTATCACGGGTTTGTGGAATTTCTCCTCAACGGTAAGTGGGTAAAGGCCACGCCGGCCTTTGATCAAGTTGTGTTCGAAAAGCACCAGATCCCGCCGGTGGAGTTCGATGGGGAGCATGACGCGATCTTGCCCTCTCATGATCTGAACGGCAAACCGTACGTCACATACCTCACGTACCACGGGTCCTTTGCGGACCTGCCCTTAGACGAGGTCCTTTTGGGCTGGGACCGCACTTATGGGCCGGAACGGGTCCGAGTGTGGAGAGAGGCCTTCGAAGCTGCGAAAGACCAGTTCGCGGTTTAGAAATAGGATGACTAACGGGTGCCAGGAACGCATAGATCTTCATAAATCTCCTGCGACTCCAGCAAGACACGGCAGGTGAAGGCGGACCAACCCCGGTACGCATTAGCGCAGAGACAAGCATGGGGATATGTCATGGCGCGAGAAATGAAATCCAATGGAAATAGCGATACTGCTATTCAGGATGATCGAAACGAGCCCTTGCATCCTGAAGAATCGCCCTTCGAAGAAAACCTTACACCGCTCGCCCGGATGCGGGAAGAGGCCCGAACAGGTGGTGGATCGCAGAAGATCGAGCAGCAGCACGCGCGAGGAAAGCTCACTGCGCGGGAGCGGATCGAGCTGCTTCTAGACGCCGGGTCCTTCGAGGAATTCGATATGCTCAAGGGCGGCCGCGGCGACCATCTCACCACAGGAAAACGATACCTGGGTGATGGCGTCATCACTGGACACGGCGCAATCGATGGCCGAGAGATTTTTGTATTCAGTCAGGATTTCACTGTGATAGGCGGATCTCTGGGTGAAGCTCACTCGGAAAAGATCAGTAAAGTGATGGACCACGCGGTCAGGGTCGGGGCTCCCGTAGTGGGCATTAATGACTCGGGGGGCGCAAGAATTCAAGAAGGTGTGGATGCTCTGGCTGCGTATGGCCAGATTTTCAATCGGAACGTCATGGCCAGCGGCGTGATACCGCAGATTTCCTGCATCATGGGACCCTGTGCGGGAGGAGCTGTGTACAGCCCTGCAATCACGGACTTCATCTTCATGGTGGAGGATTCGTCGCACATGTTTGTGACCGGTCCCTCTGTGGTGAAGACAGTGATCCACCAGGACATCAGTTTTGAGGAATTGGGAGGAGCTGGCGTGCACGGGGGGAAGAGCGGCGTGGCACACTTTGTCTTGCCCAATGATATCTTATGCTTGCGAGAAGTGCGGCGTCTGATCAATTATCTCCCATCGAACAACCTTCAGGAACCGCCTCTGCTCGACTTGAAAGACCCCATAGATCGTAGGGATCCTGCCTTAGACTATCTTGTGCCTGCGAATCCCAACCATCCGTACGATATGAAGGTGTTGGTGCACAGTATCCTGGACGGGGCCGAATTTTTCGAGGTGCACGGTCACTGGGCCCGGAATCTTATCGTTGGCTTTGGTCGTCTGGGCGGTAAGACCATCGGCTTGATTGCGAATCAGCCGTCCGTTCTTGCCGGCGTGCTGGATAACAATGCTTCGGTAAAGGGCGCTCGTTTCGTGCGATTTTGCGATGCCTTCAATATCCCTCTGATCTGTCTTGTTGACGTGCCGGGTTTCATGCCGGGCCCGGAACAAGAGCACGGCGGGATCATTCGTCATGGAGCAAAGTTGCTTTACGCGTTCATCGAAGCCTCGGTCCCGCGACTTACCGTCGTGATGCGCAAGGCCTACGGAGGCGCATACATCGTGATGAACTCCAAACATATCGGCGCAGACATCAATTACGCGTGGCCCACGGCCGAGATTGCGGTCTTGGGGCCAAGGGGGGCTGCAGAAGTGATTTATCGCAAAGAGATTGAATCTTCGGCGGACCCGACCGCCTCACTCCTGGAAAAGGAAGCCTTATACCGGAAGACGTTTGCCAATCCGTTTCTCGCGGCCCAAAGGGGGTACATCGATGACGTGATCTTCCCAAGAGAGACGCGGGGAAGGCTCATCAGAAGCCTCCAGGCGCTCGAAGGAAAGAAGACCGCCAGGTTGGAAAGAAAGCATGGAAATATCCCCCTGTGAGGTATCCAGTGTACCATAAGATACTTATTGCCAACAGAGGAGAAATAGCGGTCCGCATTATCAAGACGTGCCGCAAATTGGGAATTCAAACGGTTGCGGTATATTCAGAGGTTGATTTCCGTGCGCGGTATGTGGAATTGGCGGATCAGGCCGTCTTTATCGGGGGTGCTAGGGCGCAGGAATCCTACCTAAGCGCGAACAAGATAATCAGCGCTGCGCTGAATGCCGGCTGTCAGGCTATTCATCCGGGTTACGGCTTCCTTTCCGAAAATGCCGCGTTCTCCCAGAGCGTGACAGATGCAGGCATGGACTTTATCGGTCCGCCGGCCCACGCTATCTCCTTGCTTGGTGACAAGATGGCGTCGAAAGCCTTGGCGATTCGCGCAGGCCTCCCGGTAGTGGCGGGGCATCATGAACCTCTGGGCGAACCGGAAGAGGCCGTGGCCATCGCGACCCAACTTGGATTTCCCGTACTGCTCAAGCCTGCTGCGGGCGGAGGTGGCCGAGGCATGAGGGTTGTAGACAATCCCCACGAATTCGCAGCCGCTCTGAGCGCCTGCCGAGATGAAGTGCGCAAAGGGTTCTCCGACGACCGTATCTTCATCGAGCAATATGTTGAGCGACCTCGCCATATCGAAATTCAAATTATGGCCGATCACCACGGAAACGTGATCCACCTGGGGGAGCGGGAATGCTCTGTCCAACGACGATACCAGAAGGTGATCGAGGAATCTCCTTCCGTGGCCGTGGATTCCATGCTCCGTGCGGAAATTGGTCGTGTTGCGTGCGCGCTGGCACGCGAAGCAGGATACACAAATGCAGGCACTGTGGAATTCCTACTTGCCTCGGACGGGAATTTTTATTTCTTGGAGATGAATACTCGTCTGCAGGTGGAACATCCTGTTACAGAACTCGTGACCGGCTTGGATCTCGTGGAATTGCAGCTTCGCATCGCCTCAGGGGAGCGCCTCTCGCTGCAACAGGAAGATGTGGGGATCAAAGGATGGGCCATGGAAGCCCGTGTGTGCGCCGAAGACCCCTCACGGGGGTTTCTGCCTACCACGGGAATGATAACTCGATATGCTGAGCCTCGTGGCGAACATGTTCGTGTTGACACCGGGATCAATGCAGGAAGTGTGATTAGCATCTATTACGATTCACTTCTGGCAAAGGTTACGGCTTGGGGAGAAGATCGAGAAGCCGCGCGTCAAAGGCTCATAAGAGCCCTGAACGGGTACCATGTCGAAGGATTAACCACTAATGTGGATTTTGTGAACAGCACACTGGACCAGGCCTCGTTCGCTCGGGGAGATCTGTCGACCGGCTTTATCGAAGAGCATTTTTCATCCGGAGAGAGCAAGGCGCCTCCAGCCCCCGAGCATCTCCAATACATGGCCATGGCCTCTCTGCTTATCTATCATTCTCGTCGGAGTCTCCTAAAGACTTCGGTGAAACCTATGACACCCCAGGTGGGCAGTTCGCCGGAGCTGGAGAAATCGCACACGTACGTAATACGGGTCGATAATGAGGTCTTTCACGTCCGGCTGGAAGGGGATCCGGTAACTCGAACGTGGGCCATTTTCGTCAACGGCACATCGTACAACGTGCGGACGCCTGAATTTGAGTTCTATCGTCGCCGCCTTGTGCTATGGATCAATGGCCGTTCACACATGTTCCGGATGCAATATGAGGGAAATCACATAAGAACTTCTTTTTGCGGCATCGTGCGCACCTTTGAGATCTACAGCCCTGCGGAGTGGCGCCTCGCTCACTACATGCGGCGGGAAAAGAAAGCGGTGCAGGAAAATGCCTTGCGCTGTCCGATGCCTGGTCTTATTACCGCAGTGTGCGTGGCCGAAGGGGAATATGTGAGGAAAGGCCAGGAATTACTGCGCATGGAATCCATGAAAATGGAGAGCGGCATCGCGTCGCCGTACGACGCATACGTCGAGAAGTTACTCGTTCGGACAGGACAGACGGTCGAAACCGATGAGGTCCTTATAGGTTTCCGCACCTGATGCGTACTCGCGGTCAAATGAGCGTACGGTCCGCTACGCTCATCGGACCCTTTCCGAGGTGGCCGTCGAGTTGACGCTAGGAGCCGCCTTATTCATACAAACGATACTGGCGGTAAAAGAGAGGCTTGAGGACCTTGAGCGCGAGAACGGACACGATCGGTTTGACCCAGGAACCGATTCTCGATGAGCTGCCCAGGCACCGTTTGCAGTAAGGATGCTCGAGCCGACCTTTGCTAAAGCCTGCCATAATGCGCTCCAACTCCGGGCTTTTCAGAATATCCAGCAACGATGATTGGTTGAGATTCCCCAGCGCTGTCCGGCCGTCGTAGTCCACGCAACATAGGACCACGTCCCCTGAACACAGAACGGCGAAGTGGTCCCTCATGCCGAAGCAGTGACCGTGATGGGCCTCTATAACCGAGTCCCTCACGAACGCATTGCCCCAGTCCGTCAGCACATAGGTTTCGATGAAGATGCGAGGGCCGATCTCCAGCACGTTCCAAGCATGGATCCTGACCTTGCGCACACGACGTCTCACCGTGTCCAATGCTTTCTCATCCAGTCCCAACCGACGATAGATGCGCTCGGACCAATCCATCACTGTGTCACGCAACTCCTGGGAGCTCCCCATGAAGTCGGGAATCGCCAGCTTGTGCCGCACCTTTCGCGCAAAGCGCGTGGTCATGATGCGCACCTTCAAGATGGGCGGCGAGGGCCTGGCTGCGCACGCGGCGAGCAAATCGAGGAGACGTTCCTGATAATCCAGGAAGTCTATCCGGCTCCCGCGTGTGGCGGCAAAGCTCCTTGCATCAGGGCTCTGCAAGGAAACATCAATCTGGTGAAGGTCGCTTTCGGCGATCTTGGCGATGGTTGCCGGCGTGAGGAGCGCGCCGTTGGTGGTGAGACCGACTGCGAGGCCCCTCTCCCTCGCGTGATCCAGGATAGAAAACAATCGCGGGTGCAAGAGCGGCTCGCCCATTACGTGAAAGGTCACTTTTTCCGCGAGTTCCAGCTCAGCAATTTGATCGAGCGCGGAACGGGCAAGCTCTTCCGGCATGGAATCCCGTTCGCGGGTCATGACCGCGTCGGGACAGAAAGCGCACGAGAAGTTGCACTTGTTGGTCAGCTCCACATGGATGCGTTTGAACTTTCGGGGAATGTATGGGGGCAGCTTTTCGCTAATGCGCTGAGTATCTGTACCAGCAACGATTCGATTCGACCTGTGCATGATTCCGTCACGTGAAGTCAATGAGCCTTCCGGGCGAGCGCCACTGCTGGCTTGTCCATTAGTGCGATCCATTCGGAAGTTAATTCTCACCATTAGTACAAATCAATGAGGGTTCCCGCGATCGCCGCGGTCAGGAAACCCGCAAATAGACCAGTGATCAGTGATCGCAGGCCCATGCCGATCACTTCTTCGCGGCGCTCCGGGGCCAGCGCGGAAATCCCTCCGATCAGAATGGCCAAGCTCCCGAAATTGGCGAATGAACAGAGCGCGTACGTGAGAATCGTCACCGCTCGGGGCGACAGTTCCCCTGCCTTGACCATTGTCTGCATTTCACTGTATGCCAGCCACTCATTGAAGACCGTCTTCACTCCGAGCAGATTCCCCGCCTTGAGGCAATCCTCCCACGGAATGCCCAGTAGGTAGGCCACAGGAGCGAAGAGGTATCCCGTGATCCCGGCGAAGGAAGCGCCAAAAAGGCCCAGGAATGCGTCGATCATATGAATAATGGCTACGAACGCGAGCAAGATCGCAGCTATGGTCGCGGTCAGTTTCAACCCGAGTACCGCGCCGTTCGCCGCGGCCTCGATGATGCCCTTTTCGTCAGGGAGAAGCATCGCCCACTTTACTCCCTCGGCGGTTTCAGGCTCTTCCTCTTCGGGAATGACCAGCTTGGCCAGCGCCAGACCCGCAGGAGCGCTCATGATGCTCGCGGCGAGGATATGACCCGGACTCGCGCCGAAGACTCCCACGTATACCGCCATGACCGATCCGGCAATAGTGGCCATGAAGCATGTCATCACACTGAAGAGCTCCGACCGTGTGATACGTCCGACTACGGTTCGCAGACCGGTTACCGCCTCGATCCCCATCAGGATGAACATGGCCGCGGCAAGCGCTTCCGCGCCGCTGGTCCGCATGCTCCGGCGCATGATCTTGGCAAGAACGTAGATGAGCGCAGGCAGCACACGGATATAGTTCAGGACTCCCATAAGGGCGCTGACAAATATGATCACCGAGCCCATGCTCAGCATCACAAAATCCTGTTTTTCAACCAAAGACCCGAAGAGGAACCGGGCTCCTTTTTCCGCAAAGTGATTGATTCCGGTGAAGAACGCCTGAGCGCCGGCGAAAATCTCATCGGGGTAAGTCTTCAGAATGAGGATCCCGAACAGGAACTGCAAGCCCAACCCCCACAACACGCAGCGCCAGTTCACACGACGACGATCGGAGGAGATCAGCCAGCAGAAGGCCACGATCGCCGCGATCCCTATAAGGCTCATCAGTCTGGGTGGCATGACGGCAGACTAGAGTGGGCGGGCGCTTCTGTCAAGGCAGGTATTGACTCGCCAATGGTATTCACGTGCGCCTGGCGTAGGAAAACCCAAGCGGAAAACTCACTGGGAACGCAACTCGTTCTATTGTTCCGGGCCACAGGCGATTTCGACGAGGAATTCAGCGCCGTGCTCACCTCTGCACAGGGACAGATGGCCTCCTAGGGCCTCGGTGAGCGCGAGCGCGCCCGCAAGCCCCAGACCGTGACCTCGAACAGGGAAGCCGTCGGCAGGCACACATTGGAAGTATTGATCGAAGATCTGCTTATGGTATGTCTCCGGAATCCCCGGGCCGTCGTCTCTCACGGACACGTTGATGGAGTCTGCATTCACCGAGCATCTCACATGGACGCTCGTCTCCCGGTACTTGAAAGCGTTAGAGAGAAGATTGGTGAGGATCAAACAGACTTTTGTCTGGTCCGTGCGGATAGCTTGATTGAGATCCTCTATGGTGGCGTCAATGAACACGCTGTTCGCTTCAAGCACCCGCCGGAAACTCTCCAGATCCGAAGCTTCCTCAAGAGCCTCAGCCGCGGCCGGGTCCACCACGTCGAAGACTTCCATTAAAGCGCCGCGCAGTATGTCCGCAAGGGTGCACTGGGTTGTCTTTGTAATACCTTGGGAAGCCATGTCAACTTCGAGCATATTATGGACCAGCGTCTTGATCTTCAACGCGCTGCGTAGCATGCGCATGATCACCTTTTCCTGCTTGGGATCCAGAGCGCCGTATCGGTCCTGTTTCTCCAGCAGAGCTCGCGCGCCTGTCTCGATAATGTTGACGGGGTTCTTCAGGTCATGCACCAGATGAGAAGTCTGGATATTCTTGATCGCCACCGGAATACCTCAAACTCCCCGAGCCTTGAGGGCTTCGGATTCAGGATTGGATTATTGTGAACTTCGTGATGGCCGGTTCCTTGTCGAAGTGTTCCCAGAATTCCTTTTCGGATGTGCGCCATTGAGGTCCGAAGCGCTTGCCGAACGATGCGCCCAGTTTCTCCAGAACTGATTTCCAGCCCGACCGGTAGTTAAGTGTGAGCGCATCCCCAAGAAATGGGGCGATGCGGCCAAGCTGGTCCTTCGGAAGGTAAGCCCTGGCGCCTAGTGCGATGGATTTTTTCAGTGTGTCAGGGCTAAGCGCATGGGCGGTAAGCATCACTACCGGCAAATCCCTCGAAACCGCCACCTGCAACAGATCGAAACCCCGGACTCCCATAATATCGAGAATGACGAGGTCATAGGTCAATGAAGTCAGCTTTTGGAGGCCCTCTTCGTATGACGGGGCCGTATCCAATCGCACGCCATATTCTTGAAGTTCCTCTTCAATGATCTCCAGCACATCCGTTTCATCATCCACCGCAAGCACATGCTTGCCATGCAAGATGCTCTTGGACATGTCTTGATCCTCTCAATGCTTTTATATTATACGTAAGAGAGGCGTGTCAAGCTGGTTAGAGCTGCGGGATTCAGGCGCACAGGGTGGGTAAACCACGCACGCGCTCGCTCGATGGATCACTTATTCGGAAAGAGCTAACGAGCTCGACCGAGCCGACGGAGCAAGACGAGGAGGGAGGATCAGCGCTCATGGCCGATAAGGATGACGAAAGAAGTTTCGGTGAGCTGGACAAGGGCTTTGAGATGCTCGAACTCTCGCCTCCTGTCCGGCTTGCTTACGAAGAGTTCAAAGCGCGAGACAAGCTTTGGAAACAGAGGGATCCGGAAGGATTCAAGGCCGACCTGCGTAAAATGTGCCAAGAAATGTTCGGCGACACCTGGATGGTCGAGTACGAGGCGATGCTGAGGGAAGAATTCCCTGATGAAGCGCAAGATGAAAAATAGACGGTAAGCCCTCCGGCGACGGCCTTATGAGGTGCTTTTGCCGGCGCAAGTGGGTGACCGATGGCTCAGGTGACGCTGCTCACATTCGTTCAAAGACTCTGCCGGCGGCTCGTTTCGCCACGGCCCAAACGGAGTCAATCCAGTCCATGTGCTCAGGTTTCATCATGCAGCATCTGAGCGCAGTTATGGACTCTCTGTCCTGAATCAGCGACGGATACTTCCTCGAAAAAAAAGATCCGGGAACGTCAGCGAGCGCCATGTGAAGCCCTTCTCGAGACGCCTCTTCAAAGAGCGCTCTGGAGAGATCCGAAGCCTCACTGACGGTATCCGCCCGGGGAGCCCACACCACAATGTCCGTCTCCGGTGGAAACGGGCTCATGAACCGCGGGTGAGCTTCAATCAGTTCGTACAATCTCAAAGCGGCCTTTCGGCAACGCAGCAAGCTCTGTGCGAACTCGCCGCCTTTAACCAAAGGCAACATCCTCTGCGTAGCCCACAAAGCCACGGCTGCCGCTCCCGCACGGGAGCACTCCAAGCTGATCTCTCCGAGATGAAGCTCGGATGACGTGAAGTATGTGTACGGCGAATCATGCTTGTAAAATCGCCCAACCGAAGGGTCCCTGAAAAGGATGCAGCCGCAACCGTAAGGCTGAAGACCATGCTTGTGGGGATCGACCACCAAGGAATCCACCTCGCCGACGTGACTAAAGACCGCTCTGGTATCAGGTTCCAGCTCATCCACCAGGACGTAATAGCCCCCGTACGCCGCGTCCGCATGGATACGAAAGCCGTACTCCTCCCGAAGCTCAAGGATTTCTAGCAGCGGGTCCACTGCTCCGACTCCCGTGGTTCCCAAAGTAACCACCACCATGCCCACGTCTTTCCGATCCAGGGTCTCCCGAAGAGCTTTCATGTCCATCCGGGCCCGATCGTCGGTCGGCGCCGACTCAAACGGTATCCTGAGCGCCTCGCAAATTCGCTCGTGAGTGAAATGGGCCTGTTGAGACGCCACGATGGTCTTCCCCGGAGCAAGCTTCCCTGAGATCCACAGGGCTTCCAGATTGGCCAGGGTTCCTCCGCCGCACAGGTGGCCCAGGTGTTTTTCCCAGCCGATCATGTGGGCCAACTGTGCGACGGCTTCCTTTTCCATAGCAGAGCTTGCCCGACCACCGTCGAAGGAATGGTTGTTGGGGTTGATCCATAGAGCGAGCGCGTACGCGAGCCTTGCCACCGGGTGAGGCGGCTTAATCATGTGCCCGATGTACAAGGGGTGCTGGTACGGATAGTTGTCACGTAGGCGACGGGCTGTTTCCAGAATTACCGGTCGCAACGCAGCCATGTCGAACCGAGCATCGAAATCCGGAAGGTCGCGGAAACCTTCCTCAAGAATCTCCAATGCTTCTTTCAGTAAGGGAAGGCTCGCCGTCTCGAATGCCATTCTTGATTCTCCTGGGGTCTCCGAAATGCTGAGAGCGCGCCCCTACCCCGCCCCGACAGAACCACTCGTAATGCAATCATAGCCTCATCCGGGAAGTCCGGCAATCCGGTCGGATCATGCCCATTGAGTTCGTGGGATGCGCTCGGCTCGCAGTGGTTAGGAATTCGTTGCCTGAAGGGCCGCGTAATGCTAACTCTTTCCCATTCTCGGGAGTGGTCGATGGAAGCTGGGAACAGGATTATTCACGACGACATTACGGATGTGCCGGGCATTCGTGTCGGACATGCCTCGGACCTGAAGGCCAAGACAGGCGTAACAGTGATTCTGGGCCCTCCCTGGGGCGTGCCGGCGGGCTTTCATTCCGGCGGTACAGCGACTTCCACTCGGCAGTTTGATTCGCTGCGACCGCTACACTTGGTGGATCGAGCGCATGGGGTCTGCTTCTGCGGCGGGAGCGCTTTCGGTCTGGACGCGGCCGGAGGGGTTCTTGCATGGCTGGAAGAACAGGAGATCGGTATCCCCGTGGTTGGCAAGGTGATCCCAATCGTGCCGACCGCGGCGGTTTTCGATCTTAATTTCGGTGACGGTTCGGTTCGTCCTGATGCGGCCATGGGGCGTGAAGCCTGCATGAGTCTCGGGACAGGTCCTATTGAGCAGGGGAGCGTAGGCGCCGGAACCGGAGCTTCTGTGGGAAAACTCTTCGGCATCGCACAGGGAATGAAAGGCGGCCTGGGATCAGCCTCCGTGGTTTCGGCCGATCTCAGCGTGGCCGCGTTGGTGGTGGTGAATGCCTACGGCGATGTCACGGACCCTTACGGAGACGTGCTGGCAGGCGCGAGGTCGCAGGCGGATTTGCTGGAGCTTGCGAATGCAGCGCGACTGCTCAAAGAAGGAACAGCGGTCTCCAGACAGGTATCGGTCGAGAATACCACCCTTGCTGTCATAGCCGTGGACGCGGCCATGGATAAGATTGCGGCGTCCAGAGTGGCAACTCAGGCGACACTGAGCCTGGGTTCCGTCATACGACCTTTTCACTCACACATAGACGGGGATTTGACGATTGTGCTAGCTGTCGGAAGTAAGGCGGCGGACCCGCAGCGCGTCGCGCTCATGGCCTCGGAGGCGCTCCAGAGAGCGGTGATCAAGGCGGTCCGGTTATGTGACGGCTTCGGTATTCTTCCCGCGTGGAAAGACTTGCCTGCCCGCGGCGGAAGCCAATAGGCTTCCGGAAGAGTTTTCCGGGGAGGCCCTTCTCGCAAGAAGGGCCTCCCCGGGCCCCTCCCCAAGAACTCCTAACTATTTGCAAGCGCTTCCAGCGCTTGCGGGGCCGACTACTTCTAAAATAGCGACCACTTACGTCAGAGCCCTCGCCACCTCCGCAGAAGAGCGCGAGGTTTTGAAATGGGCTCTGAATATCGTTCTTCTACGACTTCCGCGAAAAGAACCCCTTCTTTTTGGGGGTGACCTGCGATCCTTCCAGTTCCGCGAGTTGGCGGAGCAACTCTTCTTGCTCCTTGGACAGCCTCGTGGGCACATCAACGTACACGACTACCCGCATGTCTCCTCGACCCTTGCCTCTCAGGTGCGGGATACCCTTGCTCTTCAGACTGAATTCCTGGCCGGACTGGGCGCCCGCGGGCACCGTCAACGAGTCGGCGCCTTCCAAAGTGGGAACTTCGATTGTCGCGCCCAGAGCGGCCTGAGCATAAGTGATCGGCAGAACGATTACCACGTCGTCTCCTTGGCGCTGAAAGACATCGTGGGGCTGGACCCTAAGAAGCACGTACAGGTCTCCGGGTGGCCCACCCAGTTCCCCCGGTTCGCCTTCGCCGACCAGTCGGAGACGAGAGCCCGTCTCCACGCCTGGGGGTATCTTGAGCGAAAGCTTCTTTCGTTGACGCACCCGCCCGACGCCATTACAGGCCTCACACGGATCGGTAATCACCGTGCCGCTCCCCTGGCATGCGGGACAGGTCGTGCTGATGGAAAAGAAGCCTTGTGAGCGAGTCACCTGGCCTCGGCCTCCGCACGTGTTGCATACAGAGGGCTGCGAGCCTTCTCGTGTCCCCAGTCCACGGCACTCCTGACAGACTTCATGGCGCGCCAGTTCAATCTCGGTCTCTTTGCCGAACGCGGCATCCATGAAATCGATAACCAGGTCGTAAGCCAGGTCCGCGCCTCTGCGAGCTCGCGTCCGGGAGCGCCTCCCGCCAAGGCCGAAAAATTCCTCAAAGATATCGCCGAAAGAGGAGAAGATGTCGTCAAAATCCCTGAAACCCGTAAAACCCGTCTGCTGAAGGCCGGCATGGCCGAACCTATCGTAGAGTTGCCGTTTTTCGGGATCGCTCAGGACTTCGTATGCTTCAGCCGCTTCCTTGAACCGCTCTTCCGCAGCCTTGTCACCGGGATTCCTGTCCGGGTGGTTTTGAAGGGCCATCTTTCGGTACGCCTTCTTGATCTCGTCGGGCGTCGCGGTTCTCGGTGTCTGGAGTACTTCGTAATAGTCTCGTTTGATCATCGTCAGACTTAACCTACCGTCTGCGTTGGAATGAAGATGCCGTTGATCCGATCAAATAGCCTATATAATCATCCGAAGCCGATTTGTCATCCCTTGCTCGACTTTCTTGCGGTTCGGCCCCTTAAGCGACGAGGCCCGCTTTTCTTGCTGATACCTGACCGGGTTTGCCGCCGCTTGTCTATCTCTTTGAGCTGCTTGTCTCTCGGCAGGGCCTGAGGTCACCCGCCTTGGCGAGGTGGTCGATCACGCATGCGGTCCGAAACTGGCAGTATACTCTCGGGCTATGACAACAGGCGCATTGGGCGCACATATAATGTGCGTCTTTCTGGCAGAAAAACGTTCCTTCGCGGTCCGGATGTCGGTGACAGCCTGATCCAGCAGTCATGATTCGGGTCACGGAGGCTTTCCTACGGAGCTTCCAGTGCCTCCTGACGTCCTGCGCTTCCCGGGGCAAATTTTTATAATACGACACCTAACCCGGTTGCGCCAGAGGGGGCGAGGCGATAGCCCTCTGTTCTCAACGGAGGTTTTTGCCTTATATTAGGGAAAATCCCTCTCACCCTCCTTTAGCAAAGGGGGAGCTCTTCTCCCCCTTTGCTAAAAGGGGGATACAGGGGGATTTTGAAATCCCTCAGCAGAATCCAGCATAAAGGAAATAGCGTCCGTCTCAGAAAGCTCTGATGATTATCGCTCTGCATTGCCACAGTAAATTCTCTCAGGACAATTACCTGGAGCCACGGGATCTGATTGCGCGAGCCGTGGAGCTGGGGTTGGACGGGGTATGCTTCACCGAGCGCCATTCCCTGAATGCCTCGTTGCCCGTCACCATGCTGCGGGTCCTTCCACCGTTTGCGGTCTTTCGGAGAGTGGAAATTTCAACCGATCACGGGCATGTTCCGGTACATGGGCTTGAAGACGATGGATGGAACATCTGGGGCGGAAACAACCACCTCAAATTGAACAAGGTCTTAGAGCGAGGCCACGCGCTCGGCGGGATATGTCTTCCAGCTCATCCGTTTCGGGGATGGGAATCGATCGGGGAGAAAGTTTGCTCGGTTAAAGGGGTCGCTGCCTTGGAAACGCACAATGGCGGTAATCTGCCCCATCAGAACTCGCCGGCGATTGAAGCGGCGCTAAGACTGAGCCTACCCTCTGTCGGCGGGAGTGATTGCCATCGACCGGAGGACGTGGGTCGCTCGGTGACAGAATTCAGCGACCAAATCAGAAGTATGAACGATTTGGTCGGAGAAATTAAGGCCGGAAACTGCCGCGGGTTGATGTTGGGATAGGAATACCCTATCCCCAATAGGGCGTCCCAACGAGCACTTAGTTGGTCCGCGACTTCTTTGCGTCCCAGAGGGACGCAAGATAATAGCTCGGCGATTTATCGCCGTGTAATTGGATCATCGTATCTGATGGAGTCCCAGAGGGACGGAAGAAACTAAATCGAGTTGCGATCGAATCAACGGTCTTAAAGGAATTACTCCCGGAGGCCCACCAGAATCTCGATGTCCCTCTCCAGGTCGGAGATCTCCCGCGCGTTCGTGCGGATGCGCTGCTGGAGCATGTTCACCCGTTGCTTTTGACGACGCAAAGTTTCCCGGTCGGGGTAAGAGGGCTGATTCTGAATGCCTATCAAAATTTGCCGTTCCGCTACGAACAGCTCATGCAGTCGCTCATTCTCTTTTTGAAGCGCGTCGATTTCGTTCTTCAGTCCCTCTACCATAGCTGAATTTTCGGGGGAGTAGATTCGGAACGGTGAAGTTTCGCCGGTTGCCGCTTGCTCTTCGGTGATAGGGGGCTCCACCTTCTCTGGCGCTGCGTTCCGCGCATCGCGTCTCTGGAAGTGCTTGCCCGCGGCAAGAACGAGAAAGAGGAGAGTCACCAACGCCAAACCTAAAGCCACTCCTCTGGCCCATTTCGGCAGGATGGAAGGTGTTTCCGGGGCTTCAGCTTCCGGGGCGCCGATCCGGAGTGGGAAAGGGAGTTTCAACTCGGACAGCGTCTCCGTCCCAGGGTCGCGGTCCATGCGCTCGATAATGCACAATGCGGAGATCACCTTGAGCGCTTCCATGAGCGCTTGTCCCCTCTCTTTGTCCAGTCCCTCCTTGAGCGCTACCGGGACCTGCCGGAGCAGCTCCCGCGCGTTGCTTTCACTCACCCCGAGCACCAGCCCGAGGTTCTTGCAGAAGGCCTTAGCATCTCTGCTCGTGTGCCCGTAGAGTTTGATTCGGTACTGTGGATCGGGCATATGGAGCCTCTGTTCCTCGCGCGGCCGGAGTCAAGGACCAATCCGCAGATTACGCAGAGGGCCACGGATTCTGTTCCCTGCGTGATCCGGACCAGGATATATCTGTGCCATCTGCGGAGCCTCTGTCTTTCCCACGGCGGGGGAGAAGGACATGGCATCGATATTGTACCATATCAGCTTTTTCGCACATGGTTAACAGCATCGACTCGGGGCAAGAAGGGCGCCAAGGTGACGACGGGGCTAACATCATTATTAGAAGCATTCACTAAGCCCCGGTCGTCACCCCGGCGAAAGCCGGGGTCCAGTATTCCGGAGCGGTCGTCCGAATCAACAACCTGGATTCCGGCTTCCGCCGGAATGACGGACGATATATGCTCAAGCCCAACGTGTCCGATGTCGCAGGGCAAAATCCGGGACGATACGATGCCCTCGCGGATGAGTACTAATTCTTTTTACAACGCTCTCCGCTATGTCAACTTTCTGGACATGACAAAAGCCTGTTATTACCGATAGATACATCCCGCCTTCCTTCGCCGGTCGCAGATTGTCAATGAATGGGCTGGGCTTGAGGCGGCTCTTTTTCCATCCTCATCTCCTCGTCCCATAACCGCTTGAAATGACAAGGAAGGCACAGATCATGCAACGTTGAACGGCAGGTCCAAGTCTCCTACGGGAGAAAGACGCCTAACTTCCCATAAAATCAGCAAATCCCCCCTAACCCCCCTTTAGCAAAGGGGGGTTCTTCTCCCTCTCTTGCAAGGGGGGATTCTTCTCCCCCTTTTTGTAAAGGGGGATACAGGGGGATTTCCCCCTCGATAACTGAAGGCATATAGTCGAAATAGATTTCTCCTTGGCGCAAAAGAACAACCCCTGAACGCGGGAGGGAAATGAGACATGGTCACGTCACCCCACACCCTTGGAAAGGCGCAGGCGCTCATCCTTGCCTGTATTTTGGCTCTTCCGATTACTATGTGGCTCAACTCGGCGGCAGTAGCGCAACAGACAAGCGCTGATGCTCGGGCAACGATTCAGACTACTCCCAAGCCATATGTTGCGGAAGTGAGCACATATGCAGCCAAGCGGTATTCCGTCATCGGGCCGGTGTCGGTGATCGCGGCAACGGAGAACACCATCCTCCTCTTCACAGGTGACAAGCCCTACCACGTCAGTGTAACGGGCAAGAGGCTCACCGTGAAGGATGAAAACGCGCAGGCCGTCTCTCTTGGGGCTGTGGAACGAGGGAGTACCGTTTACGTGTGCGGCAATAAGAGCGAGGTGATCGTGTACCTCCTGGCCAAAGCTCAGACAGGCCCGAAGCAATATACGGTCGAAGGCGGCGTGTCGGAAAAGGGGGTGACCCGTGGAGCGCACTAAGGGCAGAGTTTTGAGGCGATGTTGTGTCGCGGCGCTGGCGCTATTCGTGGTGAGTCTCGCGTGCCTCGCGTGGGCAGGGGTGTACAACAAGTGCCGGGTTCCCCCTATTGTCGCGTCGGTTGAGAAACCCAACGTGATGATGCTCATCGACTTCTCAGGCAGTATGCAGTACGCTCCGTACTATGGCTACGATGGACGGACTTGGGCTTACTATTATTCTACGGGGGTCATTGACCAGTACGACGAGACCTATCAGCCCGATGGTGGCGGACCTGCCATATGCCGCTACGATAAGTACCGGGATTATTATGGTTTTTTTGATCCGGGCGGATATTACCGGTACAACTCTACTGGTGACTATTTCGAGGTATTCACTCCCACGGGGACTGTGGGTACCAGCGTCAGAACGTACACCATCAAAGAGATAAAGATCGACATCCAAGATTACAGTGACGCGGGCGGCGCGAAGATTTATCGCGCCTACTTCAAGTACGCGCTGGCCAGTGGCGGTACCGCGATAGCGGTGGATGAATGCGTATTTCTTCGCGATGTGGACAAACAGTCCGCGCTCTTGAGCAACAAAGCTTTTCGCGTAATCGCGGTCGGCACGGTCGGGACAGACAATTATTTTGCGGTGTACTTCACCCCTTCTCGGGACGGAGACCCGCCGACAACAGACTACATAGCATGCGCCGGGAGCGCGACCACGCGGGTTACGGGCAACTTCACCAACGGAATCAGTGGTAACTTCCTCAACTTCGCGGCCATGTCCAGGATGGACAATACCCTCACTGCGCTCATCGGAGGCAAGGCCCAATGCAACACTGAGACGGAATGCGCTACCAGCGATGACACATGTCATTGTTACATCCGAGGTCAGGGCGGCCGGCGCAATGCCCGTGATACAACCGCGCTCCATGTTGATGTCTACACCCGGGCTGGGGATTATACATCAGCCTCGGACTGGCGACCCAACAACTACAACACGGGCAACAGCTATAAGGACAAATACTCGTTCCTCAGCGTTAGCACGCACAACCACGGCACGTTGACCCCCGCTGATCCCATCTCGTTCAAGGGAGATGGCCAGGCCGAGCTGTGGACATTTACCATGTCGCGACAAACGCGGATCTTCATTGAGATGCGGAAAGACGTGGTGGATAGCAAGAAGGCACGTATCAGGCTCTACAATGGGAGCACTCCGGCAGGGGACCCTCTCGGCACGTGGACCGCAAACGGTGTTTTCAACCCCAACGACGCGGAAATCTCGAATGGATCGACTCGAACGGCCAGAGACAATGGTTACCTGCTCAACGCGGGAACTTACTGCGTCGAAGCTACCTGCGAGACCGCACTAGCGGGTTCCGACACGCTGGGTTACACCCTCGTGATCAACGCGGATGTGACCAAGAGCACCCATGCTGCTCACGACGGTGAAACACGGAGCACAACTGGAGCCTTTACTGCGGGAAGAGTGGTGCTGAAGAAAGACAAAGCATTACGTTCCGGGATTATTCAGGACACGTTCGGTAGAGTGCGATACGGTTTTGCGTACTTCCAGGGCTCGACTCAAGGCAAGATTGTTGTCGGATGCGACAATACGGACCAGGATGCCCTCGTGGACGCGCTCCAGTCAAACACGACAGCGACTTCGACCCTCTATCCTTACGGCGGGACTCCCACCGGTGAAGCCATGTGGGAGATGTACAAATACTACAAACAGGAATCTTCGGTAGACGGCCGCAGCTATGTAAACAACGGCGCGTTCATCAGCAAGGGCGGCAGCGTAGACCCCTATTACAGCAGCGGCAGTCTCACGCCGTGTCGGAGGAGCTTTGTTCTCCTCATTTCGGACGGGGCCTGGAACGGCAGCCAGGATCCGGTGGTCCCCGCATATCGAATGCACATCAATGACATAAGGACTGATTCCGGCCTTTCAGGGACTCAGAGCGTAAACGTTTACACGGTTTACACATACTCAACCGATCAGCTCGGGCAGAATTCCATGAAGGAAATCGCCATGTATGGCGGCTTCCAGGATTTGCCTGACTCCGCTGGTGTCAAAGACAATTATCCGTACACGGCCAATCGTGGAACTGCCTTGCCGTCCACCAGCTTGAATCTTGACTGGCCGCTGAAGGGCTGCAGCAAGTGCGTGACGGGGTCTTGGTGTACGAGCGCGTGTCTCAAGAACTGCTGCCCGCTTGCGCACGAATGCCCCAGCGCGGGTGGAGCTTGCCAGACGTATACGTGTAGTGGATCGAGCAAGTTTTTCGACCCCTCGTGGGCCGGTCCAAATGGGACCTACTCGACACAATGCGCGGAATGGGCATTCGAGACCATGCAGCAGATGCCGCCCGATCCTAGCAACCCCGTTTACACCGACGGCAACGCGAAGCGCACTATCTACGGAGAGCCGAGGACTTACTTTTACTCGTCCAGCGGAACCGAAATCTCGGATGCGCTGACCAGAATCATCGGCGAAATCGAGTCGGCTCATGCCGCGGCAGGCGCGGTGGCTACGGTCTCCCAGGAAATCCGAGGCTTTGACATTGTCTTGCGAGGTGTGTTCCAGGCAGTGGATGAAACCGATCCCGCGCGGTCCGTCTGGTACGGCCACCTGGAAGCTTATAGCCCGTACGCGGACGGCACGTACTCGTTCGAAAAATGCTGCAACGAGGACAAACTCTGCTACCAGGATTCAGGATCGGCATGTGATGGAGAAGATTGTCCTTCAGCAAGGAACTGTTGGGACGCCGCGCAAATCCTTACCTCAACCACCCGCGGGCGGATTTTTGCCGGATATGACCTGAACAGCAACGGCAAGATTGAAAGAAACGAGGTCAAGGATTTCACCACTGCCAATGCATCGTACTTCCGGCCTCTCTTAAACCTCCAAGCGGCCAACGACTGCGATCACAATGGGACTCTCAACAATACCGACGCAGCAGAGCTTATTTCATGGATTCGTGGAAATGCCTCGACCTGTTACCGCAGTCGAATCGATACCGTGGATACGTCCAAGACGTGGCTCATGGGAGATGTCGCATATTCCACCCCGGTGATTGTTGGGGTCCCTTCGCTCGGGGCCGTTTCCCGAATGGATCCGAACATCACGGAGTACTTGACGTTCCGCAACAATCAGCTTTCAAAGCAAGAGACACCGCCGTCGGGAGTGAATACCGCGAGCCCCACGCTTGCACAGGTTATGAAGAAGGTCGTATATGTGGGGGCTAATGACGGTCAACTGCACGCGTTCGTATTCGGCGTGTGGGATTGGCGTAACCAAAAGTGGGTGTACGAGTACAACAGCAGTGACGCGTACGGCAAATATATCGGGCAGGAGCTGTGGGCGTATATCCCCAGCAACCTGGTCTCAGAACTGAAAGACCTGGCCGCGATCTCTTACGGAAACACGGGGTGCAAGCATCGGACCATGGTCGATCTTTCCCCACAAGCGTGGCAT
>VGSG01000016.1 GCA_016875095.1 Deltaproteobacteria bacterium
TTGTCAACCATCCTTGAATTCGTGATGACCACTGCGGAAGAAGTTCCAGAAAGACGGTCCGAAGGGCGTGCAAGCCCTTCTTGCAGCTCGCGCTCCAAGATCGCTACAGAGCGCTGCTCATCCTTTCAATTCACCCCCACTCTCTGCCTGGCAAGTCGCTGCTCACCCCACCCCAGTAGGCAGGTTTCTTGACCGGCGCAATAAAGTTCGATTTCCAATTCTAAGACCAACGCTACTTTCTGTCAACGATCACCACCCTACTTGGCTCCAGAAGCCATTCCTCTCTTTCGGTCCATATGGCGAACAATCGATCGGAAACCGACGCTGCGCGGCTTGAGAGGCGCCCACAATCTCCAGCTCTTGAAACCGGTTCACACGGGTGACCGCTTGACAGGATCGGGGCCGTGATTTACCTGTTAGGTAAAGTCTCTGGCGCCTCGCATCTTGTCACAGAATAGGAAAAACCATCCGATCGTCGGGAGGAATGCATGCGCGCGGATAGATTCACACTGAAATCCCAGGAAGGGTTGGAACTGGCGCAGAATACGGCCGCGAAAAAAGGGAATCCTCAGGTGGAGACCGAACACCTGCTCTTTTCCCTTTTGTCCGACGAAGAGGGGACGTGTGTGGAAATCCTCAAACGCCTCGGCGTGGACGCTAATCGTGTCCGGAATGATGTCCAATCTGCTATCGATAAACTCCCCCAGCAAACCGGCGGCGCCTTGGCGGAGAGGTATTTCTCGAATCGCCTCAGAGCCGTGCTTGAAGACTCATTCAAGGAAATGGAACAGCTCAAGGACGAGTATCTTTCGGTCGAACATATGCTCATCGCCCTGTCCGAAGCGACCGGCTCCTCCGCGCAATCGATCCTGGCGCGTCATGGCGTGACCAAGGATAGAATCTACACGATCCTTACCGATATACGGGGGACGCAGCGGATTACCGACCAAAATCCGGAAGAAAAGTACCAGGCCCTCAAGCGGTTTACGAGAGACCTTACGGAACTGGCCGTCAAAGGGAAACTGGACCCCGTAATCGGCCGCGATGACGAAATCCGGCGCATTATTCAGGTTCTCTCGCGACGCACCAAGAACAACCCTGTGCTGATGGGCGATCCCGGAGTGGGAAAGACCGCGATAGTGGAGGGCCTGGCTCAGAGGATCGTTTCGGGTGACGTTCCGGAAAGCCTTAAGAACAAGCGAGTGCTCGCGCTCGACATCGGTCAGCTCATCGCAGGGACCAAGTATCGCGGGGAGTTCGAAGACCGTGTCAAAGCGGTTCTCAAGGAAGTCACCTCGTCCGCGGGGGAAATCGTTCTATTCATCGATGAGATGCATACTCTGGTAGGCGCGGGAGCTGCCGAAGGAGCAGTGGACGCGTCCAATATGCTCAAACCGGCCCTTGCCAGAGGCGAGCTGCGCTGCGTGGGCGCCACCACGGTGAATGAATACCGGAAATACATCGAAAAGGACGCGGCCCTTGAACGACGCTTTCAGCCGATCTACGTGGCCGAGCCCTCCGTGGAGGATTCCATCGCGATCCTGCGCGGCCTGAAAGAACGGTATGAGGTCCACCACGGGGTGCGTATCCAGGACAGCGCGATCATCGCTGCCGTGACTCTCTCCAACCGCTACATCACCGATCGGTTCCTCCCCGATAAGGCGATCGACCTGATCGATGAGGCTTCGTCCCGCCTCAGGATTGAGATCGACTCCATGCCAACGGAAATAGACGAGATCGAACGCCGCATCATTCAGCTTCAAATCGAGAAACAGGCCCTGACCAAGGAATCGGACGCGGCAAGTCGGGAAAGGCTCCAAAAAGTGAACGAAGAGATCGGGCGCCTCACAACCGAATCCGCGCAATTGAAGGAGAAATGGCAACAGGAAAAGGCCATAATCTCGTCTATCAGGGAACTCAAGGAACGCCATGAGCGAGCCAAGACCGACGCGGCAAAGGCTGAACGCGAAGGAGATTTGAGTAGGGCCGCTGAACTGAAATACGGCATGCTCATCGCCCTGGAAAAGGACATCAAGGAAAAGAACGAGGAATTGGCGTCAATCCAGAAGGATGGCGGCCTGCTCAAGGAGGAGGTGGGTCCCGAGGATGTGGCGGAAGTGGTTGCCAAGTGGACCGGAATACCCGTTTCAAAGATGCTCGAAGGAGAGCTTGAAAAATTGCTCAAGATGGAAGATCGCATCGAGAAGCGCGTTATCGGCCAACACGAAGCGGTTGTCGCTGTTTGCGACGCGGTGCGACGCGCCCGATCAGGACTCCAGGATCCCAATAGACCCATCGGATCGTTCATGTTCCTCGGACCCACAGGGGTGGGCAAGACCGAGCTGGCGCGGGCTCTGGCGGAGTTCCTCTTTGACGACGAACAGGCCATGGTTCGCGTGGACATGTCCGAATACATGGAACGCCATTCGGTCGCTCGACTGATCGGCGCCCCCCCCGGATACGTGGGGTACGAGGAAGGTGGATACCTGACCGAAGCCGTGCGCCGTCGCCCCTACTCCGTGGTCCTCTTTGACGAGGTCGAGAAGGCCCATCCAGAGGTCTTCAACGCGCTCCTCCAGATCCTGGACGACGGACGTCTCACCGACGGCAAAGGCCGCACAGTGGATTTCAAGAACACCATTATCATCATGACGTCCAACATAGGGTCGGCCGACATCCAAGATTTTGCGGGCAAGAACGAAGAGATGGTTCGCTCCCGGGTGATGGACGCGCTCCGACGGCATTTCAAACCGGAATTCCTCAACCGCCTGGACGATATCATCATCTTCCATGCGCTGACCCGAGAGCAGATCAAGCAGATCGTTGACATCCAGATCGGGCGACTCAACAAGAGGCTTGCGGACAACAAGCTCGCAGTGCGACTCGACGGGTCCGCGCGAGACATGCTGGCTAACGAGGGCTTTGATCCTCATTTCGGAGCTCGGCCGCTCAAACGGGCCATCCAAAGGCTCATCGAGAACCCGCTGGCTCTGCGGATCCTCAAGGGCGACTTCAAACCGGGAGACACCATCCTGGTCACCACCGACGGCGACCACCTCGCCTTCGCCCAGGCCAAGGCCGCTTGAAAGGCGTTGGAGAGCGCAAGACTTCTTGAGGGAGTCTCCGGGAACCCCCTTTTTGTTCGGGTTCCCGGATTGCCGCAAGTCCCATCATTCCCCAATGATCTTAACCAGCGCGCGTTTGCGGCGGCGGCCGTCGAATTCACCGTAGAAGATCTGTTCCCAGGGCCCGAAATCGAGTTTGCCTCCGGTGACGGCCACCACCACTTCTCTTCCCATGATTTGGCGTTTGAGGTGAGCGTCGCCGTTGTCTTCGCCGGTTCGGTTGTGCAGATACTGGCTCACCGGCTCGTGGGGGGCCAATTTCTCAAGCCATTTGTCGTAGTCCTGATGCAGACCGGATTCGTCGTCGTTGATGAAGACCGATGCGGTGATGTGCATCGCGTTCACGAGACACAGGCCCTCTTTCACGCCGCTCTCCCGCACCGCCTCCTCCACATCGGAGGTTATGTTGACGAATCCCCGCCTCTGCGGCACGTTGAACCACAACTCCTTTCGATGCGATTTCATGGTATCCTCCTCATTAAGAGCACAGGGCCGCGATTCTTCTCCGGCCTTTATTTCAGGGCGCCTTTCAAGAGGCAACAGGAAAAAATCCGCGCGCCGGTCTCGTGCTGGGACGGCGCGGTCGCAGGAGCAAAGACGTGACGACAATAGCCGACATCATGACAAAGGATGTGATCACCGTAACTGAAGAGACCCCCCTCAGGGAACTGGCGCGCATCCTCTCCGAGAAGCATATCAACGGCGTGCCCGTGGTGGATGACAAGGGCACGGTGCTCGGAGTGGTCTGCGAATCGGATCTGGTAGGCCAGAATCGGCCCCTGCATATCCCCACCGTCTTCGTGATCTTCGACTCATTTATCCCGCTGGAGAGCCCCTGGCGGCTCAAGGAAGAATTCAAACGGATCACTGCGACCAAGGTGGGCGATATATATTCCAGCCCCGCGGTAACCCTGAGCCCAAAGGACGACATTGCCGAAGCGGCGCGTCTGATGCAGGACAAGAGGTATTACACGATCCCGGTTCTGGAAGGTGGGAAGCTGGTTGGCATAGTGGGCAAGGCGGACCTGATTCGGACGCTGTTATAGGAAGGTAGATAATTATGTTATTACAGACTGTTATTGCTTTTAAATGATGTATTGGTTCCAAAAAAAGCGGCATTTTTCTCGAATAAGCTTTAATATTTCTTGACAAGTCTTCGATATCATGTTTTAAGAGGACTCGTTTCAGCGGGAGGCGTAGCCCGCTGCTCAACATACCTTTTTCCCCATGCGAAGCCCCGGTTCTCATCCTCCTTTCCGGGGCTTTGGTTTGTACGGACCCACAGCGAACCCCTTTTGCCGATTGCTCAGGACTAGAGCCAATCCCTGCCCAGAACACGAGCTTCAAGGCAATTGGGAAAAGACAGAGCTTCAGACAATCGCTATAATGGCCGAAGCGACGCGCCAAAGAAATCCCTAGGAGAGGTGAAGTCCGCACGTGAACCGTGACCGTTTGATCAGTCTGTTGGAAGATGTGAAGGCAGGCCGTGTGGGAACCGATGAGGCCGCGCGGTTGTTTCAGGATCTCCAGACGGAGGACCTGGGGTACGCGTCGGTGGACCATCACCGCGCGCTGAGAATTGGTTTTCCCGAGGTCATCTATGGGCAAGGAAAGACCCCGGAGCAGATCGTAGGGATTTTTCGCAGCCTCCAATCCCGTCAGGACACGATCCTTGCCACCAGGGTGGATGAAGAGAAGGCCGGCCAGATACTTAAGGAGATCCCGGAGCTGGACCACAACCCCATTGCCAGAACCCTCCTCTGGACGCGCCATGAGATACGCATTCAAGGTCAGGGTCCGATTCTCGTCGTGGCCGCGGGCACGTCAGACCTGGCGGTGGCCGAAGAAGCAAAGGTAACGGCTCGCGCGCTCGGTAACAAGGTCGATTCTCTGTATGACGTGGGCATTGCCGGCATACACCGACTCCTCGAACACGGGACCAGGCTCAGAGCCGCTTCGGTCATCATAGCGGTCGCGGGCATGGAAGGGGCGCTCCCCAGTGTGATCGGGGGATTGGTAGATCGCCCGGTCATCGCGGTCCCTACGTCCGTGGGTTACGGGGCCGCGTTCGGCGGCATCGCAGCCTTGCTGGGAATGCTCAATTCCTGCGCGGCCGGTGTGGTGGTGGTCAATATTGATAACGGATTCGGCGCGGCCTATGCCGCAACGCTCATGAACCGTTCCCGAGACCGTTCTTAATCCTCCAGGAAGTCCAGCTTTTCCGAAATCTGTTTGACGGCCTGCGTCGCGATCTCCACTTCTTCGAGAGTGTTGAAATAGCCCAGACTGAACCTGACCGTGCCGTCAGGGAAAGTTCCCAGGGCCTGGTGAGCCAACGGCGCGCAGTGCAATCCCACGCGAACCGATATATCGAACTTCTGCTTGAGGATTGTTCCCGCCTCTTGCGGGTGCACGCTTTCGAATGTGGCCGGAATGGCCCTGCCGCCGCATCCCCCGATGGAGACTCGCAGCCCGTCCGGAAGCGCTTGGTCAAAGGTCATAGAGACGATCGAGACCTGCCTCTCCGGCTTGAGGGGCCCGTACAGGGTGAGGCCCGCCACCGCGTCGAGTCCGTCCACGAACGCCGTGAGTAACGCAGCCTCATGGCGTCGGATATTCTCCACGCCCGTTTCCAGCACGAACTTGACTCCCGCGCCCAGCCCGGCTATCCCCACGTTGTTGCGCGTCCCACTCTCCAGAAGATCGGGGAAAACATCCGGCTGTTGGTCTTCTTCCGAACGGAGGCCCGTCCCACCCTGTTTCAGAGGCCGGACCACGCGTCCTTCCCGCACGTACAGCCCGCCCGTGCCCTGCGGGCCGTACAGCCCCTTATGCCCCGCGAAGGCCAGATAATCGATCCCGAGAACCTGAACGTCTATGGGAACAGTACCCGCGGTCTGGGCTGCGTCCACCAGGAGCGGAATCTCACCGGTTGCTGCCCGGATGGCCGAAAGATCTTGAATCGCGCCGCACACGTTGGACGCATGGTTCACCGCTACCAGCGCTGTATTGGGCCGGATGAGCTTCACGAGTTCCTGGGGCTTACAGATGCCCATCCGATCGCACGGGCAGACCGACACGGATATGACGCCTCTCCGCTCCAGGTCTCGGACCGGCCGGATGACCGAATTGTGCTCCATCTGGGTGATGATGACGTGATCTCCAGGGTTCACAACGCCGTAGATCACCGTGTTGAGCGCCTCTGTGGCGTTGAGCATGAACGCGATGCGTTTCGGATCGGGAACGTTGAACAATCGCGCGAGAGAGGCCCGAGTTTCTTCCACGATTTCGGATGCTTCCATTGACAGGTCATGCCGCGATCTTCCCGGATTCGCGCCCACGTGTTCCATGAAATGGACCATGGCCTCCACGACCTGTGGCGGCTTGGGAAACGAGGTCGCGGCATTGTCCATGTAGATGACGGGGTAGCTGCTCTTGGAATGTCGGAGAGTCATATCATTAACCATCACGGGCGCGGGCGCAGACTCGGCGGAGCGCAGCAGGTCATGGGGCGTCTTGGTGGCTGCGACTCATCTGACGTTGGTCTGCGCAATGCCTCATGAAGATTATAAGGCAGAACTCGGTGAACTGAAGCAATAGATCGGAGCAGGCGCGTACGCAGGTCGGCCAAAGGGTTCGTAGAATGTGGCGACCCCGCGTTCTGCGCGGGGAACCGCATCGTACGCGCTGAAGACTTGGAGAGAGCAGTTTTCGCAACTATCTCTGAGAACCGGCGTCGGTTGTGGGATCGTGCGGTCTTTACCGGCCCTTCCCCTTGATCGCGGCCAGGACCTTCTCCGGCGACAGGGGCAGGTCTTTGATTCTCACGCCGATTGCATCCGCGACCGCGTTGGCGATAGCGGGAGCGGCCGGAACGCACGCGGGCTCGCCGATGCCTTTGAGCCCGAACGGCCCTGACGGCTCGATGGGTTCCACGATGACCGGGTCGATCGGGATCTTGTCTTTGGCCGTGAGGAGTTTGTAATCGAGCAGGTTGGGGTTCATAACCCGACCCGCGTTGACCTGCATCTCTTCGGTCAGGCCGTAACCGGCTCCCATGATCGTGGCGCCGTAGATCTGGCCTTTGACGAGCATGGGATTGATCGCGCGGCCCACATCATGCGCGGCCACGTAGTTGAGTATGGTGACTTGGCCGGTCTCTTGGTCCACCTGGACTTCCACCCCGTGCGCGCCGAAGGTGTAACAACAGGAGAGATTTCCCTTCCCTTCCGCGTTGAGCATTTCATTAGGCGGGTCGTAGAACGCTTCGGCCACAATCATTTCACCACGGCCGGTGCCGACCATGTGCGCGCTCCGTACGATTTGAGCTACAGGAAGTCGGAGCAGTTTGTTATCCGGATCGCTCTTCAGAAAGATTTGGCCGTTGCTGATATCGAGGTTCTCGGGATTTGAGAGCAGGCTCAGGTCAACATCGGGAATTTTGAAGTCCGGGTCCTGGCGAGCCTTCTTTTGAAGGTTGCGCGAGATGAGCTGGCCCATCCATGTGGACGCCATCGCGAGCAGCTTTGCTCTCACCTGCGCGCCTGCCATGAGTATCGCGTGTCCGACCATGAACGCGTGCCGGCTGGCGTGGGTCCCCACATCCCACGGGCAGATCTCGGTATCCCCTTGAAATATGTTCACATCCTGGGGCCGGAATCCGGTGGCTTCCGCAACCATCTGCCTGATAATGGTCTCCGATCCTTGACCCTGATCCGTGCCGCCCGTGATCGCGGTCACCTTCCCTTCATCGTCCACCTTGAGGATCAGCCCCTGCGCGTCGGACCGATAGACGCGGGCTCCCCCGCCCACATGGAGAAAACAGGCAACCCCTACCCCGTGACCGTCATGCTTGCCCTGCTTCTTTTTCCAATCGAGACGGGTCTTGACCTCTTCCAGGCATTCCTTCATGGGGCAGGTGGTGATCTTGAGGCCCATTGGTGAGGTCTCGTTGGGCTCGTTGGCGTTGATCAACCTGAATTCGATGGGATCGATACCTGCTTCCACGGCAAGCTGGTCCATGGATTGTTCCACCACGTACGTGGCCTGCGGATTTCCGTATCCTCTCATGGCCTGCGCATAGATGTTGTTCGTGTACACGCACGTGGCCCTGAACGAGATATTCGGGACTCGGTACAGGGTTGAGATGGGAACCATCATCACAGAGGGAGTGGTAGCGCCCCAGGAGGTATACGCGCCGTTGTCCAGGATCATTTCCACCACGCGGAAGGTCAACCGGCCGTCCTTGTCGCATCCTTGTTCGACCGTCCCAATGATAGGCTGCCTGGGAGGGCTCGCGGTGAACTCTTCCAGCCGATCGAAGAGGATCTTTACCGGACACTTGGTCTTCCACGCGAGCAGCACCGCGATGAATTCATAGATGTCCGTATCGAGCTTGCTGCCGAAACTCCCGCCGACATACGGCGTCAGGATTCGAGTGCTGCCTCTAATCCCCAGGTTCCGGAGGAACATGTCGAGCCGATCTTTACCGCCGAAGGGGACATTCGTCACGCTGATGAATTGCAGGTTGTTGTTGACATCGAATTCCGCTATGCAGCCGCTCGTTCCCATACAAACCTGGTGCACCCACGTGGTTCTAAAGGTATCCTTCACGACGAACGCCGACTCTGATCGGCCCTTTTGCACATCGCCCGCTTCGAGCTTCCACGGCAGAGGCAAGATATTGTTGCGCCTGGGCTTGCCCCTGGCGTCCACTTCATGGATAAGGGGAGCGCCCTCTTTCATCGCCTCGATGGGATCGAAGACCGCGGGCAGATCCTCGTATTCCACTCTGATCAACTCCAGGGCCTCTTCCGCTATTTCCTCGTTGATCGCGGCCACCGCGGCCACCTCGTCCCGGAATTGGCGGACTTTGTCCCTTTTGAGAGCGATCTGATCGCCCAGGAATCCCACGCGCACGTCGGGAGTGTTGAACCCAGTGAGAACCGCGCGAACGCCTTGCAATCTTTCCGCTTTGGATGTGTCAATGTGAGTGATCCGGGCGTGCGGCCTCTTGCTGTATAAGATCTTCCCGTAGAGCATCCGCGGCGCCTTGATATCATTTATGAAACGCGCCTTGCCCGTCACCTTTTCCGCATCGAATCTCGGGTGCGATTTTCCAACAAATTGTTCAGCCATGACTCACTCCCCAGCGCCGGTCTGTTTCGCGTTTTTCAAAAGGAGTTCGGCCGCGTGCCTGACCGATTCCACTATTTGCACGTAGCCCGTGCAGCGGCAGAAGTTACCGGCCAGCGCGTGCCTTACCTCGTCCTCCGTGGGATTTGGATTCATGTCCAGAAGCGCCTTTGCCGACATGATCATCCCGGGAGTGCAGAATCCGCACTGAACGCCGGCCTTGTCGAGAAACGCCTGCTGAATGGGATGCAACTCATTCTCGGAAGAAACCAGCCCCTCAATGGTGAGGACTTGTTTCCCTTCCGCTTCCAGGACCGGGTATATGCAACTGTTGATAGGCTTGCCGTCCACCAGAACGGTGCAGGCTCCGCATTCGCCTTCGCCGCAGCCCATTTTGGCCCCGGTGAGCTCCAATTCGTCTCGCAACACCCTCAGCAGCGGCCAGTGAGGCTGAACCTCTACTTCAACCGGATCTCCGTTCACCGTGAATCGAATCGTCCTTCTCATCCGTGCGCCGCTCCTTTCGCCCTCTCTATGCACATTAGCCCGGTGCGCCTGACCAGGACTCGGATCATTTCTTCGCGATACCATTGGGAGCCGCGGATCGTGGTTCTGGGGGAAGCCTCTCCCGCTGCTATCTTGCCTGCCTCGTCCAGGGCGCCTCTGTCCACCTCTTTGCCTTCGAGATAAGCTTCCGCTTTCCGCGCTCGCATCGGTGTCGGCGCGGCGACGCCAAGACTGATGCGGGCCTTGGCGCATGTTTTTCCATCCTGGCCGAAGGAGAGGAGCACAGCCACGCCCAGTATGGGCAGATCCATGGCCTTGCGCCGCGTGTGTTTCCAGTAGGCCATGCCCGTGTTCGGGGACGGTCGAGGAATGGAAAAATGCGTAACGATCTCACCCGAGGCAAGCGCGGTACGGGATGGGCCTTTGAAAAACTCGGCGATCGGCATCGTCCGTTCACCCTGCGGTCCGGCTATGTGCGCCACAGCATCCAGAGCCAGCAGCGGCGGCGCGGTATCGGCGGAAGGCGCCGCATTGCAGATATTTCCGCCTATGGTCGCGCTGTTCCGCACCTGGACTGACCCGAGATTCGACACCGCGTCCAAGAGTATAGGGAAATGCTCCCTGATGATAGGCGAAAGCTCCAGGGTCCGGTGGGTGGTCGCGCTCCCGATCTTCAAGTCGCTCTCGTACGTGACAAAGCTCAGCTCGGGAACGTTCCTCAGAGATATCACATACTCCGGTGATATGATCTTCTTCTTCCACTGGACCATAAGGTCAGTGCCTCCCGCCACGAGCTTGGCCTTTTCGCCGTATCTACCGAGCAGCTCCAAGGCTTCTTTCAGTGAAGTGGGTTTCAAGTATTCGTAGGATCTCACTTCCGCCACCTCCGATGGGCAATGTGGGCAGGTCATCTCTTTCCGGTCAGTAGCGATGATGGGGACCGGCGCATTTCCGGCGCAGAGCCACCTATACCATGAAAATCAGACCCGTGGAAACACGAGAATGCCTGGCAGCTTGAGCATTCACCTGCGCGGAGAAGCGCCGACTCAACCAAGTCATTGCCAGGAGTGAACGGTGGGACAAACGTCCCACGGCTCGTTTCTTCGAGACTCGACTTCTCTGTCGGGGTTTGGAAAACCGAGATACGGTATGAACTTCCTGAAGGGGCCTACTGAAATCACTGATAATACAGTTCTTCAAGTAGTTTAGAGTTTGACATCCCCAAGCCTCGCGTGTATGCTTCATCGTGTTATTTTCATTATTCATTGGCCGGTGAAAGCCGGCTGTCGTTAAGTCCGGCGGAGGGTATAGGGGTTACGGTCGGACTTTTTTTATTGGTCAGGACAGACCGCGCGTTTCTCTCACCGCATACGGCCCGCTCATCCCAGATTCCTACGATACCATTCGATGCTTTCCTTGAGCCCGTCAAACAGAGAGTAACCTCCAGCGAATCCGAGCTTCACGCGCGCTAAAGTGGGATCGGCGGAAGAATGCATCACGTCTCCCACTCGCGGCGGTTCATGGCGAGGCTCGATGCGGATCTCCAGCAGGTCCTGGAGTGCGCCGAGGAGTTCCAGAAGCGTCCATCGACCACCCATGCCGACATTATAAGATGCTCCAAAAGCTTCCGGCGCGGCATCCAGCGCGTGCAAATTGGCATGCGCCACGTCCCGCACGTACGTGAAATCGCGGCTCTGCAAGCCGCTACCATAGATCACGGGGGCATTTCCGGAGAGCAATGCGGTAACAAAGCGCGGGATTACCGCGGCATACTCGGAACCGGCATCCTGTCGGGGACCGTACACATTGAAATAACGCAACCCTATTGTTTCCAGGCCGTACAGTTGATGAAACAGGCGCCCGTATTCCTCATTCACCCTCTTGGTAAGGGCATACGGTGACAGAGGCGCTCCCTCACGGCCCTCTTTCTTGGGCAACTCGTCGCTGTCACCGTAGACCGCTGACGAGGACGCGTAGACCACCCGCCGAACGCCCCTCTGACGAGCGGCCTGAAATACGTGCAGCGTGCCGTCGGCATTGACCCGCTGAGTGGTAATAGGATCCTCCACTGACCGGGGAACACTCCCCAGCGCAGCCTGATGGAGTATGGCGTCCACACCTGCCACGGCTCTGTCGAGCGTATCTTGATCCCGTATATCGCCACGGAGGACCTCGAAATCCACACCGGCTTTCCAGCGTCCGTGGCCGAGTCCCTCCAGGTTTTCCGCCTTGCCTGTGCTGAAGTTATCCAACACGCGAACACGGTCTCCGCGGTTAAGCAGCTCCTCCACCAGATGGCTGCCGATGAATCCCGCTCCTCCTGTGACCAATATGAATCTGCCGTTCGTCTCAACGGACATTCCGTGCTCCACTCCACACTTTGCCTAAGGAAAAAGAGCGACCCTCAGACCACGCGGGCCGACACGGCGCTCGCTCTTGCCGTCCTTTGGTTGACAGAAAGAGGTACGGCATCCGTAACGAAAAATCTAGGGGAAAATCAGCGTAACTTGCAGACAAGCCCAGGGGCTGCTATCCTTGCGGCGCTCTCCTATGCGATATCAACTGAACTGAAAGCCGGCGCGGGTGACCAAGGGAATAGGTGTGGGACAAGATCGTTGAGCTTTCATGGCGCAGAGAGGAATCGTGCGCTTGACTGTGCGCGCCTTGGAATAAAGCCGGATGGATCATCAGGAAGTCGAAATAGCCATAAACGGCGAGAGGAAGATTCGGGTCCCAGGCGGCAAGACCCTTCTCGAATCGCTCAAGCAACACAAGATATTCGTTCCCGCAACGTGCGGCGGGCGAGCCACGTGCGCTTACTGCAAAGTGAAGACTATTTCCGGCTTCGGCGCCGTCCTGCCCACCGAGGCGCCCGTGCTGTCGCCGGAGGAGACCCGGCAAGGGGTGCGCCTCGCCTGTCAGGTCAAGCTCCAGTCGGATGTGGCGATAGAGCTACCCGATGCGCTCCTCTCCACAAGAGAGTACCGGGCTCGAACTGACAAGATCACCGATCTGACATACGATACTAAGCTCTTCCACTTCAAACTCATAGCGCCTGCGACTATCAATTACCGCGCAGGGCAGTATATTCAGTTCCTGACGCCGGAGTACGGACACGTTTGCGAGTCGGTGTGTCGCTCATATTCAGTGTGCGGCGTTCCCACCGAAAGCGATAGGGTGGAGCTTATGGTGAGGCTGGTGCCCGAGGGGATTTGCACCACCTACATGTTCAACCGTTTGCAGGAAGGCGACGAGGTAAGGTTCATAGGCCCATTCGGCGATTTCTATGTGCGAGACAGTGACCGGAGGATGATTTGCATCGCGGGTGGATCGGGCATGGCGCCCATCAGGTCCATGCTGCGCTCCATGACCCAGCAAGAGATCGCCCGCCGCAAGCCCATCTTCTTTTTTGGCGCCCGCGCAAAGAAAGACCTTTTCATGATCGAGGAGTGGCGAGAGTTCGAGCGAGCCCATCCCGGCTTCCGGTTCGTTCCTGCGCTCTCCAGGCCTGACCCTGACGATCGCTGGGAGGGGGAGGTGGGCCGCGTCACCGAGATTATCGACAAGTATGTGTCGGACTTTTCCAATGCAGAAGGGTATCTTTGCGGCAGCCCGGGGATGCTTAACGCATGTGTGGACGTTCTGACGAAAATGGGCGTGCCCGAGGAGCGAATTTACTATGACAAATACGACTGATCGGCAGCGCGGACTCGACAGCGAACCCTCGCTGGAAGAGCTGGAACAGGAGCTGCGCCGCTGGAACTATCTGCTCGATGAAGATCGGTCTCTGGCCAAGCTCCTCCAGGACGACGCTGCCGAGGTCTTGCGAACGGGCTTGGATCTGAGAGAAGTCTCCGCCAAGATGGAACGGTTGTACCGGGAAGGACGCAGAGGACTGGGCGCGCCCGTGCTCGTGGATGACAGTTTCAAAGTCACCGTCAGGGAAGACCGCGGGATCATTCCGTGTCTCTGGCGAGATCATTTTGCTTCGCCCAAAGCCATTATCGAGGCGGTCAACCTCAAGAACAATAGGACTTTGACCTTCTCCGTGCTCGGATGGCACTTGATCAGCGCCCACGGCTTTTTCCAGGGCAAAGGCAGCCCATTCCGGATGGAACCCCGGGAACTCTTCGAATTCTTTGAAGAAACGTAGCCTTTCCGGGGCGCCGAATGAAACTTGAGGTGGACACGCGCATATGGGCGAGGAATGGATCGCACTCCCCGCAGGGCTTATCATTGCCACACTTGCGACACTGGTAGGGTTCGGGGGCGGCATACTCTGGATGCCCTTCCTCATACTGGTGGCCCGCTTGGAGCCTGCGCAGGCTGTCGTGACTTCGCTGGTCATTCAGGTGGGAGGCATGGGGTCCGGGAGCCTGGCGGTCATAGCCGCGAAGAAAACGGATTTGCGGCTCTCCCTTTATCTCTCCGCATGCGCCTTCTTGGGAATCCCCATTGGCGTGTGGGCGTCCAAACACGTCTCAGCGGATTCCATCATCTTCCTTCTTGGGGCTATGAGCTTGGCAATGGCTCTAGTCTTTGTCTATAGAGAAGACGATGACGACGCGTCCCTTGTGACACGGGTTTCTTTGCGCCGGGTCGCGCCGTATTTGTGGCTGGCCACGGCCTTTTCCGTCTTGACGGGTCTTCTCTCCATGGGAGTCGGAGATTTCTTGGTCCCCATACTCCGTAATCGACTCCGGTTGAGTATGGAGTCTTCGATGGCCGCGTGCCTAATAGTCATGGCCCTGAATGCCGCGCTTGCCGCGCTCTTACACATAGCCGCGGGAGACACTTTTTCCACAGGGCTGGCGCTCTGGGCAATCCCCGGGGTTCTTGTGGGAGGCCAAGTCGGGCCCCGATTGGCAGGTCGTATACCGGATCAGACCCTCAAGGAAATATTCATTTACGGTCTCACTCTTGCCGGAATACACATGATCTTCACCATGCCCGGCAGCCACTGATCGAGACCGGTGGAGATACTCGGAATATCACTGTGAACGCAAGCGGTTTCAGTCGGGATCCAAGGAAATGCCGGGAGCCGCGCCTTCGGGCTGCGCGCGCCATCCGAGACGGAATTCGAGGTTACTGCTGCGCGGGAAACCCAGGGATAAGTATTTCTTGTAGCACTCTACGGCCCGTTCTTTGTCATTTCGATCCAGGTGCGACACTGCGAGCAGCGCCCAAGCTCGGCCGTCTTGAGGGTCCACTTCGGTAGCTTTCTTGAATGCTGCGGCAGCTTCGTCAAGGCGCCCTTTCATACTCAAAACCCGGCCCACGTCAATATGGGACCGAGGATTCTGGGGTTCTTTGTCCTGTATGTCCCGGAAAACCGCGAGGGATTCGTCCAGATGCCCTTTACGCGCCATGATGTTGGCCACCGCGCCCACGTACTTGGAATGCGCGGGATTCAGGGAAACCGCCATCTGGTAGCTTTCAAGGGCTCGGTCAAGCTCGCCGCGGGTTTCCAGAGCGCGGCCCAATCCGTAAAATGCCAAATCGGGTTTGTAATGAGAGTTGTCAATCACATAGCTCCAAAGGGTTACGCTATTCCTCCACACCGCGATCTGCTCGCGAGTTTGATATGCGTACGCCAAGGTCGCGGCGACCAACCACAGGATGAGAGCCCCCCTAAGAACCGCTGCAAATCGCACGGACCTGGCGGCAGCCGCCCATAACCTTCCGAAGCCAAGACCCACCAAAAGCCAGAAACTCAAGGTTGGAAGATAACTGTACCGATCGGCCACCGCGTGCCGGAATGACATGAACAGACCCAGCGCGGGCGCAAGCGTGATCAGGTAGTAGAACCATGCCGCGGCCCAGAGACGGTCTCCACGGAAGGCCCTGTGGATCACGAATCCCGTCACTATGATGACGAGCGCCGCTGAAAAAAGAAACTTGGGACTGAAATAATCCGCGTTCGGATCGAGTTGGTACAGAGGCACGAGCCCAAAGGGCGTCAAGCTCTTCTCAATGTAGAACACCATACCGTAGAACGCGTTCATGATTCTGACGCCCGGGGTTACGTACGAAAAAGGAATCGCAGCTCCCTTCGCAGCCAACAAGTTGAGGATCGCGGCGCCCGCGGCTATAGCGAGGAAAGGCGCTTTTTCCCAAACGCGCGTCAGGGCCGTTCGAAGATTCATTCGTTGGAGAGGATAGAAGTCCAATACGAGGAGGACCAAGGGGAGTGTCATGGACATGGGCTTGGAAAGCGCCGCCCCGACGCAAAGCGCCACTGCGATCAGGTAATTGATCCGGCGTCGGGACGTGGCCTCAGTCCGCACATATCCCAGGTACGCGATCAACGTTGCCAGGTAGAAGAGGGTGCAGAGCACATCCTTGCGTTCCGCAACCCACGCCACCGACTCCACCCGTAGCGGATGAACGCCAAAAAGCAGGGCAGCCGAGAACGCGGCCGCGTAGACCCGTTCACGGTCGACGATCAGTCCTTCTTGGAGACGCACGCACAGCGCGAAGAAAAGGAGCGCATTGAGGCAGTGGATCAGAACATTGACCAAGTGGTGGTACGAAGGATTCAAGCCGCCAAGGGCCACGTCCACCCCATGGGAAAGCCACGTCAACGGATGCCACACTCCCTGGTAAAAGGTTGTGAACATCCACGAAATCGCGCGCATGTCCAGGGTGCGGATGTGGTGATTGCGTGTCACAAACGCATAATCGTCCCAGTCCACAAAATCGTTTCCCGCGCTCGGCAGGAACGTAAATAGTACTACTCCGAACAACGCCATATACAGGCAGGGCCTGATCGCCCGAAACGACATCTTGCGCGTACTCCCGGCTCACTATAGATGCCTCTCCGGATGATTTCAACGGCAAGCTCGGGACACGGGCGACGGGTCGCTCAGAGGCGCGCGAACAAAGCTCGTCCCGGAGTGTCAACTCGGTTTACACACCTTTCCCCTGTTTCATTCAACAGTTATGCCCGGCCAATCCGGCGCGCCAACATTTTTGGGCTGCCGGCCTCACGCCAAAAGCCCTCGATTCCGGAATCGGTTCACGTGATTTCAATATGTTGCCATTCATCGCCGTTGGCACGGAGATTGCTCTCTACTTCCGCAAATATCCATGCCTGATCAGGGCCCTCCAGGGGCCTTGTCCGAACATAGCCAGGAAGCGGTATCAAGGAGCAAAGAAACCTATAAAACAGGACCTGATTACAGAAGGAGGAACGTATGCTAAGGAAGATGCAGAACGCAAGAGGTTTCACACTGATCGAGTTGATGGTCGTGGTCGCGATCATCGGAATCATCTTGGCCATCGCCATCCCGTACTACATCGCGTACAAGAGGACCGCGTGCGACCGCGCCGCCAACGCCGACGTCACGAGGATCGGCGCGGGTTTGGAGCGTCTGGGCAACGAGTTGGTGGACCTCAACTTCAACTGGGATGCGATTGCGTCCAGCATAAGCGACACGCAGCTCCTGTGGTTCGCAGGCACGTACTATGGCTGGGGAGGCCCGAACGCAAAGTGCGATGTTCGCGTCTTCGTGGATACTGGCGCCATGGAGGTCCGCGGATGGGCCGGGAGAGGTAGTAGACCTGCGGGCGCCACATCGCGGTACGTGTACCGGGTCACCCTGGTCGGCGGCACCGACATGCCTGCCACCGCGATCACCGGTCCTTCCGTCGGTCAAGGTCCAACGACTACCTGCTACTTAACGACTATGGTGGACGCGACCGGCGCCCTTTCTGCGCCGAGTGGCACGACAGCTTGCTCCGCGATTACCGGCGCGGAATAGCTGGCCTGAGCTTTCAAGTCGATGAGCATGGGCGGGGGACGGCCTTCAGGTCCCCCGCCTAAAAGCAGAAACCGCCCCAAGCCGGCCGTCCTGGGCAGAGACTCGGGGCGGCTTTTTTGTGCAGAATCGATGTCGCTCATTGGACCGCCGCGAAGCGTTTCGCGTCCGTGCTCGGATCCGCGTCGGGACGCCACTCCCGGGCAAGCGTTCAGTAGCGCTCCTGACCAAGTCGTGCGATAATTCCTAAGACGCTTTTGAGCCCACATGCCTTTCCGGAAATCCGTTATGCGAAAGATCAGCGCCTGGCTGTTTCTCTCGGTAGTTCTGTTGATTACCGGGATTGTGTACAAGTCAAGCGTGAGCCAGGATTTCGTGGGTTTCGATTTGTCGGCCTACAATGCGGTCCTTTATTCGAACTCGTTTGCGGACACAACCTGGCTTCTCTTCACGGACATGAGGGGCGCGCTGGTGCCGGGGTACTATGCGCCCCTCGGATCCGTGAGTCTTCTCTTTGACAAGGCCCTGATCGGCTCCGAACTGCCCGACGGCCGTGTGACCGCCTTCGTCAACCTCCTGTTCCACGGCCTCAACGGCATTCTCCTCTTTCTCCTGCTCAGCCGACTGGGATTCTCTGTGGCGGCTGCTTGTATGGCCGCGAGTATATTCCTGCTCCACCCAATTCAAGTAAACAGCATTATGTGGTTTGCGGAGCGCAAGACGGTTATGGCCGCGTGTTTCTGCTTTCTTTCGTACTTGTGCTACCTGAGACATCTGCAAGAGGGTGAAATAAGGGGCCACGATTACAGATCAGAGTCGGACTTTTCACCGCCCCCACTCACCTTACCCTCTCCCACCAGAAGAGAGGGTTTCACTTGCTCACCCGTCCCTGTCCCACCAGGGGAAAGGGTTTCACCTCCTCACCCCCCCTACCATTGGTATGGGCTCGCGCTTGCCGCTTTTGCCGCAGCCTTACTGAGCAAGCCTACCGCAGTAGTATTACCTGCCATCATGGTCGTCGGGGAATGGTTGGGGATTCACCGAGGCGCACAGTTGGCTCCGGTAGCGACCGGCGTCCCCCGGATCAGGTCCGGGGCAGGCACTGCCGGTCACGGTGAGCCGCGTAGTGTGGGACAGCGGCTCGATAGAGCCGGTTTACTACGAATAGGGCCATTCGCCTTACTAGCCGCGCTCATGTGCCTGATAACCATTCGGACCGAGGGCGCGCACGTGATGGATTTACCGATCGTCTCGCGGCCGTTTATCGCTTCAGCCGCGTTTTGGTTCTATGTGTGTAAAATTCTCCTCCCAATAGATTTGCTCGCTGTATATCCTAAATGGAACGTCAATCCAGCGGATTACGTGTGGTGGATTCCGGTCATTCTCTCGGCTTTGGCGGCCTGGCTTTTCTTCAAATACCGGTTCCGCATCCGACGGGAGTTCTGGTGGGCCCTCGCATTCTTCGTGATTCCTCTCCTGCCGGTGGTAGGGTTGGTGAAGTTCGGATACTTCCAGTTCGCGTACGTGGGCAACCATCTGGCTTATCTGTCAATGGCCGGAGCAGCCGCGGGCCTTGCGCTTGTTCTTGAATCTCTGGTTGCGGCAATTGACGCGAGAATTGGTCGCATGCGCGCATCGGATCTTGCTCATTCAACAGACCAGGCCGAAATCCCCACTAACTCCCTTGCTGAAATCCCCCCTAACCCCCCTTTAGTAAAGGGGGGAAGAGTTGATATGTTGGGAAACGGCGCGGAGAGAGATTTGTTGACAAAGGGGACAAGAGGGAATCCCGATGCGGTAGGAGTTCTCGGCATCGAGCGAAAGCCGCTGGGACGTTTGGCAGGGAAGATGTTTTTTGCGGCCGTCGTATCGTATCTTGCGGTCCTGTGCGCGATTTCCTGGGGTCAGGCAGCCCTCTGGGGCGACCCGGTCAAACTGTGGACACACAACAAGGAGCGATGCGATACCTGCTGGGACGTGCGGTACGCTCTCGGAGTTGTGTTCCTTTCATCGGGCCTTCGTGAAAAGGCGGCGTTGGAGTATGAAGGAATCATTAGTCGCGAACCGTCTCATGCGAACGTGCTCAGTGATTTAGCCGTATTGCGCCTGAACCAAAACCGGATCGAAGAGGCCATCGATCTCCTGAAGCGAGCCATAAAGCACAAACCTGATTACATCTTAGCGCACACCAATCTGGTTAGCGCATTGGCACGACAAGGTCGTTTCGAGGAGGCTGAGGAGTTGTTACAGCAGTCCATACGACGGTGGCCCAACCATGCTCGACCGTACATGGCGCTTGGACTGCTCAGGATGGATAAAGGACGGTACGCCGAAGCAGAGGTCTTGCTAACAAAGGCGATCCAATTGGACCCGGTTCTTGTTACCGCATACTCCACGTTGGCGGACGCGGCCTTGCGGCAGGGCGCGATCGAAAAAGCCCATGAGGTTGCCCTCAGAGCCATCCGGCTCAAAGCAAACGATGTGGCAACCCTCAATATCCTGGGCGCGATAGAAGGAGAGCAAGGCCGCCCGGAAAAGGCATTGGAGTGGCTCCGTCGCGCTACGCGCCATGAGCCGAATTCTCCTGAGCCTCACCACAATATGGGTATCGCGCTCTTGGATCTTGGACGCTTTGGAGAGGCCCGCAAGAGCTTTGAGGATGCAATTCGTCTCAATCCCGAATTCGCCGAGGCCCATGAAAACCTTGGCCTTACGCTCATGCAATTGAAGATCCCGGACGAGGCGATCAAGCACCTTGAGAAGGCCGTCGCTTTGAATCCCGGCCTCGATCGAGCGCGTGACGCGCTGGAGGACGTCCGTAAGCTCCCCGACAAAGCAAACCGACCCGAGGATAAGAGAACCCCTCGCTGAAACTTGCGGGATTCGTCACTCCGCTGGAAAGGCTTCATGCGCACTAACCGCATCCGATTAATCCTGCCCCTCACTCTGATACTCGTGGGGGTGGTCTACCTGTCTCACATGCAGCCGGACTTTGTGGGTCTGGATTTGGCATCGTACGAAACCGTGCTCTATACGAACGATTTCTTGAACACATCATGGCGTTTGCTCGGAGACCTGCGCGGGAAGCTGGTGCCGGGCTATTTCGCTCCTCTCAGCTCTGTCACGCTCATCTATGACAAGGCGCTGATAGGATCCGATCTACCGGACGCTCGTATCACGCTCGCCGTCAACTTGCTGTTCCATTGTCTGAATGGAATTCTCCTGTTTCTACTCCTCACCCGGCTTGGCGCCTCCGGCTTCGCGGCGTCTGCGGCCGCGTGCGTATTTCTGCTCCATCCGATGCAGGCGCCATGCGTTATGTGGTTCGCAGAACGAAAAACGGTGATGGCTGCTTGTTTCTCGTTCCTGTCGTATTTGGCGTACCTGAAATATCGGCGAACTCAGAGCCGCCATTTCTATGCCCTCTCCCTCGCGGCTTTTGTGGGAGGACTGCTGAGCAAGCCCACGGCGGTGGTTCTGCCGGCGATACTGCTCGTCGGAGAATGGCTTGGCCTGCATCGCGCCGTAGCGCCGACGCACAACGGCAGTCACGAACCGAAGGGGTTCCGACACTGGGTTGATCGAACCCAATTGATCCCGCTGGCGCCGTTTTTCGTTTTGGCCTTGGGAATTAGTGTGGTGACCCTCCGGACCGAAGCGGCGGACCTGGTAAATCTTCCCGTCCTCCAGCGCCCATTCATTGCTTCAGCCGCGCTCTGGTTTTACCTTTACAAAATCGTGTGGCCTCTGAACTTACTCGAGCTTTATCCCAAGTGGGATGTCAATTTTCGGGATTTCTTGTGGTGGATTTCGCTGGTTTTCTCAGCCGTTTCTGTATGGGCGGTGGTAAGATACCGGCGACAAATTTCCGGACAATTCCGGTGGGGACTGGCGTTCTTTGTGATCCCTCTCTTACCTGTGGTGGGCGCCGTGAAGTTTGGTTACTTCCAGCACGCGTACGTGGGCAACCACCTGGCGTACCTTTCTATTGCCGGCGCCGCCTTTTGCCTGGCGCTTCTAGCTGAAGGCCTCCGGCAATGGGCGGGCCCAAAGGTCGGAACGCTCGTCGCCGCGGGGCTGCTCGTCTATATGGCATTCCTATTCGTCCTGACTTGGCGCCAGGCGGGTATTTGGAGCGACCCGATCGGATTGTGGCGTCATAACGTGGCCCAATGCAGTTCATGCGCACGCGCGCGTTTGATGCTCGGGCACGCGCTGAGGGACTCAAACCAGCTCGATCAGGCTTCCAAAGAATATGAAGAGATTTTGCGGTCAGCGCCCACCCATAACCAAGCGCGTCACGGCTTAGCCCTGGCGCGTCTGAGTCAGAATCGGCTTGGGGACGCAGCTCGGCTCTTAGAGGAGGCTGTCGCGCATAATCCCACGTCACCCGCTTCACAGAATAGCCTTGCATTTGTGCTCCTCCAGCAGGGCCGCGCGGCAGAGGCCACCCAACTCCTTGAAGAACTCATGGAGAGGTGGCCTCAGTTCGAGAAGCCGTATCTCACCCTTGCACAGGAGATGGCGCGTCGGAAGGAATACGCCGAGGCTGAGCGACTGCTCAAGAAGGCAATCACCGTAAACCCGGATTTTGCCGCTGCCTACGCGACCCTGGCTGACGTGCGCCTGTTCCAGGGCGAACTCGAAGAGGCACAAGAGCTGGCCCGTCGCGCGATCCGACTTCGCGCTGATTACGCCATGGCATACAATACCTTGGGGCAGGTCGCTCTGATACAAGCTCGGGCCGACGAATCCGTCGAACTCTTCCGCCGGGCCTTGCGCTCTCAGCCGACTGCTCCCGAGCCTCACCTCAATCTGGGAGCGGCGTTCATGGCCTTGGGACGTTTCCCGGAGGCCAGAGAGAGCTTCGAAGCCGCAATCCGCCTTAGGCCGCAATTCGCCGAGGCCCATGCAAACCTGGGTTTTGCGCTCATGAACCTGCGGAACAGTGATGCAGCCATCGAACATCTTCAGAAGGCCCTTGACATGAATCCCGGATTGGACCGCGCGCGTGTGGTGTTGGAAGAGGCCCGGAAGGTCACCGGCACAAGACTCAGACTCGAGAATCATACCGCTCCTCGCTGAAGTAGACTGGATAACTCACTTCCTGGAACGGTTTTATGCCCACGAACCGCATCTGGATACTCCTTCCTCTAGCCCTCGTGCTCGTGGGGGTTGTGTACACTCCTCATATAGGGCCGGATTTTGTTGGATTGGATTTCTCATCGTACGAAAACGTCCTCTATACGAATGATTTCGTGAGCATCTCATGGCGCCTGCTCGGAGACGTGACGGGCAGACTGGTTCCGGGTTATTTCGCTCCTCTGGGCTCCATTACGCTCGCTCTTGACAAGGTCTTGATCGCTTCCGAGCTGCCCGACGCCCGGGTAACCGTTGCTATAAACGTGCTGTTTCACGGGTTCAACGGAATCGTCCTGTTCGTCCTGCTGAGCCGACTGGGTTTGTCTCCTCTGGTTGCGTCCGTGGCCGCGTGCATTTTTCTGTTGCATCCTATCCAGGTCGCGTCGGTCATGTGGTTCGCGGAACGCAAGACCGTCATGGCTGCATGCTTCTCCTTCCTGTCTTATTCCGCGTACCTGAAGCATCGCCAATTTGACGGCACAACCGCGTACGTGGCCGCACTCCTGGCGTATGTAGCGGGACTCTTATGTAAGCCAACCGTGGTTGTGTTGCCGGTGATATTCCTTATCGGGGAGCTTCTCGGAATGCACAGCGCTAAATCATCTTCGATCGATGTCGCGGACCGGGCGCAAAGCTTCGGCGGTCGGATTGATCCTACTCAACTGGCGAAGCTCGTGCCTTTCTTCGCGTTGGCCTTGGGAATGGGTCTTGTCACTGTCGGCACGGAGATTACAGATAAAATCGACCTTCCTCTTTCCCACAGGCCCTTCGTCGCTGCATCCGCGTTCTGGTTTTACCTGTGCAAAATTCTCGTCCCGATGAATCTCCTGGCTGTGTATCCCCAATGGAAGGTGAACACTTGGAGTTATCTGTGGTGGATTCCGCTGCTCCTCTCTGTGTTGGCGGTCTACGTCCTGATTCGTTACCGGGGCCGCATTTCCAAACACTTCTGGCTAGGACTCGCGTTCCTTGTGATTCCGTTCCTGCCGGTGATAGGCATCATCCGATTCGGCTACTTCCAGTTTTCGTACGTCGGCGATCACCTTGCGTATCTGTCCATGGCAGGTGGAGCTCTTTGCCTCGCGCTGATTGTCGAAGCGCTCTGGCAGCGGGCAGCTCGCAGGGGCCAAAATTTTCTGAGAGCAAGCTTGTTCGCCTATTTTGCGCTCCTAACTTTCCTCACATGGCAGCAGACGGGAGTCTGGAGTGACCCGATCGGATTATGGCGTCATAATGTCGATAGGTGCCCTTCATGCTTGGGCGCGCGTCTCGCGCTGGCAAACACGCTGTACGCATTCGGCCTTCAGGAACAGGCTGGCCCGGAGTATGAGGAAATATTGCGGAAGGTCCCCGACCATGTGAAAGCGCTCAATGGTTTGGCGTTGGCGCGCCTGAGTCAGGATCGCCCAGAAGACGCGATTCAATTGCTCAAGACTGCTATGTCCCATCATCCTGAGGAAAAACTCCTACAGCACAATCAGGCTGCCGCGTTGCAGGAATTAGGTCGCGCGCGAGAGGCTGTGGAAGTCCTGCAGAGAATGATTCAGCAGGACCCATTGTACGCGCCGGCGTACTTGACTCTTGGTCAAGCGATGCTCCATAGGAAAGCATATGCCGATGCAGAGAAGCTGTTTAGAAAAGCCATCGCAGTAAACCCTGATTTTGCGGACGCGCACGCGGCGCTGGCCCAGGCGTCCCTGGAACAGAGAAGACTCGAAGAAGCACGCGAGCTTGCTCTTCGGGCCATCCAGATCCGGGCGAATACTGTCATGGCTTACAACGCCTTAGGCCAAATCGCTCTGGTGCGAGAGCGCTCGGAAGAAGCCTTGGAGTTCTTTGGGCGAGCCTTGCGCTTCCGGCCGGACGCATGGGATGTTCACAGCAATCTTGGCGCGGCGTTCATGGCTTTGGGACGTTTTGCGGAGGCCAAAGAGAGCTTCGAAGCCGCAATCCGCCTCAGGCCGCAATTCGCCGAGGCCCATGCAAACCTGGGTTTTGCGCTCATAAACCTGGGGAACACGAATGCGGCGATCGAGCATCTCCAAAAGGCTCTTGATATCAATCCATCGCTGTCCGCAGCCAGGGACGCGCTGGAGCGGGCGCGGGAGATATCGGCCGCGCCGAATTCGAGTTTCCCTCAAGGATTGCCTTGAACTCGTCCCCGGGGGTCGCGGTATGAAGGCCGGTTCCGATATGAGTCAGAATCCGGACAATGTGAGCGCTGACCCGCACGCAATACGGATCAAGTCAGCACAGATACAGCAGCTTTATCATCAATCTCGACCCGGCCTCTTGGGAGCGCTGATCAGCGCGTTCATCCTGGTCGCGGCCCTCCGGGACGAACTGCCTTACACAAACCTGCTTGGTTGGCTCTTGGCCTACTTGCTGGCGCAGTTGGCGCGCTATCTGCTGGTGATTAGATTTGACCGGGTCAAACCCCAAGGCGCTGCAACTCTCGCGTGGGGGAGATGGTTTGCTCTCACCACGGCTCTCTCCGGCCTGCTTTGGGGGATCTCGGCCGTTGTGCTTTTTCCCGCCCACTCACTTACTCATCAGTTCGTGCTGGCGGTCTTTGTGGCCGGTATAGGCTCGTCTGCGGCCGTGGTTTACTCGCCGACTCGAGAATGCCTTTTTCCTACTGTGTTGGCCACACTCCTGCCTGTCGCCGCCCGGTACTTGTACGAGGGTGAAGAAGCCCAGGTCACTATTGGATCCGTAATGGTCCTTTTCACCGCAGTGCTGCTCTTGACAGGACGGCGCATGCATATGGCGAACACCAATTCGCTGCGACTGGGGTTTGAAAACAGCGACCTCGTTGCGTCACTCTCGGAAGAGAAACAGAAAAGCGACCTTCTCAATAAGAATCTGCGAGCTCGAATGGAGGAGAGCGAGCGGGCGAGCGACGCATTGAAAGAAAGTGAAGAGCGATATCGGCAGCTTGTGGAACTCTCTCCTTTCGGCTTTGGCATTGCCGTGGACGGCATGGTGGTATTTGTGAACCCTGCGGCTGCGCGGTTGCTCGGCGCTGCAAGTCCGGAAGAGCTTGTTGGGAGGTCTATTCTCGATTTTGTGCATCCCGAGGATCTGCCCGCGGCCACAGAGAGGATCCGCCAGGTTTTTGGCGAAGGAAAGGTCGCGCCGCTTCGTGAGGAGAAGTTTGTTCGCCTTGACGGACGATCGGTCCATGTGGAAGTTACGGCCATGCCGTTTTCTTATCAAGGTAAGGTGGCTATACAGGCGGTCTTCGGCGGTATCGACGAGCGCAAACAGGCGCAAGTAGCGCTGCAGCAGAGCGAGCAGCGATTGGAATTAGCCGTGGAGGCAGCGGGACTCGGTCTCTGGGACCTGAACCTTCAGATGGGCGAGCTGGTCACCAACCGCATTTGGGGCGAAATCACCGGGTACTCGTCTGAAGAAATCTTCAAGACCGCACACTCATGGGAAGGACTGATACATTTTGACGACTTGCCGCGCGTGCAGCGAACACTGAACGCGCATCTCAGCGGTGACGCTTCGCTCTTTGACACTGAATTCAGACTTCTCACTCCAACCGGAGAGCTGAAGTGGATTTCAGGCCGGGCTCGGGTTGTAGAACGAGCCAAGGACGGCGGAGCGGTGCGACTGGTCGGAGTAATCCAGGACATTACAGACCGCAAGCAAGCCGAAGAAGATGTGAGAACCGCCCTGGAAGAAAAAGAAATCCTCCTCCGGGAACTTCACCACCGAGTCAAGAACAATCTTCAAGTGGTCTCAAGCTTGCTCAGACTTCAGTCACGGCACGTCAAAGACGAGCGCTCTCTGGACATGTTCAAGGAGGCCCAGACCCGAGTCGCCTCGATGGCGCTGGTTCACGAAGTGCTGTACCAGTCGAAGAATCTGGAGCGGATCGAAGTGAGCGGGTACGTCCACCACCTGGTCACGAGTCTCTTCCATATGTATGGCGCGGGTCAGAATCGTATCAGGTTCAACGTTGGCGTGGAACCCATCTCCTGCGGTATCGACACAGCCATCCCTTTCGGCCTTATCGTAAATGAGCTGGTAACCAACGCCCTGAAACACGCCTTCCCCGATAACCGAGAAGGGGAAGTAAACGTGGCCTTGCGTTCCTTGGCTCCGGAAGAATACCTGCTCACGGTCCGTGACAACGGAGTGGGCCTGCCAGAAACTGTAGACTTTTTGAACACTTCATCCCTCGGGCTCAAGCTAGTGATTACCTTTGTCACACAACTCCAGGGGCAAATAGAGCTGAACAGAAATCACGGCACGGAATTCCTGATCAGATTCAGAGAAGTCTCGTCCACGCGAGACCAAGACCTCGACGCGTAGACCGCATCGCGCAAGATCTACGGAGACCATCCGCACAAATTTGTTTCGGAAACGGGACAATCAGTAATATCATGTCCCGAGGTGGGGCCTGCCTGGGAGGTTAGCTTTTGCTTGCACGGGTGCATTCCGGAGCGCTGGTTGGGATAGACGCCTATCCGGTAGAGGTGGAGATAGACGTCTATCCGGGCATGCCTTCCATTACGGTGGTTGGTTTGCCCGACAGCGCGGTAAAGGAGAGCACGGCTCGGGTAAAGTCCGCGATCATTAACAGCGGGTACCCCTTCCCTGCGCGGCGCATCACCATAAATCTGGCGCCGGCCGGACTCAAGAAGGAAGGCGCGGGGTTTGATCTACCCATTGCCTTGGGGACACTGGCTGCGCTGGACCTTCTCCCTGCCGAGAAACTCGAAGATTACCTGGTCGTGGGCGAAGTCTCCCTTGACGGCGCGGTGAAATGGGTGCGCGGCGCTCTCTCTCTGGCTATCAGCGCCCGTCAGCAGGGATTCAAGGGCCTGATACTTCCCGAGATGAACGCTAGGGAAGCCGCGGTAGTTGAGGGCATTGACGTATTCGGAGTCTCCAGCCTTCTGACCGCGACCGGCTTTATCATGGGTCGGGTCCCGCTCCAACCTCGGCGACTCTCCTCCGAGGAACAGCCGCCCGACGCGGGCGCGTACCCCATCGATTTCAAAGAAGTGAGAGGCCAGGAATACGCGAAACGAGCGGTGGAAGTCGCCGCGGCAGGCGGGCACAATGTCCTGATGATCGGTCCCCCGGGCTCAGGAAAGACCATGATATCTCAACGAATTCCCACCATTCTGCCCGAACCGGTCTTCGAAGAATCCATCGAAACCACCCGGATCTACTCTGCCGCGGGCCTGCTCGGACGAAATGGGGCAGTCATGACGGTCCGACCGTTTCGCTCGCCGCATCACACGGTCTCTGACGCCGGGCTGATCGGCGGAGGAATCATACCCCGGCCCGGCGAGGTGTCGCTTGCCCATAACGGCGTGCTTTTTCTGGACGAGTTCCCAGAATTCAAAAAGAACGTCCTTGAGGTCCTCCGCCAGCCCATGGAGGACGGTGTTGTCACCATCTCTCGCTCGCAAATGTCGGTGACCTTTCCCGCCCGGTTCATGCTGGTTGCCGCGATGAACCCCTGCCCATGCGGATACCGAGGTGACCCCAAGCATGAGTGCAAATGCGGCGCCCTCGCTGTGCAACGCTATTGGAGCAAGATTTCCGGCCCGCTCTTGGACCGGATCGATATTCATGTGGAAGTTCCTGCCGTGAATTGGAAAGACGTCACCGGCAAGACCGAAGGTGAACCTTCCGCGCCTGTGCAAGAGCGTGTAAACAGGGCTCGCCGAATCCAGCTCGAACGTTTCCGGAACGCGGGGATCTACTCCAATGCCCAGATGGGGGCCAGACACCTCAAACGCTTCTGCCCCCTCGGCCAAGAATCGCTGGCTGTGCTCGAGAAAGCAATGGACGTGCTCGGCCTCTCAGCGCGGGCGTACCATAGGGTGCTCAAAATAGCCCGAACCATCGCGGATCTGGAAGGCTCGGAAAACGTCTTGACCCCCCATGTGACCGAGGCGGTCCAGTACCGATCCCTGGACCGACGATACATGTGATTGCGGTTCGACGGCGAGAACGTTCGCGCGACTTTGCACATTTACTTTGCGTCTTCCGGAGAGATCGGATCGTTACTGAGCCTCGGACACGCGAGGAGCTTTCCGTGACCGATCGCGTCAAAAGAAAGCTGAGCGCAAAACAGATCCTCGGCGATATTCGCTTGGGAATGGACCCTCCCGGACTGAAGCGCAAGTATGGTCTCTCGGACAAAGCGTTTGAATCCATTTACAGGAAACTGTCGGAAGCGGGATTACTGACGGAATACGAATTACGTCAATTGAAACCTATGCGCCGTTCGTTTGACGCTGCGCATGAAACGCCCGGTGCAACCCAGTGGCGTTGCCCGGCGTGTAATGCGCCGCAGCCGGCGGAAATGGGTGAGTGTCCCGCGTGCGGAGTCGTGGCGGCCAAGTTTGTCGCGCTCCAGGAGGAAGCGCGTCTTGCCACGGGCGCCGCGCCTCCTTCTGTTCTGGATGCTGCTCCAAGCCACGGGAAAGGCTGGACGAAGGTAGTTGTGGGCATATTGGTTTTCGCGCTTATCGGGGGAGCGATAGTCGTTTGGGCCACTTATCGGGCAAAAGAGAAACCCCGTATTGCTCAACTGGATCTGGAAAGCGAATCTTCTCTGGAGACCTCGGGTGAAGCGGGCCACGATCGGGAGAACACGGGCGAGCTGGAAACCTCGAGCGTAGATTCCCTCGGCGATAACACAGCGGAAAGTCCAGGCGGGATCGTTTGGCCGAGTCCAAATGTCGCGGCCCGGCCGGAGCCGCTTCCTCCGATCGTCGAACCGCCCGCCCCGACGGTCGACCCGCATGCTCCGAGGGTTCAGCCTCCGCTGGAACCAAGCTCAGGTCCTCCTACGACGCGCAAATATGTTACGGGCGTCTTGAGGCAGTTTTCGTCTAGCGACTTCAAAGAGGAAGTGGTCGAGGCTTCGAAAACCCATCCAGTGCTGTTTCAATTTTATAGCGATACGTGAATGCCATGCAGGCGGATGGCATCCGTCCTCAAGGAAGTGGCGAGAGAGACAAAAGGCCGGGCGGTTATAGGATTGGTCATGGTATCGGACCGGGAATTGACGCGTGCCTTCGCAATTACGAGGATACCGGCGATTTTCGTGGTGCGCAACGCGGAGGTGACGGCATCGTTCTTAGGAGTGGTCCCGAAAGGGCGGATAGAACAAGCTTTGAGGGGCTCCTGAAGCTACCCGTGTCCATTTTCAATAACTGAAGATGAGGGGGGTGACGGACAATCAATAGGCCATTACTTTTGGCAAATGCCCTAAATACCGCATCGGGGTCATTTGGTCTTGGTTCGGTGTGAAGATGCGCGCCTGGTTTCAAACACACCGGGGGAATTCTTCTGAGGTGAAAAGCTTTTCATAGTTCATATTGTTCAGATATTATGTGCCGGAGGCAACCCGGACGAGTGCATGGAGCAATCGGCATTGCTCAGGAGGGATCGACCGTGGCGGGAAAGTCTGTGGAGAAGATTGCAAGAGAATCCCGGGCTGCGCGGCTCAGCGTGTGGGCTCTGATTCAGGCGGGGAAGACCGAGCGGGATGCGCTCAATGAGGCGCTGCCCATCTATGTGGATCAGGCGGGCCGACGGCGTAACACAAACCGGACCAGGACGCTTGGCCTTTGGAAGCGCGCAGGGCTTTGGCCGCCGCCGGAAGTAGGCCCGGACGGCGTTGACGATGCGGTCGCGGGTCGGGGGGAGGAGCTGTTGGTGGGTCAGCGAGAGTTGGACCCCTCGTCTTTTTCCGAACATTTTGAAAAATCTGAACCCTCACCGACGCGAATTCCTCCGGAATGGCTTGCCCATATCCGAGGACTCATCAACACCACGATCAACGCAGCCATCCTTGATTATCATAACTTTCAGAACGATCAGATTGAAGAAATCGCCTCCAAAATCATCGACCGAAAACTCCCCCAAACCCTCAAGAACCTCCCCACGCTCGAAGCCGTCCACGCCCACGCGCTCCAACCCCCTCCCCGGCCCCCTACCATCCCGGGAACCCGAAAACACCTCATTCCCCGGGTCAAACTCCAGGGGACCTGCGATAAGGCCCTCTTCGAGTTCTTTGAAGAGGACAGACACCGGCGGGGTTACAACATCAGCCAAATGATCGATTTCATCCTCCACAACTTTTACAACAGGCCGGATCCGAGTGTCCGGAACGATATCTCGGACTTGACGGCAGAGCAGTGAACGTCCCAACCGCCATGCGCCCCTTGTGGCCGGTGAATGATTAATCTAATCTAGGATCACGGCCTATGAAGGAGAAGAGGAGGCAGGCGCCATGAACAGATCCGAAGTGCTCAAAGCTCTGGAGTGGGTGGACCTGGAGGCGCGGGAGGGCGATATTGACCGTCTTGCCAAGGCCAAGCTTGCGCTCGATGAGGAGCTTGCATCCAAGAGGAATACCGGTTCACGGGAGGAAGCCTATCGAATCGCGTTTGAGAGTTTTGTGAGGAAGCACGGCCGGGAGCCTCTGGAGGACATAACGGTCGATGAATAAGCGCTGGGGCGAGCAGGGATATGATGGCCCCGATGAAGCGCTTGTGACATATATCCGTGGCCGAGAATAATATTTGTTCGGCCACGAGACGGAAATTCCAAGTGGACGCAGCCGGTGAGCCCTTATTCGTCATTCCCGCGTAGAGCCTGCCCCTGGCTGGAACAGAGGCAGGAATCCGGAAGGTCACAAGCGGATCGTGGAAGACTTCGTATAAAACCCCCAAGGCTGGATTCCCGCTTTCTCAAGAATGACGGGGCGCAGCCGTCGCGAATCGTCCGGGGGTTTCGGCAATCGTCATATCAACTCTCCGAATCCCCTTCCCCAGGGGCTGCCTTTCCTTGTTTTCATCTATCAAGCGCCTTGCCCGGGTATGGGGTTTCATGAGCCAGCGTTTCGGGAGGTTGGAGCGGATCTTCTCAAGCCTCGTTTTGGTCGGGGCTTCCGCGCTCTTGGTATCCGGTTTCTTTCTTGGCGCCTACCCCGTGACGAGAGGCTTGGCGCCTCTCGGATTCGTCCTATCAGTCCTGCTGATCGTGCCGGCTGCGCTTTTGACTGCCGCTGCCTTCCTGCTTCCCCAAGAGAAGAAGACCAATCTCGCCCTTCTGGTTGTTTCGGGGTCGCTTGGCCTGTTCCTGATCGAAGGGGCCCTGTGGTTGACCGACCCGCGCCAATACGGCCGTAATCTGGCCGCGGCTCGCGCGCTTGGTCTCCCCTTTGATGAGCGATCACCGATCGAGGTGGTTTTCGATCTGAGGAAAGAAAGGAAGCGCGCGTATCCCTTGATCCCTGCGGCGCTCCTGAGGGATGCGGGCCGCCCGGCAGGGCTTGTCCCCTTGGCGGGGGTCGCTCATGCGACGGTGGTCTGGTGCAATGAGGGGGGAAAATACGCTGTCTTCTCCTCGGACGAGCATGGGTTTCGCAACCCGCGGGGAATGTACGCGTCGGACCCTGTCGAAATTGTCCTTCTTGGGGACTCGCTCCTGCAAGGCGGCTGCGTGGGCGAGGATCAGGACATCAGCGCCTATCTGAGGTCTCTTTACCCGCGCACGCTCAACTTCGCCAATGCGGGCAACGGCCCGCTCAGTATGTTGGCCGGCCTCAGAGAATACGCGGCTCCACTCAGGCCAAAATATGTGCTGTGGGCGCATTATGAAGAGAACGATTTGCAAGAGCTGGAACTGGAGCGAAAAGACCCGCTCCTCGCTCGATATTTTGAATCCGCGTTCACACAGGGATTGGCCCATAGGCAACAAGAAATAAACAGCCTTCTCATGAGCTATGTGGACGAGCGGATCTTGGACCTTGACCGGGTGCTTATGGCGCAGCGCGTGGAAGTCGTGGGGAATCTCGCGCTGAACGCCCTTTGGCTCTTTCAGGTTCGCACAAGACTTGGCATCACCGCGGCGGATCTCCGAAAGCCCGAGGATGACAATTTCACTCTCTTCAGAGAGATCCTGACTTCCGCTCGCAATGAAGCGGCTTCGTGGGGGGGCGCCTTGGCGTTTGTTTATTTGCCTTCTTGGCACGCTTTCGGCCGCCAAGGGCGCACAGACTCCGGTCGCGAACGGGTGCTCGCTCTGGTAGAAGATCTGGGAATCCCGCTCATTGACGTGAGCGCGGAATTCGCCTCTGTGAAAGATCCTCTCACCCTCTTTCCCTTTCGACTCTACAACCACTATAACCAAGAAGGATACAGGCTTGCGGCGCAGAGCATTATCCGCTTCCTCAAACAAGCTGAAGCCGGGCGGTGAATCGGCGTAGTTCTTGCCGCCGCGAAAATGCCCAAGGCGCGGTTTTCGTTCGTCCATTCCCATCGCACAGACTTGTTGAACATTTTTCGCGACCCTGTGATAAAGTGTCGCCGTCTTCGGGACGGCAACTAGGTCGCTGAGCGCCATGTTATGAGCCACTCGGAAGCGCGTTTGCAATTTTGGCCGCCGGTTTGCGTCCCGATCTGACCACTGAGAGCCTCGAGGATTCATCAGATGACAGCGGACCGTATGATCTCACCGCGACCTCTTTTGGAAGATCGGACAGCAGAGAGCGGGCTGCGGCCCAGCCGTTTGACCGAATATGTGGGCCAGAACAGGATCAAAGATAATCTCTCCATTTTCGTGCAGGCCGCTGCGGGTCGAAACGAAGCCCTGGATCACATTCTCTTCCACGGCCCTCCCGGTCTCGGAAAGACGACTTTGGCCCACATCATAGCCCGTGAGATGGGAGTGCAGATACGATGCACGTCAGGGCCGGTGGTTGAGAAACCGGGTGACCTGGCGGCAATCCTCACGAATTTGGAGAGCCGGGACGTGCTCTTTATCGACGAGATCCACAGACTCTCGCCCGTAGTGGAAGAGATCCTGTACCCTGCTATGGAAGATTTCAAGCTGGACATCATCATAGGGCAGGGGCCGAGCGCCCGCACGATCAAAATCGATCTCGCTGCCTTCACGCTCATCGGCGCGACCACTCGCAGCGGCCTGTTGACCAATCCCCTGCGGGATCGGTTCGGAATCGTCTTCCATCTGGAATTTTATTCGGTTGAGGAGCTCAAGCGGATCGTGGCGCGCACGGCGGCTCTGCTCAACGTGGAAATCGACGACGAGGGCGCCCTGGAGATCGCCGGACGCTCTCGCGCAACCCCTCGAGTGGCTAATCGACTCACCCGACGGGTAAGAGATTTTGCTCAAGTCAAAGGCAGCGGACGGATTGACCTTGAAACGGCTAAAGTCGCGCTCGACATGCTCGATGTGGACTCCTTCGGGCTGGAAAGCATGGACCGGAGATTCCTGGAGACTATTATCCACAAATTCGACGGCGGACCGGTGGGCATTGAGACGCTTGCAGCCGCAATCGGGGAGGAAAAGGACACTCTGGAAGATGTGTACGAGCCTTATCTGGTCAAGGAGGGTTTTGTGGATCGAACTCCCCGCGGACGGGTGGCAACGCGTCGCGCGTACGAGCATATGAAGGCGCTTGCCGGAACCTCCGGTCAGCAGCGACTCTTCGAGACGAGTATGTCGGACTGAGAACCTCATGGCTACCCGTATCGCCGTGCTTGACGAGAACGTCATCAATCGAATCGCGGCTGGAGAAGTGGTGGAGCGGCCGGTTTCGGTGGTGAAGGAGCTTGTGGAGAATTCCATCGATGCGGAAGCCTCTTCCCTGGAACTCGACATCGAGAACGGCGGGAAAAAGCTGATTCGCATCCGGGACAACGGGACCGGGATGAGCCACGATGACGCGTTTCTCGCGCTTGAGCGGCACGCCACCTCAAAGCTCCGTTCGGAAAAAGATCTGGTGGGCGTCCCTACCCTTGGATTCAGGGGAGAGGCCCTTGCGAGCATCGCGTCCGTCTCGAAGCTCAGGCTCATGACGTACGACGGAATTGAAGATTCCGGCGCGGTCATCGTGGTTGAAGGCGGGGTGTTGCGTAAGTCGGAACGGACGGGAATGGCCAGGGGAACCGTGGTGGAAGTGGCCAACCTCTTCTACAACACGCCGGTGCGCCGTAAGTTCCTCAAAGGGCCCTCTGTGGAGGCGGGGCACATTCAAGAGATGATTACGCGCTTCGCCCTCGCTCATCCTACGGTCGGCATTCACTACCGCGAAGACGGCCGGATCAAGCTGGACGCGCCGGCTGTGCGAAGCACGCTGGAGCGCGTGCACACGTTGTATAGCCGGGACGTGCGTGAAAACCTGATGCAGGTGGAGCGCTCGCTCGACGATATTCGCGTCCACGGATTTGTGGCGCGACCGCCGTACGCGCGGTCGAATATGCGGTCGGTGCTCACCTTCGTGAACGGGCGATCGGTCCGCGATCGGTTGATCAATTCCGCGGTGAGCAAGGCTTTTGCCAACCTGATCGAACGAGGCCGCTATCCGCTGGCGACGCTCTTCCTGGAACTACCCCCGGATCAGGTGGATGTGAACGTGCATCCGCAAAAGGCGGAAGTGCGCTTTGTCAATCCGCAACTCGTGTTCAGCGTCATCGTGGACGGCGTGTACGAAGCCCTTACCGGCGCGCCGTTCACTCCGCCCCCAGGGCCCAAGGAACCGATTCTGCCCAAACCTCCCACTACACCAGTCTTACAGCACGTGAAAGACGAGCGGGAACGTGAGCAGCTCGCGCCGATAGCCACGGCTGGAGGGCAGATATCCTCGCCAGTTCCTTCGCTGTCGCTCCCCGCGCTCGCTCCTGCTCCAATGCAAGAGCCGGAAAGCCGGTTCTCAACCCTTGGCGTTCTCGGGTCTCTGCCCGGTTCCTTTCTCATCCTGCACAGCGATGATGAGCTGATCGTCATGGATCATCACGCGGCGCACGAACGCGTGCTCTTTGAAGAGCTCAAGGCTGTGGACGACTCGGGAGTCGGTTTCGAATGCCAGGACCTGCTTATTCCACGAGTGCTGGAATATCCGCCTGTGGAAGCACGTGCGCTCGCTCAGCATCTCGAACTGCTGGAGCGCGTGGGCTTCCGCATCGAGGAATTCGGCCAGAACGACTTCGTGGTAAAGGGGGTCCCATCCTGGATCGGCGACACGGACTTGGAGCGATTCTTCGGATCTTTGATTGACGTTATGCTCGACACCGGCCTGCGGGGCGATCCTCGTCGCTTTCGGGAAGAGTTGCTCAAGAGTATGGCCTGCCATGCCGCGGTCAAAGGGTCAAAGACTTTGCAGCCTGAGGAGGTGCGAGCCCTGCTGAGAGATCTGGACCGCCTCGGAGCAATGGAAGTCTGCCCGCACGGCCGCCCGTTCTTGATCAAAATACCGTTTGCCGAGATAAGCAAGAAAATGGGGAGAAGATGAGATCCTTTATCTAAGGTGGGAGAGAGAAGACCGAAGCAGCTACGAGCCACAATCATGTTGAGTCAGTTCTGAGATGGAATGGAGCAGAATCGCCTCTCAGTTCACCCAGGTGAGCCTCCTGTCGGAACAGTCCGCAAAGCCCAAGGCATCGGTGAGGGGTCAGATTAGGGTGCACCAAGATGACCAAGGAGGTCGTCAATCGCCTTTTCCACGCCTAATGCCTGTCTACGTGCTTGTTCATATAATTCCTTCATCGCCTTTTGAAGCCCGTACTCATCTGAGATTTCGCCTTCCATGTCCGACCTTATTACCTCGATAATGTTTCCCTGATCATTACGAATGCTCAAAACATAGGTCACTTTCCAGCCGTCCTCATCAAGCGACAGGGACACAGAATAATCTGGAAAAGCAACCTGGAACGTGTCAGGACCAGCGGTCGTCTCCCAAGGGATCTCGCCTTGCTGCGTTCGCGCATGGAGTTTCATCACAAGCTCTTTGAACTTGCGCTCGATCTGGGGCATCTTTTCTCACCTACCTCTCGGTTCTCTTAATCTCAACAAGCATGCGACTAAGCGTGTCCGTCTGCCTGCTTATTATAGCATTAAGTCCTGCAATATCCGTGTCAACTGTTTCTGCAACAGCCAGCAGCCTGTCCATCTCGTTCTCCATATTTGCCAACTGAGTAACGGCATTCATCAGGCCGGTCTTGTGCTCAGAGCTGAAGTTGGGATTGGCCGCCCGAATAGCGACGAGAGACCTCCGTACCTCAGAATATTTGTGGGGCAGGATGTGCCAATCCTTTCCCCGGTGAAGAGTCTTGATCTCTTCTAAAGCCTGGATGGCTGCAGAAACAGCGGAGATGGTGTCAAAGCGCGCTATGGCTCTCCGCGCTTCTTCTGCTGCTTTTCTCGAGCGATGGACTCCGATATTCGTGAGTATGAAACCGATAATGACCACCACCAGACTGACAATACTAGCGATATCGCCCAGACGCCATTTCGCGATGAACTTCAGAGCCTCTTCCACAGCGGTCCCTTCAGACGGATGCGCGCACGCGCGCAGATGTAGCCCACTCGCCTGTACAGATCCAAAACTCTTCTCACGCTCCCTCTCAGCGGGGCGCGCATATATATCAGTGCAGGGTGATTCTGACCGGTTTGGCGAGGGTTACGTACGTGCCGTTTGCGGATTGACTGCGGCCTGTGACACCAACGTACATCTTCAATTTATTGGCAAGCTCTTGCACTGTGTGGTTCTTCATTCTGATGCAGCCGTGAGATTGATTCCCCCCGATGCTCCACGGCGAATCGGTCCCGTGTACCCGATATCCTCCGGAATCGATTATTTGGACCTTTGGCGCCACGGCGTCGAACTCTTCCTCATCCGCTCCCGGACCACCGCGCATCTCCCTCTTGGACAAAAGGGGCATCATGTGGCCGCCGTATACGGTGCGGCTCGGAGACTGCCCCCAGGCCCATTCGCGATCGGGCGGAATCCACCAGGGGTGGTCATCGTAGATCATGGTAATGAAAAACCGGCCGCTGGGGGTGGGGTACTCCCCAGATCCCAGGCCGACGCCTGTTTCAAAGAGAACCTTCTGCTCAGTCCCTCTCAGGCCGATGAGCCGTAGCTTGTACTCGCGGCGGTACACATGGATTTCAAGCGCGGAATAGAGGCCGGAAGGATCCCCTACCAAGCTCCCCGTCTTTCTCAGCGCGGATCCATTAGGAAGAAGCGGCCATAGTCTTGGTCCCGGAATTACCACGGTCGGGCCCAAAGAGGCAACACGCGTCCAGCGCTGCGGCAAGAGACCTCTCCCCATTCCCGGAAGAGGAAGATTGGGAGCCGCGAGGCCGCGGTCGCGGACGGACCGGTTCTCATTGTCCCATCCGTAGCGGCCGGTCATCACATGACTCGCCAGCGCCTTAGGCCAATAGTTTTTGTCTGTCTTGAGTCTGTCAAAGGGAACGGAAAGTATGGTTTCGACGATTCCGAAGCCCTTGTCTTGTAGTTCGGGAGTGTCACCGGGTCGAATAACGCTCACCAGAACATCCGGGACGAAATTGTCCCTTGCCATAGCGGGCGCGGAGCAGATGAGAGATAATAGGCAGCAGACGACCAGCCCGTAAATACTCCGCTGCGCCTGCGCCCTCAAACACATATCCATACCCTTCTCTACCGAACACGTTCTGCCGGGCGGCGCCGACGGCCGATCCCGAAGACATCTCAATCTATGGTATCAAGATAGCCAAATGCTCGTCCATGTCAAGTTCAAATCGAGAGCCCTACCGAAAAATCGGATACGGGTTGGCCCCGTACGAAACCCCGTGGCAGGGAAGCCTTTTGGACGGGCAAGCCGTCTGGATGGCGCACGGAACGGCTTGGCGTTGGATCCCCGGAATCCGGCATGGCGCCGCGCAAGGGCTGCAGACCGGAGGAAATACGCAGGGCGCGGGAGAGAATTGATCCAAACAAGCATCATCCCGCGGTAGCCCGAACGACGGCATTGCGCCGGCCTGATCGGTGGTGAGCATTGCGCTTGCGCAGATAACCGCGACAGCAACTATACCGATGACCCTCTTCATTGCAGACCTCAGAAGCTACTTTAGAGACGCGCGACGCGTCCCCGTGAGTTGGCGTTATACAATACATTGATATTTGTCAATATAATAGCACCTAAACGATCAAAATGTCAACTAATTCAGTAATTGACGGCCGTATCTGTTCCCCGACTTCTTCGCGGATCGTTCGTTTCGCGAGATCCCCACATGGCCGCGATGTGACTGCTCGATACTCCCTCGGCTCAGAACTTGGTTACTTAAAAGATTCATTGACGCGAGGAAAAGAGATCGATCGGGTTGGCTCAAGCGAAATCCCACGGCCCGATGTAGTCACCCCGGCCAACCCAGGATCGTGTTCCGGATCAGGTTCCGAGAGTCCGGAAAGTATTGAAGGAACTGGGTTCCGGCTTCCTCCGGAATGACAAGCTGCCGTATTTTACGCGGTTTCTCCTCCCCGGAGCAACTGAATCAATACTTCCTTATCGCTTTCCCCCTTGACCGAGAATTGACCTTTGGAATAATGGATGCGCATCTTCTCCTCAAGACAACAGCTCTAGCGTAAGACGTGAGGAGTGCGAATGCCTAATGTGCGAATGAGAAGGCCCACCGCGGTCCGACCCGCGGCCAAGGCGAAAAAGAAAAGTCAGTTCCGGCAATTCCAGGCCACTGAATTATATTGCCCAAAATGCGGTCGATCGATGCCCGTGCGAGAGCGGCTGCTGCTCGTCCTCCCTGAGGGCGACAAGTACGAATACCTCTGCGCGGCCTGCGGGACCTCGGTGGGAGATCGTATTGTTCGAGGCGAGCAGCGGCCGCTCCTCATCGTTCCGAAATGAGCGAGGAGCGAAACGATCCCGCGCCTCGCGGAACAATCTTTTTTTTGGCGCCTGGGAGATTGCTGCGGGCTGCCCGCCCTCGTAACGATCATGGATGCGCTGCGGATTTATTTGTATGACACCAGAGTCGGGGCGCGATATCTGACGATCTGCCCGGCGGAGGAACGGTCGCGGCGCACGCGGAGAGGATGTTTTCCCGGGAGACTTATCGCGCACGCGGTTGTCGGACACAGCGGGTCGAGCGCTTCAACTTGCTTGGAGCCACAGCGGTAGCAGGAGTTCCTTCATTTGACGAGTATAGGACTTCAGCCACTTTTCATCGGGGAATCGGTTTCGTCCTATGGCCCTGCGGATCTCCTCCGCGAGGGGATGCTTTGGGAATTTTCCGAGGAACTGATCATACGTCTTGGAAAATTCTTGAAAAGCTGATGTCATAGTCACCTCCGGCATATTCGCATTTCGGTGTCCCCTGTTACTATGAGACGCTCTAGTATTAATTAAGTTTCAATACTTAGGCTTATATTATTATTCGTATATATTCCGATAGCATCTGGCGCGGGGACCGACGGGACAAAAAAAGAAGGACGGCGCAACCGCCGTCCTTCCTCAATCTAAGAGGCGTTAGTCCCTAGCTTACTCGGAACTTGTACACCTCATTGGTCTGCGGATCGATCACGTGGACCGCGCACGCGATGCACGGGTCGAAGGAGTGGACTGTTCTGAGGATTTCCAGGGGCTTCTTGGGATCAGCCACCGGGGTGCCGATGAGGGCGTTCTCCACGGGGCCTTTCTGGCCCGCATTGTCTCGCGGACCCAGGTTCCAGGTCGACGGGACCACCTGCTGGTAATTCTTGATCTTGCCCTTCTCGATGTTGATCCAGTGTCCGAGGGATCCCCGCGCCACGTCGTTCAGGCCGAAACCCTGGCCGTTGACGCTTTCATCGAGTTTGTAATCGGTGAAAGTCTTGGTATCGCCCTTCTTGATGTTCTCGATGAGGTCCATGGTCCACTTTTCGGCTCGCTTGAGATTGACCAGGCACTTGATTGCCCGCGCGCCTATGCGGCCCAGGGTGGAGAAGAGCGCGTCGGGTTTGGCGTCGAGCGCCTTGAGCACTCCGTCCACGGTCTCCTTAATCTCTTTGTTGCCGCCGACGTACGAGACAAGGCACTGGGCAAGCGGTCCGACTTCCATTGCCTTGCCGTCGTACCGGGGCGCTTTGAGCCACGTATACTTGCCGTCTTTGTCCTTGGTGTTGGGGACCGCGCCCTTGAGCTGGTCGCCGCCGAGAGGCTTGGTTTCGCCCACGGCCGGGTTGAGCGGCTTGTCACCCTCGTACCACGAGCACTTCACATCTTCGGTGATCTTGGCCGGATCCACCGGGACCAGCGCAAGCTTGCCGTCCACGAGCGCTCCTCTTGGGAAGTAGAACGTGTCGGGCTCTTTATCACCTTCGGGGAAGTCGCCATAACAGAGGAAGTTCTTATTGCCGCCGATCTTGAACCAGTCTTTGTAGAATGACGCGACCGCCAAAACGTCAGGGACGTATACTTCCTCAACGAACTTGATCTGCTCACGCAGCATGAAGAGGTAATGGGAAATACGGTCGGCGTCGAGCTGCTCGATCACCGTGACACCACCGGGGAGATGACCTTGCAAGTGGGGGTTCTTTGCGCCCCAGATCGCGGTCATCTGCGCGGCGTAGACCTGCTGGCGGAGGTTGTCCAGGTAATGACCGACAGCCATCAGGTTTGCTTCGGGGGGCAACTTGTACGCCGGGTGGCCCCAGTATGCGTTGGCAAAGGGGCCAAGCTGGCCTGAATCCACGAATGCCTTGAGTTTGCCCTTTAGGCCTTCGTAGTACTTCTTGCTCTGAGGGCGGCCGCTGACTTTGTCGGAGAGTTCCGCGGCCTTCTTGGGGTCTGCCTTGAGCGCTGAGACCACATCAACCCAGTCAAGCGCGCACAGTTGATAAAAATGGACCGGATGGTCATGGCCGTTCTGGGCCGCGTGGGTTAGGTTGCGGACGATTCTCGCGTTTGTGGGAATTTGGATCTTGAGCGCGTCTTCCACAGCCCTGACGCTCGCCAGAGAGTGCACCAGGGTGCACACGCCGCAGGAGCGCTGGGTGAGCAGATGAGCATCCCTTGGGTCTCTCCCCTGGAGGATGATCTCCAGGCCACGAAAGAGTGTGCCGCTGCTCCACGCGTCCTTGACTTTCCCGTCTGCTATCTCGACCTCGATACGGAGGTGGCCTTCTATCCTTGGAATTGGGTCAACCACAACTCTTGCCATTGCTTCGCTCCTTTTGAAAAGCTGATCTCACAGAGCTCGGATCGGCTCTTCCGCCCGATTAGTACTTGGCGACGTAGAAGGGGGCCATAGCGTCCCAGAAATCCGGTTCGCTGCACCCGATGCAGGGATGGCCTGCGCCCACCGGCCAGTTGGTTCCCTGGTTCCACTTAATCTTCGGGCAGTTGTTGAAGGTGTCCGGCCCCTTGCAGCCCACTTTCGCCAGGCAGTAACCCTTGGCCGCGCCTTCGTCACCGAACACTTTTACGAACTCCTCATTCTCAAAATGGCCTCTTCTCTCGCAATTGTCGTGGATGAGGTACCCGTAGGCGAACAGCGGCCGGCCCTTGTCATCGAGCGCGGGGAGTTTGCCCAGCAGCAGGTAATGAACCACGGTTGCGACCATGTTGTCCGCGTTGGGAGGGCATCCCGGAATGTTGACCGTCTTGACGCCGGTGGCCGCCGAGATGCTCTTGGCTTCGGTAGGATTGGGTTTTGCCGCCTGCACGCCGCCAAAGGCAGAGCAGCTACCCACGCAGATGGTCGCCGCCGCGTTCTTCACTACCTCGGTAGTCATCTCCAACATTGTTTTTCCGTGGATCTGCCCGTAAGCCCCGTTGTCTTTGGTCGGGATAGCCCCTTCGCAAATGCAGATGTACTTGCCCTTCTGTTCCGCCACGGTCTTCTTGAGAATCTCCTCCGCCTGGTCGCCGGCCGCTGCCATTATGGTTTCGTTATAGGCCAGGTCGATAACGTCCAGGACGATGTCCGCGATCCACGGATGGGTGGTTCGTATGAATGACTCCACGCACCCGGTGCACTCGGCGTTGTTCAACCAGACGACCGTGGGACGCGTCTTTGCGGCGGCCTCAGCGATTCTCGGAACAAATGACATGGGAAGTCCCAGAACGGTTGCCATCAAGCCGCAGAACTTCATGAAGTCCCTGCGTGACACCCCTTTCTCCACCAACCTTTCTGGCATCTCGATGGGCTTGTCCATAAGCTACCTCCTTCTCTAAGCAGTTTCGGGAACGGTTGGTTTTTCACGTTGACTTAAGAGACCGGCGGGAGCTCATTCAAAGTTCCCCCACTGGTCCGCCTCAAGCCCCAGACTTGTCGTTCATTCGCTCATATTGAGTTTTCTTGAAACGCGAAGGGCAAGAAGCGGCGCCGATTCATTTGGAATGAGCCTTGCACCCCTGGCAAGGGCCTAACATAGATGAGAAACGGCGCAAAATCAAGGCAAATGTTCAGCAATTCCAGAGTGCTACGATATTTCGGAGCGTGCCACTAAACGCTCTGCTCCACCGCGGCCAACGTCCGCTCAATGTCCTCCTCCGAATGAGCCGCGCTCACAAACCAGGCCTCGAACGCGGATGGCGCCAGATAGATCCCTTGATCCAGCATCCGAGAGAAAAACTTCACAAACGCGCCCCTGTCCGAAGTGAGAACCTCTTCATAACAAGTGACAGGGCCGGGATTGAAAAAGAGCGACATCATTGACCCCACGCGGCGCAAAGTGTGGGGAATGCCTTTTCCGGCCAGAATGTCCTTGACACCTTTCGCGAGTTTCGCCGATCTGCTCTCCAGTTCTCGATAGACCTCCCCGGTCCGCAACAGCCTGAGCATTGTCAGTCCCGCGGCCACGGCCAAAGGATTCCCTGACAGGGTCCCTGCCTGGTACACCCCTCCTTCGGGCGCGAGAGACTCCATGATGGATCGCGGGCCGCCGAAAGCCCCCACGGGGAGCCCACCGCCTATGACCTTCCCCAGACAGGTGAGGTCCGGGATTACTCCGTAAAGCTCTTGCGCGCCCCCCGGCGCCACCCGAAAGCCGGTGATAACTTCATCGAAGATGAGCAGCGCCGCGTGCTTGGCGCAGAGGTCCCGGAGTACCGCGAGAAACCCTTGTTGTGGCGGCACAACACCCATGTTTCCCGCGACGGGCTCCAGAACTACCGCGGCCACCGAATCGGCGTGCTCGTTGAAACACGCGGCCACCTGATCCAGTTTGTTGTACTGGAGGACGATCGTCTCTCCTACCACGGTTTCCGGCACGCCCATAGAGTCAGGAACTGAGAAGGTGGCCGCTCCTGAGCCCGCGCTTGCGAGGAGGCCGTCGGAATGGCCGTGGTAACACCCTGAGAACTTTATGATCTTGTTCCGGCCTGTGTAACCCCTGGCCAATCGGATGGCGCTCATTACAGCTTCGGTCCCGGAATTGACCAATCGGACCATTTCGATGGAGGGGACCATCTCTGTGATGGTTTGGGCCATTTCCAATTCGCCGCGGGTGGGCGCGCCAAAGGACGTGCCGCGTTTCATGGCTTCTTCCAAGGCTTCCAAGACCCGTGGATGCGCGTGTCCGAGAATCAGAGGTCCCCATGAGCCCACGTAGTCGATGTATTCGTTTCCGTCTTCGTCTACGATCCGGGATCCCTTGCCGGAACGAATAAAGCGGGGTGGAAGGCCGACGGCCTTGAAAGCCCTGACCGGTGAATTCACCCCCCCGGGGATCACCTGCCTTGCCTGCTGATACAACAACTCCGATATCTTTGCGCCGGGCATGATGTTCTTCCTCTGCTACTCATCGTCTCCGAAATAGGTCATGCTGGTCTTCTTGAGCTCGCGTTCGCTAAAGAGGATCTCGTAATCCTTTACGCCCACAGCCTGGGACATTTGCCTGACAACGTCGAGGCACCCCTCTTTAGAAGAGGCGTGAACCATCGTAAAGAGCCGCGCGCCTTTTGCTCCGAACGGCGGGCGCTCGTAGCAATGAGTCACCTGCGGGAATCGGGTCAACAACCGGCCTACTTCGTCGACGCGGTCCGGCTCCACGGCCCAGATCACCATACCGTTAAATTCTATCCCAGCCTCGATGTGCCGTATCATAGCCCCGATCCGACGGATGACCTCTTGATCCTGCATGCGACGGATCCGTCGGATTACCTCTTGCTCCGATATGGTCAACTCGTGAGCGATCTTTGCGTACGGTTCCGGGGACTCATCGAGGTCTCCCTGGAGGGCCATAAGGATTTTCTTGTCGATGCTATCCAGCTTTGCGTGCGACATCAGTCTGGCATGCTCAATTAAATTGGCCTACTATATACTCCGGTGAGAATCATGAACAGCGAAATGCGCGCCCTTTGTTTCGTCTTCCCCATGGGCATAGAAGCCGCGCCCTTTCTGGAGCGTGTCGAAGTGCGACGAGAGTGGTCAAGCGGCAAAGCTTGGCGCCGAGAGGCGTTTTTTGAAGGCCGTCATCTCCTGATCGTCAAGTGCGGAGTCGGTCCCGAGCGGGCTGCCGCATGTGTGCGCGCATTGCTCGAACGGCCGTCGGCCATACTGTGTGTGGGCACATCAGGGGCCCTGGCGCCGGAACTTGCTTTGCATGACCTCATTATCTCCTCGGAAACGGTCGATGCCGCTCGACCCGACCTGGTCCTCTCCTCGTCGGAATTCCTCGTGCATAGGCTCGCTGACGCGGTGGCTCACGTGGGCCTGCGCCACAGAATCGGGCGCCTGGCAACCTCGAATGAGGCTGTGTTTCATCCACGCCAACGGGAGCTTCTCCATCGATCGACCGGAGCGCACGCGGTGGACATGGAAAGCCACAGCATAGCCGTTGAAGCGCGCAAACTGGACGTGCCGTTCGCTTCTCTTCGGGTGATTTCAGACCACGTAGATTCGCCTCCCCTGCCTGACCCGGCGGTTTTCAGAGGGTTGTGGCGCAGTCCGAGGCGCCTGCCCTCCAATCTGTTGGGGGCTTTGCGCTGGAGAGCTTTCATACGCAACTTTCGGCGCTCGGTGCGAATTCTACCGCCAGTGCTGGTGCGCTTCATGCGCGAATGGCGCCGGAGCCCGGAAGGCCCTTGAGAGATCGTCAACCGTGCAAAAGCTTTTGCACGTCCGCGTTCTGTTATCCCAGGGAAAATCCCCCAGGCCCCGTTTACCAAAGGGAGATAGGTAGCGCCTCTTCCCCCTTTTCTAAAGAGGGATACAGGGGGATTATCGAAGCGATAAGACTCACCGGGGCCTTTCTTTCGTCCCGTGTAACTGAAAGAGATTACAGTTTTCACCACATCCTTCTTGACATTTGGACGCGCCGAGTTTAACCTGCGTGCGCTAGCCTTGCAGTCGCCCGGCGGAACGACCGTATCCTCCTTTTATGGAGCCATACCCTTTTTGTCATGACCGTCGGGCTTCTTTTTGCGCGCTGCCCGTGACACCCGCCTAGTCGAGTCGTTCCCCGGCAAATGAAAGATCGAGGCCAAGCGCTGTTTTGTTCTATGGGAGCGTTTTGTGAAAGAGCCGAAATCCATTGAGCCCCCGGGGTCCGTCAGCGCGGGCGAGCCCCAACCGTCCTCAGGCGCTCTGCCGAGGAATCGCGCGGATCTGGTCCTGCTCCTGGGTCTCTTGTCGCTCTGCCTTTGCTGGCCGTTGGGACTTGTCGCTTGGATCCTGGGCCGAACGGACTTGCGACGCATCCAAGCCGGTCAGATATCCGGCGAACGGGTCGGAGCGCTTAAACTGGGCATGGGGCTCGGGGTGGTGGGAATGGCGCTCTTCGTCACAACGATGGTGATTGCGTTTATCTCCCCTCCCCGCCTGCCTGTGTTCACCGACCTGTTCAAGGCCTTCAAAACCTCGCCACTTCCGGCTCAACAAATGGCGTACGCGGGGGAATGGCATGGGAACCTGGGGACCGTCATCCGGGTTTATCCGGACGGAAGAGGTGACTTCAAAACTCGAAACACTTCGCTAACCGGCGGTGTGGTGACTATTGAGGAGCGTACTTTGTCTATCGGCCTTCTGTGGCTTACACGGACATGGCGCGTCGATGTGGCGCCGCACGTCAAAGACGGTGTCTGGATCATGGAACTGGACGGTGAGAAGTTCATGCGCCAAGGTCAGGGACCGGATATGGTCATATGAATCGAGCCGTCCACGACTATCGAAGGATCTCTTGCACGATCTTGATGAATTGCTCCCCGCGGTCGAACTCGTTCCGGAAAAGTCCGAATGATGCGCATCCGGGCGAGAGGAGAATCACATCCCCGGGCTGCGCTTCAGCCACCAGCGCACGCACGGCTTTACTCAGATCGTTGAACCGTCCCACCACCTTGTTGATCCCGCCTGCGTGCGCCAGCTCTCGCTCAAGCCCAACCGTGCCTTCACCTTCCAGAAGGGCTATCTTTTCCGTTTTCTCCGCCGCGGCGATTGCGAAAGGAGCAGGGTCCAACTTCTTGTCCGCGCCCCCCGCGATGAGGAGTATGCGCCTGCCTTGAAGCGCTGCCAGGGCCGCGCAACCGGCGACCGGCGTGGTGCTGGTGGAATCGTTGACAAACCCTATGCCGTTTTTCTCCCCAAGCCATTGGAGACGGTGCTCCACTCCTTGAAACGTCTCCACCGCCCCTCGGATGATCTCATCAGGCGCCCCCAGCTTTCTGGTGAGACAGACCGCGGCTGCCACGTTCTCTCGGTTGTGAGCGCCCGGCAAAAGAATTGACCACTGTTCGGGTATTTCACTGACGCTGAAGAACGCCTTCCCCGCGGGAGCTTCGTCCGCGAGCGCGGCAGTCTCCGGCTGATCCTTGTTGAAGAGGCAGAAGTCGTCTCCCGCCTGGTACTGGTAGATCGCCTTCTTGTCCCGGATGTACTCGTCCATCCCCGAGTACCGGTTGAGATGATCCGCATGGATGTTGGTGAAAACCGCCGCGTTCGGCGAGAGGCGCGCGTTGTGGAAACCCTGGAGCTGCCAGCTTGAAAGCTCCAGGACAACGATATCGGCCGGCCCGGCCTGCTCAAGGAGGGGCAATGTGGCTTCACCCATGATATTGCCGGCTAGAAAGACCCCGGGCCGAAACGAGGAGATAATTCTGTGCGTGAGCACGGTGGTGGTGGTCTTGCCCCGTGTGCCGGTAATGCCGACTACTTGGCCTTCAAAATGCTTGCAGAAGAGCGATTCGTCCATCTCGATCGGCACGCCGTGATCCGTGGCAACGGCGAGAAACTCGGAACTTCGGGGCACATCCGCATTTCGCAGAATCATATCGGCATGGATAAAGTCCTCTGGGTCGTGACGCCCCAGTTTGATTCTAAAATCCAGGCCGTCGAGCATTTTGAGAGACGGCGCGAGCTCATCTTCGCTCTTCAGGTCCGTGATCGTAACCCGGGCGCCGCACCGTATGAGGAACTGGGTATCCTTGAGGCCGCGACCGAGCAGTCCCAGCCCCATGACAGTGATTCGTTTGCCTCGGAATAGACGCTTGGGATCGGGCATCAATCAACCATCAACAAGAATTCGCGCCCGCGGGAACCGCAAAATGTTCCGTCGCTAGCCTGAATCCTAGATAGCCCAGTCAGTGAGGTCCCCGGAAGTAATTTCCTCGGTGGCGGAGTTCTCTTCGCCGGTCAGCGTTTCGGGGGCGCTCCTGGGCGAGGCCTCATACCCGTACGGAATGACGCTGCACCGGGGGCAGACCTCGATGGGAGCTTCGTTATCAAATCCGCAGAGCGGGCAAACCGTCACCATGCCCTCGCGGGGGACCGCGCCCGCTGTGAGCTGCATGATCTCCGTATCCAGCGATATCACCAGATTTGCCAGATCTCTCACCACAATCTGGAGCATCTTGAGCTGGAGCGCGGGGTCGAGTTGATTGAAAAGCAGAGTGTTGATGCGCAGGAGCGTGCAATCCTCCACTGCAACGACCGACGCGGACCGCCTCCGTCGAGCGAACGCGCCGATCTCGCCGAAACAGGAGCCTGGAAGAAAATTGGAGAGGACCCGTGCGCCTTTTACCACCTTCACATTACCTTCCAGCAGGACGAAGAAATCGGAATCCGCGGAGTTCTCCCGTATTACATACTCGCCCGCGCCGCAAGTGACGAATTCACCGGCCTTGGCCATTTCGTCGAGTTCTGTCTCTGTAAACTGGGCGAAGAGCTGGAATTTCTTGAGCCGTTCCACCAGGTCTCGATCAAAGGCGAGGCCCCGATGCACACCCGACTTGAGACACTCCCCAAGCCGACCGGCCAACTCACCGGCCGTGGAAAAGCGTTTGCCCGGGTCCTTATCCAAGCAGCGCTCGACAATGCGGTCCACAGCCTCGGTTACCTCGGGATTGATCCTCCCCGGGGGCAAAGGGGCCTCAGCGCAGATTTTGGAGAGGGTCTCTTGCACGTCCTTGCCTTTGAACGGGGCCTGTCGCGTCAATAACTCGTAGAGCACCACTCCCATTTGGTAGATGTCCACCCGATGGTCCTGCTCGCGGCCCAGAACTTGCTCGGGAGACATGAAACGAGACGATCCCACCAAGGCATGCCTCTGCTTTTTTAGGTGCTTACGGAAGCGCGCGATGCCGAAGTCGGTTATCTTCGGGACACCTTGCGTGGAGACGATGATGTTCTCAGGCTTGATGTCTCGGTGCACCACGCCTTTGGAGTGCGCGTAGTCGAGGGCCAGAGCAAGCTCATAGGCGATCTCCAGGGATTTTTGAATGCTGAAGCCTCCTGATCGCTGGTGTTGGAGGAGGGTCTTCCCGTAGACGAACTCCATAACGATGTACAGGATCTCCCCGGTCTTGCCCACATCGTAAATCACCACGATATTGGGATGAAGCAGGGCGCCCGCGGTTTGGGTCTCGAAGAAGAAATCGCGCAGGACCTTCTCTTTGGGGCTCCCGGGATTTACCATGCGTTTGAGGCTAAAGAGCTTCACGGCGACGGGTCGCCGAATGATTCGGTCCATGGCGAGGTATACTTTTCCCATCCCCCCTTTGCCCAAGGGTCGAATCATGTCGTATCGTTTGACTCGCTTTGGCTTTGAGCCTTCCGCTTCCAATCCGACCACCTCGGAGAGACGCTTACGGACGCGACAGAATCACGGGTCCGTTGTTCGTTATGGCGATAGAATGCTCGAAATGGGCGGATAACATTCCGTCGGTCGTCACCGCGGTCCACTCGTCAGGGAGCAGTTTGATCCGCCAGGACCCTTGATTCACCATGGGTTCCAGAGCAAGGGTCATACCTACTTCCAGGCGAGGGTTCCAGCCCACGCCCCGGTAATTGGGGATCTGTGGAGGCTCGTGCATGGTCCTTCCGATACCGTGACCCACGAAGTCCCGAACCACCGAAAATCCGTTTGATTCCACATGCTCCTGGACCGCGGCCGATATGTCCTGCAGGCGATTTCCCCCGACCGCCCGCTCGATCCCCTTATAGAGCGATTCCTGCGTCACCTTGAGCAGCCGCGCGGCCTCGGGTGACACCTCGCCTACGGCATACGTCATGGCCGCATCTCCGACGAACCCCTTGTAGATCACTCCCACGTCCACGCCCACGATGTCACCTTCTTCGAGCGCCCGCGGCCCGGGGATCCCATGAACCACCTCTTCATTCACCGAAGCGCAAATACAAGCCGGATACGGTTTATTGTTTCTCATCCGGTAGCCCTTGAACGCAGGCTTGGCCTTGGCGTCCGCGATCATTTTCTCGGCCGCTTTGTCAAGCGCGGCCGTGGTAATCCCCGGACGCACCATGTCCCCGATGCAATTCAAGACAGCCGCAACGATGAGATTGGCTTCCCGCATGATTTCAATTTCTCTGGCTGTCTTGAGTATGATCATCCCCGGCTTCATACGGATTGACCCTCGCACACCCGGAGGCCGCCTTGCCTCTGCGATGCCTATGACTCAGTGTGAGGCGCGCCGCTCCCCGGAGAACTCTCCCATTCGGACGGCGATCCTATGACCGACCGTTCACTTCGCCGCGCGGAGGGCCGGTCATTGCTATCCACAGCGCCAACCATATCAGAAAAGGAGACCACCCGTGAAGGACCTCATGACTTCATGGTTATGCCCAATCATTTCTCGAAGGGCCTTGAGAAATCAACGTGTTCGGGCGAAGTCGCGCAGGATGCCCAGGTTAACGGGGTCCATGTCTTTGCCGTCGGCCTCTTTCGGTGTCTCGATGATCTTGGGCGCTTTTCTGAAGCGGTCGTCGCTCATGATCTTACGGAAGGGGCCCGGACCGAGCATTCCCCGCCCTATGTGCTCGTGGCGGTCCACACGCTCTCCCAATCCTTTCCTGCTGTCGTTCAGGTGAAATAGTTTAAGCCTCTCCAGTCCGACCCATCGATCCAGCTCGCTCCACACCGCCTCATACGTGCGCGGCGTCTTAAGATCGTACCCGGCGGCGAACGCATGGCAGGTGTCGATACAAACGCCGAACCTCTCCGGGTTGATCGTGTCGTCCATAATCTTGCCCAATTGCTCGAATGTATCTCCCAGAGCGGTTCCCTGCCCGGCGGTGTTCTCCAGGAGAATCTTCACGCGGAAGCCGGACGTGCTTTGGAGTAGCTGATCAAAGGCTTTGACGACGTTCCGAAGACCGGCCTGAGTTCCTGCGCCCCTGTGCGCTCCCGGATGCATCACGAGATAAGGAATCTCCAACGCTTCGGCTCGCTCCATCTCGTCGAGAAACGCGGCCGCGGATTTCTTCCAAAGCGCGGCGTCAGGGGATCCGAGATTGATGAGATATGAGTCGTGGGCCACCACCAGTATTCCGGAATCAGAGCGCTTCCTTTTGAACTCCCCCACCTCTTCGGCCCGGAGCGGACGAGCCTTCCATTGCGTTGCGTTTTTCGTGAATATCTGGATTGCCGTGCATCCGAGTTCCGCCCCGCGGTCTATGGCCTCGTCAACTCCCCCTGCTATGGACATGTGCGCGCCCAGGAGAATGGTCGTGTCGCCTATTCCCTTTTCGGTCGCTTGGCTTCTCCCCGGGCGGGAAACATGGATTTCTTCCTCGATTGCCCCAATCCTTTGCCGTGCCTCACGGTCTTTCTCTTTCCCGGCGCCATTGAATATGCTACCATTTGTCCTGTTTTTCCAGACCGCGGCGGAAGCTGTGACCGAGCTGCAACCGCCCCTGCGGAACGAGAGGTGTCCCTGCCTTGAACAAACAGGCGGCTCAGCCGATTATCTCCGACAAGAATATGTTCTACGCGCTCGCCGCATTGGTTTTACTCCTGAATCTCATTACGGTTTTGCCGACGCTTGACACTGGTTTCTTATGCGACGATGAGGTGTACGAATCGTCGGCCAGAGGCGCTTCCTTATTGGCCGGAAAGAGCTGTCTTCAACTCGCGTGGGACGACATGGTGGGCTGGATAACGCTGGGAAGATGGCACCCCTTGTTGTCGTATCGAATACTGGTTTTTTGCTATCTGGACAGATTTGCGTACAAGGCTCTCACAATAGCTTTTGTGCTGTCAAACGTCATTTTGTTCGGCTACCTTGTATATTTGATCACTTCCTGTCGATGGTCGAGCCTGTTGTCCATGCTCTTGCCTCCGGCCTTTTTCCAGTTCCGATGGGGTTATCATGACGCGTTTATAGCGTACTACTTCCTCCTTGAAATTATAGCTCTACTACTTTTCCTCTCTCTGATTATGTTCCTGTTTTATTTAAGAAACGGAAAGCGTTACCATTTTGGGCTGAGCGTTCTCTTCTATGCTTTATGCTCGTTGCTCTATGAAATAACCTACGCGTTCTTTGTCTTACATTTTCTGGTCGCCTATTCCGAGTTGGGCAAAAGCAGGCTCCGAGAAACTTTGAGGATGTCTCTTCCCTTCTTCTGGGTCGCGGCGGCAAACGCCGCCGTAACGGTCTTCATAAGACTGGTCTTTGGGTCCGCGTATCAAGGAGTCAAGCTCAATTACGATCCGATCGCTTCGGCCGTAACTTTTCTGAAACAGATCTATGCGGCTATTCCTTTGACCCATTACATCAACAATCTTTGGCTCTTCCCAAACGCGTTCGACTATGCCGTGACATGCTGGCTGGAGGATATTTTTGTTGTTTCCGCTCTATGGGCTGTTCTCTGTTACCTGGTCGGCAGGTTGTGGATCAGCTACGGTTGTGAGGCATCGCCTCGATCCACGAAGACCATGCTGTTGCTTGGTTTGGGCCTGTGGATGATGCCCGCGCCTCTCATCGCTCTCACCGGGAAGTACCAGGAAGAGCTCCGTCTCGGTATCGGCTATCTGCCCGTGTACATTTCAGTATTCGGCGTAATGATGCTTGCCGTCGCGCTGTTCTGGAAGTTGTTTGAAGTCTTCAATAGAAGGTCTTCCTCCCTCGGGTCGGGGATCGGGGTGGTCGTGGCTTTGACGGGCGGTCTCGTTTGCGGGATCAATTACAATTACAATCAGGTGGGAGTTTCGCTGCACCGATACCATTACTTGGAGGATCGGGAGGTCCTGGAGAAAGCCCTCGAATCCGGATTGATGAAAGACGTCTCAAACGATTCTTATCTGATCGGTCCTCGCCCTTATGACGCCCGGTTTTATCTCATGCATTCAGGAGTGAAACTGAAGGTGCTTTGGCCTTTCAGCTCCGAGTACAAAATTGAAGAGAGCGCGATGAAGGGCGTGATGCGCCTGAGTGAAGATCATGAGTTGTTCCGTGGTAGACCGAAACCTTACAGATTCGCCCCTCAAGACAATGTTTTTGTCGTCAGAAGTTTGGCCAAACCGGGGGGGGCGGGTTACGCTCTCTTGGCGAGAGTCAGCGCTCTGGACGCGCAGGGAGACCGGATCAACGGTATCGCTGCGGACAAGGTCTATGTGTTTTGGCAGAGCGGGTCGTTGTGTTGGAAACAAGCTCCTTGGCTGACCAAGGACAGCATACTGGTGGTCGGTCGTGTCCTGGACAGAACTACGCTCAAATCCAGGGGATGGGTTGAGTACACCCTGAGCAATCTCAAGTTGCGGAGCGCGAATTGCAACGGGAGGCTCTACGAGATCCCCTCCTCCGCGTTAAAAGGTCATCTGGACGTGCGCGCTCTTGACGTGGTGGCCAGGTCGCCCAACATTGAAACATCGGCTTTCAGGAGTCAGTAGCCGCAACATTCGCTAGTCGGACGATTTCTTTTTCTTGCCCTCCACGTCTCCCATGCGGGCGTCAAAATCTTTCCAGAATTCGTCGTCGCATTGTTCCTTGCATTCCGCGCAAACTCCCCACATATGGGGGTCGCCTTCGCAGGGGCAATTCGAGTAACAAGCATTGCGGTCGAAATCAGCGCTTGCGGTTGCCACGAAATAAATGACCGGCGCCAGCGCAACAACTGCTGTGAGGCCACACAATAGGCTCAGCATTCTCATGGACTTATTCATCTTGAACACCTCTCTCAATAAGATCCTCAAATCGGGATGAGGCCGTGATCTCGACATTCATAGGTCTCAGTACACCCTTCCTCCACTTACGGCCCGGTTTCGTACTTCACATTCCAAGTTACCCCGTTGATTTCGTTTCAGTCAATGGGCCCCGCCACTCCACCCGGTTCTCTTTTCCAGCCTAGGATAGTGTGCTAGAGCTGGTTGCAAAACCTCTTATGGGCACTAACCGTGCGAAATCGCGCACGATTTAAGTGCTTGTTCTTTTAGAAGAAGTTGTGTATTTGACTCGCCGGAGGTAAGTCCGGTGAGCAAACGTGTCGTGTATCTGACTGATGAGCAGTGGAAGAAGATTGAGCCTCTCATACCCAAGCCTCCCCCTCGACCGAGGGGAGGCCGTCCCAGGGC
>VGSG01000017.1 GCA_016875095.1 Deltaproteobacteria bacterium
CACAGCGGCGAGGTGAATGGAATACTCCAGCTCCCCCCGATGACCCAAACCGATCTGTTCAACGACGCGTCATACTTGACAAGAGCGGCGCCGAGATCCACCAACGGCGCAAGGGGAGGCGCCAACGCGAAGGCCGTGCCCTCAACGTCTACCCTAACGGCGGCCTCCAGATAACTCCACTCACCAAATAACCCCAACTCCCCTCCAAACGCCTTGGTCGAGTACCGTGCAAAGACCTCAAGGAACTTGGAAGAGGCGAAAGACCCGTTGAAGATGCTCCACGAGAGTTGGCGTCCTGCCCCAACGATTGGGAAGTTAACATTATCGTTGGAAGATCCTTGGCTGTATGCGGTTCCGGGCACATAGGGAAACCCTTGAATCCCCACCAGGAGGCTACCGTAGTCCAGCACCAGTCCCACCAACGGAATGTAGCTGACGAAGGTAGCGTCCCCAGTATCAGTGCCGGATGCCACTATCTCCCTGATGTTGCGAGCATTCAGGGCGATGGACAGGTTATCATAACGGAATCCGCCCAACAGGAATGCGTTGGATGTCAACCCGTACCTCACCGCAGCCTCCGCGGTCCACCATTGGGTCTTGCCGTCCCACGTCTTATCTCCGGTGGCGCCACCGGGAAACACGGCAAATATTTTCGCGACCTGATCACCCGCGGGGATAAAGTAGGTGGCTCCCAGGAGAAGCCCCATTCGTTCCCCAAAGGGGACTGACGCCAGACCTCCGAGTCTCACACCCTGCAACGGGTAATTCCCCTTGGTGTCCTCAGAATTCCCGTCGGTCGGACCAGCGGCCACGTAATTGACCGACACTCCGCGACCGCCGAACACATATCCTGCCGTAAGAACGAAACCGGTCGTGACCGGGTTACCATTTGATGGTTGCACCCCCAAAATGCTTTGACTGGAGAGGAACCCAAGGCTTCCGCTCGGCGTCGCGCCGAACTCCTGGGAAAAGCCTGGGCACGCAAAGGCGAAACAAAACAGAACGACTCCCACAGCCGCGATTACTCTTGCTTTCATCAACACATCCCCCCCTGCGGTTCGCTAGGGGCGATCCGCAGGTCCCTCTAAAGCTGAAATTCGAATATGAGCCCGTATGCTGCTAGAGATACCACGCCCGTATGCCCTTCACAAGAGAAAAAGCGTCGTGTCTTATGATCCTCCGCCCAACAAATCGATGAAGGAGTCGATCGAAGAATCCAAATTCGGTCATTTGACATGTAGGGTATTGTGCCAATATGTTCGACTCATTATAACCACCTGTGAAGGTCGCTGGGGTATCATTCATTTGCCTTAACCGAATAATCCCGCAGCAATATTTTCATAGACAAAGAGGTGAGGCATGGGCGTGCTCGGAGAGGCGGCTGCCATCGCAAGAGAGAGATTGGGGCATGAAGCGGAGGATCTCACCGTAGACCGTCTGGTCGTCGGCCTGTTCTTCACGGGTGTCAAGTTATCCAACGGAGCCGCTGGAGTAAGTTTCACTCCCATAAAAGAAATCCCGGAAGCCGTCTGCTGCCCGACCTCCGCTGCCAGGGCCTTTGATCCGACGCGCGTTCGCGGGACCAAGGTGAAGAGCCTTCTGGGCGCATTGAAATCCAAGGAGCCAATTAAGACCGCGGTTGCAATCGCGGCTCTCAATGCCCTTAGCGCAACATGCTGGACGCGAGGGTTGACCGGCGGACATGCCGTGAAGGAGCGAATGGACGCGCTTGAAGCCGTCAAGATGCCTCGCGACAAGTCAGTGGCCCTGGTGGGAGCATTCATACCCACTCTGAGAGCGCTCAAGAAGCGCGGCGGCCAATGGTGGGTTGTTGAGCAGGACCCACGCACTCTCCGCGAAGACGAACTGACTCATTACGTTCCGGCCGAGCAGTCAGACGAGGTTATCCGACAAGCGGATGTCCTGATAGTGACGGGCGTGACGCTTATTAACCATACGCTGGAGCCGATCCTCCGCTCAGCAAAAGCCGGCGCGGAAATCGCCGTAATAGGACCGACCGCGAGCCTGCTTCCTGAACCTCTGTTCCGACGCGGGGTGCGAGTAGTGGGCGGCGTGCGAGTCAACAAGCCGGATGAAGTTCTCGATGTGTTGGCATCGGGCGGATCAGGATATCACCTCTTCGACGATCTCGCGGTGCGGATCGTTATCGAACGTGAGCCATAGCCCTTATGCCCGGGGAATGAAGAGCGTTGCGCGGAAAAAGTTTCTTGACGGAACGAGTATATTCAGATATATCTATATATAGAATGAAGAGGCGGGACTCCCGCGTATGAAGCCTGGACCGCTCCAGGTTCGCCGGGAGGATAAGGAGCAGCAGTGGAGATCTGGATACTTGTTCTTGCACTTGCTGGGTGGTTTGTCCTGAACCGGTGGATACTCCCGCGTATGGGGGTTTCCACCTGAATGAGCGCCTCATGCGCTCCCGGTCCCGGGAACGAGAGCAAGAATCGTGAAGAGGGGAAGATCGAAAGACCAGGGCAGGGGTGATAGAGAGATGGCAGCGCTGGAAACCGACGTGAGCAGTCCAACTTCTGAGGAGATGGACAGGCTTTTTGCGGAAATAAAGAAGAAGGATTTCAGCGAAAGAGCCGGTATTTTCAAGGCGCTCGGACACCCCATTCGCCTGAAGATCGTGTACGGTCTCGTGAAGGTCGGGGGCTGCAACGTGAAGAACATGCAGGCGTGCCTCGGACTGAACCAAGCCACTGTGTCACAACACCTCATCCATTTGAAGAGCCGAGGCGTGATTCAATCAACTCGCCAAGGTTTGGAAATGATCTATACCGTTACCAATCCGGTGGCCCAGTGCATAATCGAGAGCATCGAAGAGCAAGAAAAACAGGCGGAAGAACCAAAAGTTAAAGCCGTGGGCTAACGGCGGCCCGGGTTGGCCGCCCTTCGCCCGAGTCCATTTCGATTCACAATTGTCGATTTTCGCGACAGACCCACCTCAACGGCGCTATTCCCCAAAACCGAGTCTGGCAATTCGGCCCTATTCATGTATACTTGCTTTTTATTCCCGACCGCGCTCAGGGCGCCAGGGGGTAACTGCCCACGTAATTGGAAGGAAAGAGTAATGGCTGACTTGGTCAGGTTTGGGGTATCGATTCCGGACGACCTGCTGGAAAAATTCGATTCTCTGATCGTAGGCCAGGGGTACACCAACCGGTCTGAGGCGATCAGAGATCTGATTAGGGACAGACTTGTTGAAAACCAGTGGACCGCGTCCGATCACGAGGTCGTGGGCACGGTTACGGTGGTGTACGATCACGAGCGGAGCGAACTAGCGCAGAAGCTCACGGAGATACAGCACAAGAAGCATCAGCTCATCATATCTGCGGTCCACGTCCACCTGGACGCGCATAACTGCCTGGAAGTGCTCATCATGCGGGGAAGCTCGGATGACGTGAGAAAAGTTGGGGAGTTGCTCATATCGACCCGTGGAGTGAAACACGGGAAGATCACCATGACGACCACCGGCTCGGAAATTGAGTAATTCTCATCGCGTTTGGCAGATTCCCGCTGCCGCATTGGAGCGCTCCGGTGAGCCATAGTCCACGAACGCCGCACATCCCGGGGCCCTTTGGGTCACCGAGCGCGACCTCTGAATTGAATCACATATAAACTCTGGAATAAGGAATAGGGCGAGCATCCTTGCTCGAGGGAGGGGGAACGAGGAGTTGCAGGTCAACCCTGGTCCAGGAGTAGTCCGCATTCAGTTCGCGCAGCTTGCCGTCCGCAGGGGGCAACGAGTGCTCGTTGTGCTTGTAGGTCACCAAGAAAATGCCCACGCCGTAATGGGGTGTTTTTTCAAGTAAATAGGTCGAGACGAACTGCTTTTCACGCATTCCCACCGCCCTTGCCAGCTCGCGCAGGTCCTTTGGGGTTATAGGAATAAGGACGTACTTCTGAATGCCGCTTTCGGACAAGCGGTACAGCGTCCGGGCTTCCGCCGATGACACGTAGACGGTGGATATGAAGTCAAATTGGGCCATGAACTGCTTTGCTACCAGCGCAGCGGTCCGTCTCCCTCCGGCGGAGTGGTGGAAGCCGTAGTATTCGTAGAGCTTTTGTTGGAGGGCGTCCGCCAATCTTTCGCCCTTTTCATAGAGGTCTTTGGAGATGTATCTCAGGCGTCGGGCCAGGTCCTCGGCCGCATCAGCCACCGGCCAATCTATCCGCACGTGGAAGTGGGAGAGCGCAAAGCGGTATCTGGACTTGAGCGTGTGGTCTCGCTGGATGAGGACCGCGAAGTCGGATTCGAGCAGATGCGTGAGCAGCCCTGGGAAGTCCGTGTCATCGAAGAAACGCATTCGTTGCTGAAAGACATCCCGCAGGTCAAAAGGGGCCAAGCTCGCCACGTTTTCTTTGGTAGCTTTGTTCGAGTCGAAAAACCGGATGTGATTCCTACACTCAGGGGGGACGGCTTCTTCATTGAAGACCGCCATGAAGTGGCGCTGTTCCGCACACTCGGGGGAAACAACCCTGGCGCGGGGCTTCAGTTCGCGCATCTCTACGAAAGGATACTCCTTTCCCGTCTCTCTAAACGCGGTGTACGATTTCACCAGGGATTCATGGACCAGGAGCGCGTCCAATTCGTCTCGGAGAAAAAAATAGAGGCATCGACGGTAGCGTTCGTTCCATGAAATCTCATTCCGCCCCAGAAAGGACATTGGCTCCTCGTCTCTTTTTGGTAATGACATTCTCACGTTATCACAAGATCGATCACGACTCAACGGACCGGCGTCTCCGTCACGTTGGGGACAAAGCTTCATCGCGAGACCGGCCCTGAGGGACGCTCGTCTTGAAAGGGGCCAAGAAAACAGGTAACAATAGAAAAAACCCGATGGACGAAAGGACTTGGCATGGTAGACCAGGACTCGACCCGCTCCCGGCTGGGCCGCGGGACGTCTTCCGAGGCTGAAGGCTGGTCGGACGGAGCCGTGGAGGACCAGCATGATGATTTTGCGGAGCTCTTGAACGCGAACGAGTCCCTCCGGGACATAGTGGTTCAGAAAGACGCGAAAACAGAAGGAACGATCGTGTCAATCGGCCAAGAATGGATCTTCGTTGATATAGGCGCTAAGACCGAAGGAGTGATTGCCCGAGAAGACCTGTTGGATGAAGAGAGAAATCTTTCCGTGGCGGTAGGCGATAGCTTGACTGCTTATGTGGTGAGCACCCGAGACGGGGAAATCCGCCTGAGCGTCAAAATGACCGCGGCAGCCGGCGAGGAGGCATTCCGAGACGCCTACCGAGCTGGAATTCCGGTGGAAGGGGTGGTAAAGGGCGAACGGAAAGGCGGCTATACCGTTTCTGTCTTCGGGAAGGAGACCTTTTGCCCCTATTCTCAGATGGATTTGCGGGCCGGCGGGAAACCCGAGGATTACATCAACAAGCGCTTCGCATTCCGTATTACTGAATATTCTGAAAGAGGCCGCAATGTGGTGCTCTCAAGGCGGGAGATCCTCCAAGAGGATCGGGAGCTGCAGCTTGCTCAATTGCGTCAGACCTTGGAGGTAGGCGATGTGCTGGAGGGCGTTGTAAAGAAATTAGCCAAATTCGGCGCTTTCGTGGACATTGGCGGCGCAGAGGGACTCATCCCCCTCTCCGAATTGTCTTGGCGCCGGGTAGAAGATCCGGCTGAAGTCCTGCAAGTGGGCCAGCGGCTCAACGTGAAGGTCCTGAGTATTGATTGGGGAAACGGCCGCATCTCCCTGAGTCGCAAGCAGACCCTCGATGATCCGTGGCTCACGGTTGCGGATCGCTTCCCTGAAGGGAAGAGCGTGCTGGGCAGAGTGACGCGGCTGGCAAACTTTGGGGCGTTCGTGGAATTGGAGCCTGGGGTGGAAGGGCTGGTGCATATTTCGGAAATCGGAGCAGGTCGGAGGATAAGCCACCCCCGAGAGGCGCTCAATGAAGGAGATCAGGTGGAAGTGCGGGTTCTTTCGTCGGACCCGGCGTCTCGGCGCATCAGTCTTGAAATGCAAAAGCCCGATGCGCAGGGCTCTGAGGAATACGCGCGACTGAATCCAGGGGATGTGGTTCAGGGAACCGTGGAAGCTGTGAAAGACTACGGCGTCTTTGTCAGCTTACCCGGCGGAAGGACCGGCCTGCTTCATGTATCCGAGATCGCGGACGGCAGGACGGGAGATTTGAGGAGGCGCTTTGCCGCAGGCGAAGCGCTTGACGTTGAAGTGCTGAGCGTCGATCCGGACAGCAATAAGATCTCTTTGAGCGCCAGAAGTCTGAAGGAACGCCGGGAAGAGTCCCAGTTCAAGGATTTCAAGCGTAGCGGAGCGGGAGGTGATTCGCTTGGCACGCTCGGTGACATTCTCAAGGACAAGCTAAGAAAATAGATCTCTGGGGGCTGCGTCTCCGGAGCATCGAGGAGGCTCGCCTCGGCTCACACCATAATCACGGTCGCAGGTCTCACAAAGAGGTTCGGCCACACAACCGCCCTGGACAACGTCGATTTGGGAATCGAACAGGGGGAATTATTTGGTCTCCTGGGTCCTAATGGCGCGGGCAAAACCACCCTTATCAGCGTTCTCTCCACCATTGTCAGGCCGACTACGGGCCACGCCACGGTTTGCGGGCATGACGTGGGCCGCGATCAGGATGCGGTTCGCAAGTGTATCGGCGTGGTATTCCAAGATCCGAGCCTGGACGACGAACTCACCGGCGAGGAAAACCTGGATTTTCACGGAAGGCTTTACGGAATTGACGCGGAAACGAGGGCGCGGCGCATTGACGAGGTGTTGGATCTTGTGGAGCTTATCGACCGCCGCCACGACTTGGTGAAGACCTATTCGGGAGGAATGCGGAGGAGGCTGGAAATTGCCCGAGGGCTCCTGCATAGGCCGGAAGTTCTGTTCCTCGATGAACCTACCCTGGGTCTTGACCCCCAGACCAGACGCAGAATTTGGAACCATATCCTGGACCTCAAGGACTCGTATGGCACGACGATCATCCTGACTACCCATTACATGGACGAGGCCGATCAGCTCTGCTCTCGGATAGCCATTATCGACCACGGCAAGATTATCGCTTTGGACACCCCGGAGGCTATGAAGGCAGCCCTTGGCGGGGATCTGCTCGAACTGGGAATCGCCGATCCCGATCCGGAATTCGTCAAGACGATCCGGAGCGTCCCAGAGGTTGCCCAAGTGTCGGTTCAGGAAGACAAACTCATGGTAACGGTTGAAAATGGAGAATCCTTCATACCAAGGCTCCTCTCCTACGCTCATGACCACGATGCGCCCATAGGATGGGTGTCTATGAGAAAGCCGAATCTGGAGGACGTGTTCATCAACCTCACCGGGCGTGAAATCAGGGACGAGGCTATCAAAGAGCCCGGCGACCGCATACGGATTTTCCTGAGGCGAAAGAACAAATGAATTTCATCGGGACGGTCTATACGCTTTGGCTAAGAGAGACTACCCGGTTCAAGCGGAACAAGAGTCGGCTGATCGGGTCCATGGCCTTGCCGCTTTTGTTCCTCGTGGTTCTAGGGGCCGGTTTCGGTGGTTTTTTCCGCTACCGCGGCAATGTCAGCTACATGGAGTTCATCGGCCCGGGGATTGTGGGCATGTCGCTGCTCTTCTCATCCATGTTCGGCGGCCTCAGCGTGCTCTGGGACAAGCAATTCGGCTTTCTCAAGGAGATCCTGGTCGCGCCGGTGAGTCGGGTGGGCATCATGGCGGGCATTACTCTCGGCAACGTGACCACGTCCATGCTCAAGGCGCTTGTCTTCCTGGTCGCTCTGTTGCTCACCGGGTTGGTAAGGGTCGATTTTACGGGGATACTGCTTGCGATGCTTTTCATGGTTCTCATTTCCGCTTCATTTGTGGCGCTTGGTATCGCGTTTGCCTCTCGTATGAGCGACCCGCACGGGTTTCAGTTGATAATGAATTTCCTGATCATGCCGGTCTTCTTTCTTTCGGGCGCGCTCTTTCCCCTGGAAGGTCTCCCTGGCTGGCTAACCGTGCTGACATACCTTGACCCACTAACCTACGGCATTGACGGGTTACGATTTGCCTTTGGCGGGCCGCACCAGTTTTCTCCTCTGATGAATCTAGTAGTTCTGGTCAGCTTCCTCGGAACCACCACGGTGGTGGGTGTGGCGCTTTTCAAGAGAATGACTGCGTGACGGACCTTGAAGGGGCCGCCCTTACAGGGTGGAAAGAAAGTCCTCGTAGAATGTGTTACGCTAAGCGAACCGCATCAATGGAGCCAAGACCGCGACCGATTCGGTTCCCGCCGGGACGCGGGTTCACCGCAGCCTGCATGCTGCGCTCATCTAACCGATGAGGGACCCAATGAATGGCGGCAAACCTTCTTCCGCTTGATAGCGACCAGTTCATCGACCACATTCAGAATAATGGCAATCCCTGATAGATCAACGTTGGTCCCGGTCCATCTGCAGGCTCGATTCGATTAAGCCGAGAAAATATGAGGAAGTTCCCAGACGACGACCTGAAACGGGGCCGACCGGAAAGATAGAGCCGGACAGGAGGAGAATCATGGAGAATACGGAATTCGGAGAAGTGCTCGACGCTGTGGGCAAGTTATCCCCGGACGAACAGGAGACGTTGCTCGTTATCGTCCGGCATCGATTAGCCGAGCAGAGACGAAAGAGGTTGTTGCAGGATATTCAAGAGGCTACGGAAGATTTTGCGCAAGGTCGATGTGATCCCACCACCGTCGAAGATCTCATGAAAGACATACATTCGTGAAGCGCACACTGATTCGCTCCAACGCCCTTGTTAGCGATGCTAAGCGCCTTGTCAAGAAGCGCCCGGACGTGGCGGACGACCTTCGGGTGGCGCTACAATTGTTATCAGAAGATGCCTTGCATCCCAAGTTGAGGACTCATAAGCTGAAAGGAGACCTTGAGGGCTCGTGGGCCGCAAGCGCAGGTTACGATTTGAGGATTGTATCTCAAATGGTTGATTATAAGGGCTCCGAGACAATTCTCTTGCAGACGGTGGGACCCACGATGAAGTATACTGAAGGTCCGACGGCGTTTGTATGGAGCACGCAGGATACGTTTCTTCCGAGAGACGTGGGAGAAAACCTCATCCCACCGGGCTCTACTGAGAGGAGGCCACAGGGAGGCTATCGGCGGGCTCACCGGACGACTTGAGCGGCAAGATGTGCAGGTAATCCGCGATGGGCACGCGGATGAACTTCAGGTCCTGGTGAGTAATGGTAATAGGCGCGGCAAGCTCTTTCTCCTTTTCGGACAACACCAGCTCGCCGCTCTCGGATAGCAGCACAATCCGATAAGTCAGGCCATTGAGCTTTTCCGTGCGTTCGGGGATGCCGAATCCATAGCTCACATGGCCGGTCCCCGCGATCACCACCATGATTCGGTCCTGCCCTTCAGGCGATTTCAGAAACCTGTCCACCGCGTGCGCCATGGTCGCGTCTCGCAGCGCCTGGGCAAGGATAATATTGGTCAGCGCTTTCTCGTGGAATGCCTTGTGGACTCGTAGACGAATGTTGAGTAGGCGCTCGTGAAACGGATTTATCTGATCGACGTCCGCGGGTATCTGCTGTCGTTCCGCGTCGGAAAGGCCTTCCATGCCCTCGCGGGCTATCTTCTTGACGATGCGGTCGTCTGCGTTGAGGCCACGTATGGGGATTCTCATCTTCTTGGCGAGCATGAGGACGGGCTCATAGTCGGCCAGGTTGGTCCAGCGCTCGCGGCCCAGTTCATTGATGAGGCTGTCCACTCCGCCCGGTCCCTGGCGCCATTTGTCCAGAACGGGCTGCTGGCTCTCCGCGAACATCTCCATCCCGAGAGCGAGGCTACTTTTCCTTTCCACAAGTCCTTTGAGGAGATCCGCCTGCGCCTCATGGTGTCGAGCAACCGTGTGGAACTCGCCAATGTACACGATACGAACCGTGGCGAGATCGTCGATCATCTCTTCCATGGGGACCGGCTCACCCATCAGCGCATCAACAATGATCGGTTGACCCGCGGCCATGATCAAAACGGGCGCGCAAACGAGCGCGGCCAAGAACCCAGCGACTCGCGCGAGCGAACGGACAAGCAGACGCGTGGTAGCAATATTCTCACGGTTTACCAATAGTCTCCTCTCACGTATGCGATCTGGAAGTCGCTCGATTCGCCCTGGGGCGCTTCTTCAGTTACCTCCACACGCTCGACGCGGCTCCCTGGCGACCCGCGTCGACACCATTCCACCATTCGGGTCACGTTTTCCGCAACCCCTTCGAAGACCGCCTCCACACGACCGTCCGGAAGGTTCCTCACCCAGCCGCCCACTCCGGCCTGTTGTGCGGCGTGTCTGGTATAAGCTCGAAACGCGACGCCCTGCACCATGCCGGATATGAGCACTCTGCGACGTGCTGTGGTCATGTTCTTATGCTCCCTTGAAGCAATCGAAAACCGGAAATCTTGCCGGTCGGGAAAACGCTCCACACGAATGCCGAGCGGTTCAAAGTCCGGCCATTTCTCGAAATTCCGATTCGCTCAGCACCACTACCCCAAGATCTTTCGCCTTGTCGAGCTTGGACCCCGGATCTTCACCTGCAACGACATAGTCGGTATTGCGGCTCACGGAACCGGCCACTTTCCCCCCCAGCCGCTCAACGGCCTTCTTTGCGTCCGCGCGGGATATGGAGATCGATCCGGTGAAGAGAACGGTCTTTCCGGAAAAAGGCGTTTCAGGTCCGGGGGAAACAGGCTCCAGCGGCGCAGGTTTGATTCCCGCAGCCAGCAGGCGGCGAATCATCTCCCCGTTGCGCGGTTCCCGAAAAAAATTTGCCACACTTTGGGCCACTTCCGGGCCGATCCCGCGCACTTCCCGGAGTTCTTCCGGCGCCGCGGAGGTCAGCGCATCGAGGTCTCCGAACTCCTCAATGAGAACTCTGGCCACGTGCTCACCCACGAGCGGGATTCCGAGTGCGAAGAGGAACCGGTCCACGCGTACTGAACGAGACCCGTAAATAGCATCGAGAAGGTTGGAGGCGGACTTGCTCGCCATCCGCTCTAAGCCGGCAAGGGTCTGCTCATCAAGATAGTACAAATCGGCCGCGTCCTTGACCAAGTTCCGGTCAACCAATTGCTCAACAAGCTTGACCCCTAGGCCTTCGATATCCATAGCATCGCGAGCGGCAAAGTGACGAATGGTCTCCTTGAGTCTGGCGGGACACGACACATTGACGCAGCGCTTTGCCACTTGACCTTCAGGACGGACCGCGTGAGATCCGCATACAGGGCACTCGTCAGGAATAGTGTACGGCTTGCCGTTATCGGGACGACGGTCCTTTACGACGCTCACCACCTCAGGGATCACATCACCCGCGCGCTGGATCACCACTGTGTCGCCTTCGCGGACATCTTTGCGGTCGATCTCATCCTGATTGTGTAAAGTCGCTCTGCTGATGGTCACGCCGCCCACGCTGACCGGCTCCATAACGGCCACCGGCGTGAGGGCGCCCGTGCGACCCACCCCGATCTCGATACGCAAAATCCTGGTGATCGCCTGGACGGGTTCGAATTTGAACGCGACCGCCCAGCGCGGGGAACGGGTCTTAACGCCGAGTATGGTCTGGGCTTCCAGTGAATTTACCTTCACGACCGCGCCGTCGATCTCGTAAGGCAGATCGTGTCTGATCTTCTCCAACTGGCGAAAATGCTCCAGCGCTACCTCGATGCTCGTACGGTCCTGAGTATGACGACAGAGCCGGCTGTTCGCAAGATTCACGGGGAGGCCCAAATCGTGGAGGCCATGAAGCAGGTCCCATTGACCTTCCGGCAAAGGCGCTTCCACTCTACCCACCCCGTATGCGAAGAACTTAAGGGGTCTCTTGGCGGTCGTTCGGGGATCGAGCTGTCGAACGGATCCTGCGGTTGCGTTGCGAGGATTGGCAAACGGAGGCAGGCCCTCCTCATCTCGAGCCGCGTTCAGTCTGGCGAATTCGTCCCGCAGCATAAATACTTCTCCCCGAACGTCGATCACAGGCGCGTTCGTGAAGATGCCCGCAGCTCTCAACCGCAAAGGAATGGCTTTGACCGTTCGGATGTTCGATGTCACGTCCTCGCCGGTGTAACCGTCCCCGCGGGTCGAAGCGATAGCGAGCAGCCCGTTTTCGTACACAAGCTCAATCGCGACGCCGTCGAGTTTGGGCTCAATGACGTACTCAATCTGGTTGGACCTCCCAAGCGCTCGTCCGATGCGCGCGTCGAACTCATACAGTTCCGGCTCATCGAATGCGTTGGAGAGCGACATCATCGGCATCGCGTGCTTGTGCTCTTCGAACTTCTCCAAAGGTTTGCCGCCCACACGCTGAGTCGGAGAATCGGGCGATATGACTTGGGGGTATTGGGCTTCAAGCTCTTCCAGTCGCCTGAAGAGGCGGTCGTATTCAGTGTCCGAGATTTCCGGCCGGTCAAGCGTGTAGTAGAGCTGATCGTGGCGGCGTATTTCTTCGCGTAACTCCTCGATATCCCTTATGACTTGAGAAGGAACAACGGCGGGGCCATCCGACGTGGGAATCATGGCAACTTACCCGAGACTTTCGCGGGGCGTGCTCGTCCGACGCTCTACGAGGGTTGGCGAGCGCGCGGAATACCCGTCTAATCTTATACCTAATATGCTGCGCATCATTCAAGCGGCAACGTCGAAACGGCGCAGTTGCCGGTTGACTCGGCGCCGCTCCCTCAAGTATGCTGGAAGGCCGGGACAAATACATATCCTTCGCGAGACGCGCCTTCCGCAGGAGGCCGCGACCGAGAGTCGGGGCCTTATTCAAAGGGATGTCCTGGAATGGTTAATCGTGTGGCTGAGGCGTTTTGCCCGGCCATACGCATAATGGGCGAGGTGTGGCCACGCGCGGTGGCCGGTCGTAATGCAACCTCTCCGTTGATAGGAGACAAAGCGAACGGATTTTAGAGGAAGGGGGATGAGACGATGCGGTTGCACAGGAAGATCTTCGTGGTTGGGATGATCTGCCTGACCTTCACGGCCGCGGCGTTCGCCGCGGAGGTCCCGGGAGTGACCGACAAAGAGGTGGTGGTAGGAGTGACCACTCCCCTGTCGGGACCCGCCGCTCTCTGGGGCGTGACCGGTCTGGGGATGAAAGCGTGGGCGGACTATGTTAACGATCAGGGAGGAGTTCATGGCCGCAAGATCAAGCTGATCATCAAAGATGACGCCTACAACCCGACGCGAGGCATGGCCAATCTCCAGGAGATGAAAGGGCAGGTCTTCGCGTTCTGCGGCGTGCTGGGCACGGCCACGTGTCATGCTGCCAAGGACTTTTTCGGTGACAACAAGATTCCTTTGGTCACGGCGTACGCAAATGTGCGGATATGGCCTGAACTGTCCGCGGAAAAGAGGAAGTACGTATTCATTTCTTACCCCGACTACCGTGAAGAGGCCACGCATCTCGCGAAGTACGCGGTGGAAAAGCTCGGAAGCAAAAAGATTGCTCTGTTCTATCAGAACGACGACTACGGAAAGAACGCGATACAGGGTCTCAATGATGCCGTTGCCGCAATGCCCGGCAAGGCGGAAGTCGTGACCACCGTGCCGTTCGAGATGGGAGAACGGGCTCTGGGGGCCCATGCGCTGAAGCTCAAGGAATCAGGCGCGGACACGCTGTTGATCTACCCCACACCCACCCACGGGGCGCTCATACTCAAAGAGATAGCCAAGATCGATTATCGGCCCAAGGTTCTGTTCTCCTTCCCCCTTGGCGACCCGATCATGTACACCTTCGCCGGTGAGGTCTGGGAAGGGGTCTACCTTTCATTGCCGGGTAACGTGAACATACCGGGAGTAGAGCCTGAGGCGGACAAGGTGGCGGAGATCCTGGTGAAATATGATCCGAAAATCAAGGGCAAGGAGTACCTGGGCCTCTTTGGCGCTGTGTCCATGATGCAACTGGTGGAAGGACTGAAAAACGCGGGAAAAGATCTCACGGTCGAGAATTTCATCAAAGGCATGGAGAAGATCAAAGATTTCAGGCCGGAGGGCCTTGGGGCCCCCGTGAATTACGCCCCGGATCGCAGGCACGGGCAGAATGCGGTGAGGGTCGGCCGGGCGGAAAAGGGCAAGCACGTGCCTCTGGAGAAGTTCGTGGAATTCAAGCCGCTGTTCTAACCTCTAACCCGGGGCTCGCTTCTTTTTCATAGGAAGAGAAGCGCGCTTCACAGAGCGGTCATTCCCGGGAAAAAGAGAGAGGCGGCGCGTGACCAATGCCGCCTCTCTTCTTGCGTGTGATTGGCGCCGATTACTTCTTCTCGGCAGCCTTTCCGAACTTACCTGAGAAGTTGGTTCGAAGCTCCTTGCCGTCTTCTGTTTTGAAAACGGCGCTCCCATCTTTAACTTCGACCGGGAAATCGAAGTCGGAGATGGCATCAAACCATTTCTTTACCAGCTCTGGGGCCTTCTTCCCCATTTTCGCGGCGCGCTCGACCCACTCGGACCCCACGCTCAGCGATCCTATGGTCGGATTCGCCTCATTGGTGGCAACGACCCTTAGAAAGTTGGTCTTTCCCGCCGGGATCCACATATCCTCATATGCGGTAACCGTATTCACGTCAAAGCCGTCGAACGCGATAGTGAACGTCAGCTCGTCCAACATGATGGGAACCTTGTTGGAGTTCGTTATCTTGAGGATGTAGGCGGTGTTCAGTGTGGCGGTATACCCGGCCGCCATGACCTTGTCCTCGGTCTTCGTGGGGTCGTCTTTGGTCGGAACCGCGATCTTGGGGCTGATGAAGAAGGGCTGAATGCTGGCCACCTCGACGCGCTCCAAAGCGATCTTTGGCGGATCGACAGCGAGGGCCGGCATGACTGCAAATACCGAAGTCACGAGCGCAATAGCGCATATTTTCCATACCTTGCTCATGGTCCCCTCCTTGGTCTTGAAGGCATGTTAGGTTAACCATCGTTTGCGGCGTTTGTAGTGCTTGACGTCACGGAAACTCTTTCTGCCCCCCACATCGGTGAGCCCTAAATAGAAGTCCCTGATGTCCGGGTTCTCCTTGAGCTTTTCCGAGGTGTCGTCCATGACGATACGGCCGTTTTCCATCACGTACGCGTGAGGGGCTACGGTTAGGGCGAGCTTAACGTTCTGCTCGACAAGCAAGATGGGAATTCCTTCCTGCTTGTTGAGCCTCTGGATGATCTCGAAGATCTCTTTAATGAGCAGCGGCGCCAGACCCATAGAGGGCTCGTCCAAGAGCATAAGCCTAGGCATGGCCATCATGGCCCGGCCGATGACGCACATCTGTTGTTCTCCACCGCTCACAAAGCCCGCTATCACGTTCCTCCGTTCTTTCAAACGGGGGAAGTACTTGAAAACCATGTCCAGCCGCTCTTTCAGCCCCGTCGGCCGCAGATGCCCACCGACGAGCAGATTCTCCTCCACGGTGAGATGATCGAAGACGCGCCGCCCTTCGATTATCTGAAAAACGCCTCTCTTGGAGATCTCTTCGGCCTCGAGCCTGTGTATCCTTTCTCCCAAGAACTCAATCGCGCCGTCTGTGATTTCACCGTCTTCATGTTTGAGCAGGCCGGATACCGCCTTAAGGGTGGTGCTCTTGCCCGCGCCGTTGGCGCCCAGCAAGGCTACGATCCCACCCGCAGGGACCTCGATGGAGATTCCCTTGAGAACTAGGATAACTTCGTGATAGCGGACTTCGATGTTGCTGATCTTCAAGATCGTGTTGTTTTCGCCCACAGTCCGTTCCTCCCACGCCTGATCAAGTGTGACGTCGTCTGCTGCAGGATTCCGGGGCAGCGCAATCCGCCCCTTCGCTTCGTCCCGCTACCATCCGAGCCAACTCATCCACTTGTCGGCGAACTTCTTTTTCATGTCGATCTGTTCCAGCAACTGGATCTTTCCGTCTTTGATTATGTAGATCATCGAAACACTGCTTGGGCGATGATCGGTATCGGTATACGTAACAGGCGGCCTGCCCAAGGCGCCCTTTACGCCGAAGGGCTGCCAGTCTCTGAAGGTTTCAAACGCAGCCAGAATCGCCGGTCCCGCGGGCTTGCCCCGAACAATGGGCTCCTTCTTGTCCGCGATGGCGAGAGCGTCCCGAATCATTCCGAATTTTACCCACGCCTGCACGGTCCTTATGTCACGCTTCTCCTTCGGCACCGTGGGATTGATCTTCTGCGCGTACTCCATCACCTCTTTCATCATAGGAACATCCATGCCGAAAAAGGCGCAAGCCGCGGCTCCGATCACTCCCTCGCCCGCCTTGCCGGTCATGCGAACGAGGTTCTGGTCGAAGCCCCAGTTGTTCACGATATGATCTGCGCCGAGCTGCAGCGCATACCCGTCCTTTACAGCCGTTGCCACGGACATGGTGGTGTTGCCGTGCCAGATGATGGTGGGTTCTTCCGCCTTGGCCGCCAGAACCTGGCTCTTAGTGTCAAGCGCCGTCAAAGAGACGTCCTGGTCTTTTCCTACTTCCATGCCCAGCAGAGCGGCTTGATCTTTGATGGCCTTAATGGGAGCGCTGGCATAGGGGGACGCAAACATGTAGAAGCAGACCAATTTCGGCTTCTTTCCGGCTTCACGAGCCTTTTTCCACTTTTCGTCCTTCATCCATATGTTGTCATACCAGGACGTGAGGCAAGCTCGCGCATTCGTTGAGTAGTCGGTGCCATAGACAAAATTGTACGGGGTCTTCTTGGGATCGCACAAATGCCCTGAGAACGAATCGGACAGGGCGACCATCTGGTCCTTGTTTACGGTCGGCGAGAGAGCTTCCGTATCGCCCGTGCCCCATTGGCTGAGCATGGCGATTTTGTCGAAGTCTCTGAATCTCTTGTAAATCGTGATGGCCTCGGGGACACGGTATCCGTAGTCGTACAGCAACAGCTTCATCTTCTTACCGTTTATCCCACCGCGGTCATTGATGTAGGCCACGCATTCTCTGATTCCGAGAGCCATGTCCTTGCCCACGTCCGATGTCGCGCCCGTCAAATCGTTTATCGAACCAACCACGATCTCTTGTTGCGCAAACGCGGGTGAGCAGAGAAAGATGAAGAACAGGGCCACTCCCAGGATCAGCCTTCCCTTCTTCATGATGTACCTCCCTCTCATGAGTAGTGATGTCGCGAAAGAACTTCGCCAAGGTCGATGTCCACCTTCATCTTCGGTATTGCCCGGCACCCCCTTTCAATCTTCAATCCGGAACCGTTAGTGGCCCTTTCCGGTATAGGAGAAGGGCCATAGATTGAAATAGTTTTTCAACTGCCAGTACCTGTACGCAAGCCCATTGGGCTCGTACATCAGGAAGAAAATAATCGCCATACCGAACGCGGCTTCCTTGAAGAAGATGATCTTGGTCGTTACCCAACCGAGGTGAGGATACGATTCCATCAACACGCCGCTCAAGCCGAGCACGCCCATTTCCAGCAGCTTGAAGACCATGACCACAAAAATGGATCCGAATACAATCCCTTGTATGCTTCCCACTCCCCCGATAAGAATGATTCCGACCCATAGGAGCGAGAAAAACCACTCATAGTGCTCAGGGCTCACAAAAGAGAGCGCGGTGATGTAGAAGGCGCCTGCCACTCCGCCAAAGAACCCGGCCACGAAAAAGGCGAGCAGCTTGTACCAAACGATGTTCACGCCCATAGTCTCAGCGGCGATATCGTTGTCACGGATCGCAACCCAAGCCCGTCCAAGCCTGGAACGCGCGATGTTGCCCATAGCCAACAAGCAAAGCGCAACCAGAAAGACCGAGAGATAATAGATCTTCGTGTCAGAGTCTATCAGCCAGGGGCCGACCTTGATGGTGCCGGGCGGCAACGAGAAATAGTGCCCACGACCGCCGATCTGGCTTACATATTGGGTAATTACCAGAGGGACCGTCACCCACTGCGCAGCCATGGTGGTCATGATCAGGTAGAACCCTTTGACCCTGGCCGAGGGCAGTCCGAAGAGCACGGACCAAATGCCCGCGAGCAAGCCCGCGCAGATCAAACTGATCGGATAGGCAAGTCCCGCGTCAACAATGGGTTGAGGCCACGGAAGGAAGAGAACCATCATGGAGCTGCAATACGCGCCCACGGCCACGAAAGCCGCGTGCCCAAGAGTGATCTGGCCGCAATAGCCGATGAGAAGCTGCACTCCCAACGCGGCAAGAATGTAGTAGTTTATAGTGTAGGCCACACTCATCCATTCACCCGACACCAGATAGGGTAGGGCGAGCGCAAGAACCACCATGAGAACCATCTTCCCTTTGATGAAGGGGGTTCTCCACCATTTCTGCTCTTCGCGATAAGAGTCGAAATAAGATCCGCAGGGAAGATAACTCATCGGTTAAACCCTCTCTATCCTTTCCCAGCCCCACAGACCAAATGGCTTGAAAAGGAGGAAGATGACCATAAACACGAAAGGCCCCACTTCTTTGATCGTCACAGGCCACCAGAAATCGGGGAAATATATCTTCAGAAGCGTCAAGCCTCCGTCCGACAAGTTCTGGAGGAGCCCGATGGTTATGCCGCCCACAATGGCCCCGGGGACGGAGTTCAGCCCGCCGAAAACCACAACGGGAAGGACCAGCAACCCCAGCAAGCTCACCGAGTAGTTCAACCCGTTGATATTCCCCAAGAGGCTACCGCCCACGCCAGCGGCCATGAATGCGATAGCCCATGCAAGGGCGTAGACGAATTTCGCGCTCACTCCCAGAGAGAGCGCGGCCATCTCATCATCGGCGCAAGCTTGCATGGCCAGGCCCCAACGCGTGTACTTGAAAAAAAGGACGAATATCACCATAAGGATCATAGCGGCGATAAAGCTCCAGAAGTATACTTCACCGACCGCTATGCCAAAGATGTGCATAGGATCCACCGAGAAGATGCGAGGGAGAAAGACCTGGGTATCCGTGTCCCAAACGATGAAGACCATCCCCTTAAAGAAAAACGAGAGCCCCACCGTTACCATGATTACCGCCAGAATAGGCTCTCCGATCATCTTCCGCAGGAATATCCGCTCGGTCAGTCGGCCAAGTATAAAGCCCACCACAAGCGTCAAGGCCAGCGAAAGCATGAACGCGGACGCAACGGACATTTGCTCGCAAAACCGCAAGTAAAACGAAAGGCAAACGTACCCACCGATTAGTGTCAGCTCGCCCATGGCCAGGTTCAATACTCCTGAACACTTGTAAATGAGCACCCAGCCCAGGGCGACCAGCGCATAGATGGATCCAACCATTATCCCCGTCATTACCAGTTGCAGGAATAGGTCCATTGGCTATTTCCCTCCATCCCGCGGCACGTCTTTGATGCGGATGTCCGCCCTAATCTGCACGACGCGACCGTCCTCGTAGGTGATATTGGTGTCCATGTGCATCATCTCTTGGCCCGGCGTGTACAAGGCGTCTATGATGTCCTTGTACCGGTTTTCCACAAAAGCCCGACGGATCTTTCTCGTGCGGGTCAGTTCGTCGTCGTCCGCGTCGAATTCTTTGTAAAGATTGGCGAATCTAACTATCTTCGCAGGCTCGGGCAATGTCCGGTTCACCTCTTTTATGGGCCCCACAACCAGGTCATACACCTGGGGCAATTGAGAGAGCTCCTGGTAACTGGTGTAATTAATGCCGTGATCTTCCGCCCATTTCCCAACCGTGGCATAGTCGATACAAAGAATGGCCGTGACAAAGGGCCTTTCATGCCCCACAATCAACGCATCCCTCAGGTACGGGCTGAACTTGAGACGCGCCTCGAGGAACTGCGGCGAGGACTTGCTCTTGTCGCTCAGGATCATGATGTCCTTGGTTCGATCAAAGACCACCAAGTGCCCGTCTTCGTCGATGAAGCCCGTGTCTCCCGAGTAGAGCCAAGCGTCTTTGAGCGTCTTCGCCGTCTCTTCCGGCATCTTATAATAGCCCTTAAAGACTGACGGGCTTGTTGAGATGATCTCTCCACTCTCGGTGATACGCACTTCGGTCTGCGGAATAGGCTTACCTACTGTGTCAAACTTGATGTCGTCATCCCGGTGGACCACAGAAATCCCTGCGATCTCAGTCTGGCCGTAGATCTGCTTGAGGTTCACGCCGATGGCGTGGAAGAAGCGGAAATGGTCCGGTCCCATGGCCGCGCCGCCCGTGTATGCGTGCCTAACGCGGCTCAGACCCAGGTGGTCGCGAATCTTCTGGTAGCACGCCAGGTTTGCCAGGGCCCGAAGAAACTTGAGGTAAGAGGGAACGCCCTTTTTCTCGAACTTGCGCTCCGCGGTGGCATAGCCGATGCGCATGGCCAGTTCGTAGATCTTACGTTTGAGCCAGCTTGCGTCCAGATACTTGACCTGAACCGTCCTGGTAAACTGCTCGTAAAGCCGAGGAGGAGCAAACATGACGTGCGGGCCGACCTCCCGGACGTTGACTTGGGCTGTCTCCGGTTCTTCGGGGAAATTGATGGTGAATCCCACCTGGAGTCCGCAGGATATCGACATCATTTGCTCGCCGATCCAGGCAAAGGGAAGATAGGAAACGAAATCATCAGACGGGCGGCAAGGATCGACCGTCATGAGATTTCGCCCCATGGTGAGCATATTGTAGTGAGTGAGCAGCGCTCCTTTGGGTTTAGCGGTCGTGCCTGAAGTGTAGAAAAGCAGGCAGATGTCGTGGCCTTGTCCCTGATTCACGAGCCTCTCGAAAAGCTCCGGATCCTCGTTGTCCAACTCCCCTCCCAGTTCAATCACCCTCTCCAGGCTGATCAGCATGGGATCATCGTAGTGCCGCATTCCCTTGGGATCGTCCCAGATAATCCTCTCAAGCTTCGGGCACCGATCCCGTATGGCTAGGGCCTTGTCCACCTCTTCTTGGCCCTCAGCGATGTAGAACTTGGCGTCGGAATGGTCCACAATGTACTGGACTTCTTCCATGAGACAGTCCTGGAACAGCCAAGCCGCCACGCCGCCACCGCACATGGTTGCCATTTCGGTCCAGAGGGCTTCGGGCCGATTGTCGCCGATGAGGATAACCTTGTCTTCTCGCTGGAGCCCGAGCTTGACCATGCCCAGCGTTATGAGCTTGACGCGATCAAGATAATCAGCCCACGTCACCGGCCGGAAGATCCCGAACTCTTTTTCCCTCATAGCGACTTTGCCCGTTCCGAACTTCTTGCACTGTCGGACAAAGAGTTTGGGCAGGGTCAAATCGTCGGTTATTTCAATCTCTTTGAAATAGCTCAGTTCATCTGCGGCTGACATACAGATCCTCCACCTCACCCAGGTAGGCCTTGATGACTTCCGGGTCCTCCTGGACTTCCTCGGGGGTCCCTTCGGCAATCTTTACGCCGAAGTTCAGGGTCATGACTCGGTCCGAGAGGTCCATCACGACTCCCATGTCGTGTTCCACGAGCACGCACGTAACTTTCCAACGCTCATCCTCGTTGATGTCCAGGATGAATCGGGCCATATCCTCGACTTCTTCCAGGTTGAGGCCGGCGAGCGGTTCGTCGAGGAGGATAACCTCCGGTTGCAACGCAAGGGCGCGTGCGAGCTCGATCCTCTTCTGTAGCCCGTATGGGAGCATGCCCGTCACTTCGTTGCGCACGGCCTCGATTTCGAGTAGATCGATAATCTCCTCTTCGATGAATCGCCGGGCCCGGATTTCTTCCCGTTGGGTTTTTCCCCAATATATGCTGGAACTTATAATTCCGGATTTGAGGTGCATATGCCGGCCCAATCTGATGTTATCCAGCACAGTCATGCCACCGAAGAGCTCAATCTTCTGGAAGGTGCGCGAAATTCCGAGTTCAGCGCGTCGGTGAGGAGAAAGGTGGGTGATCTCCCGGCCCTTGAAGAAGAGGGTACCTTTTTGAGGCCGGTACAGGCCGTTGATGCAGTTCATCATGCAGGTCTTGCCGGCTCCGTTGGGGCCTATGATGGAAAAGATCTCGCCTTTCCTTACTTCGAAGCTGACATTAACGAGAGCGGCAACCCCATGGAAGGAAAGATAGACGTTCTTGGCTTCGAGTATGACTTCGGACATTCAGATCCCCTTCTGCGTGCTCCGACACAGTATTCGAGCCCTTCGGCGCTCTATCCAGACGCTTCTGGCAGGCTATTCCTGACAAGGGAATGACGAACATGAGAACCGTGTAGTTTGTCTGCCGATGAGAGTCCTCACGATAACAAAACCGAGAGAACCGGTCAAGCTTTACTCGTTCACCCCCGTTAAGTAGACCAGCGCTGCGTTTGTGGCCTGGTCGGGGCCGCGTTAAACGGATTCCCGCGCGACCCGGTTCCTCGTGAGCGACTGTCTTAACGCAATCTGCCTCCTAGGCACACGCGTGACGGCTGTCTTTTCACTTTTTTCAATGCTTCCCGCACTGCGCCGGCGGCATAGAAAGCCGTCTCCGGACCTTTCCCGATCAGCTCCGCTCTTTTTGTCCTTAAAGTGGCGCGGGCGCGCCGCGCTCAAGCGCGGAGAGCATCCGGTATCGGTTGTTAGCCAAACCCAGATGGAAGCGCTCTGATTGACTTCCTCGCGGTCCGACCCGCAGCCTGTAGATAACATGCGGGCGTGGGCGGTTAGATCCGCTGAATCGCGCCAAGAAAAGGAGAAAGGGGACCTGTGGGCTGTTCCACAGGACCGGTATTGGGAGCTAGTCTACAGCCGGACCATACCCGCTCCTACGTTTTCGCCCAACCGATAAACCCTCTGATGACACCACGCGGCGAACGACGGGACGGTCGAAAGCGAGGAAGCCTCGCCTATCCGCTTGATCATGGATAAAGTGATGTTGAAAAGTCAAGGCCAAAAGTGGTATACGTTACTCAATTCCTTTGAGTCGGCTTGATCTTCCCCTATTGCCTTACCTTGGAATCGATGGTTCAGCTCAGAGCACGAACCGCGCTGGTGAGCGGATAGGGGCGCGGCGGCCGCGTCCGCGTGCCTCCGGTGTCGGGGCGGCAGGACTTATCGTAAGGAGATATCATGGGTGACGAGAACACACTCTTGAAAGAAGTCAAGGACGGCATCTTGACCCTTACTATCAACCGACCGGAAGCCTTGAATTGCTTCAACATGGAGTTGTTGGAGACTTTCGGCCGTACCCTGGCGGAGATCGCGTTTGACCGGGACGTGAGGGTCGTCATTATGACAGGGTCCACAGCGGGCAAGAACGCGTTCAGCACCGGCGCGGACCTCAAAGAGCGAGCCGGCATGACTCAGGACCAGGTGCGGGTCTATATTCAGACGATCCGGAACGTGTTCACCGGTGTGGAAGAGCTTCCCAAGCCGGTCATAGCAGCGGTGAACGGGTACGCCTTCGGCGGGGGGCTGGAACTCGCATTGGCCTGCGACTTGAGGATCGCGGCGAGCAGCGCGCAGGTCGGCCTCACGGAGACGAGTCTTGCAGTGATCCCGGGAGCTGGCGGCACGCAGCGATTGCCTCGCGTGGTCGGCGTGGCTCGGGCCAAAGAGATGATCCTTCGCGCCAGAAGGATCTCTGCTCAAGAGGGACTTGAAATAGGACTATTCCTCGAAGTGGTCGAGCCGGAAAACCTTCTGAACCGGACTATGGAGATCGCCGGCGAGATTGCTGCAAACGGGCCTGTCGCGCTCGCGCAGGCAAAGTACGCTATAAATAAGGGGGTGGAAGTAAGCCTTCCGGTCGGCTTGGCAATTGAATCGAACGCGTATGCGGTCACCATTCCGACCAAGGATAGAATTGAGGGATTGACCGCGTTTCGAGAAAAGAGAAAACCCGTCTACACAGGAGAATGACAATGAATCTGACGAGCGCTCGCCACGAATTGAACTATCCCAAGAAAGTTCACATCGGAGACATCACGGTCCGGGACGGCTTCCAGCACGAAGAGATCTGGATTCCGACGGAGGCAAAGCTCTACTACGCCGAAGAGCTGATCCTTTCAGGCGTCAAGCATGTGGAAGTGACCAATTTCGGAAATCCCGCGCTCATGCCTCAATTCAAGGACGCAGAAATCCTTTTGAAGCAACTGCGCGACTCAAAGAAACTCTCTCGAGGCGGGGTGAATTGGTCCGACGTCACCCTGACCGTCGTCACGATCCGTGAAAAGTCGGTGGATCGCGCGGTGGAGGCGCGCAAGGAGGGGTGGGGTCCTGACAGGATCCTCATGATGGTCTCCACGGACGAACAGCATCATTTCGCGAACTCCGGGACCACCTTGCCGGACTATTGGGAGGAATCCAAGAGGTCCATTGAGAAAGCCGCGGACGTTGGTATGAAGATGTGTGGAACCGTCTCCACCATCTGGGGTTCGCCCATTTCAGGGCCCACTCCATTGGAAGAAGCAGTGGAGTTTACCAAGCGCTGGCTGGAAATCGGCGCGGCCGACATCGAGCATGCGGACCATGACGGAAGCGCTCCTCCCAATCAGGTGTACAAGTATTTCTCCATGATCATGGAGGAAATGCCCGATCCAAACCTTCATTTGGCGCACTTCCACGTGACGCGCGGCTGGGGCACGGCAAATGTGCTGGCTGCGCTCCAGGCCGGAATCGAGAAATTCGAGGGCACAATCGGGGGGCTGGGAGGTCAGCCGGCTAACTTCCTCGATCGGGTGCCGGTGGCAGGCACAGGCGAATACTACTATGTGGACCCGAACGTGGTCGGCCTTCAATCCATTGAAGATATGGTCGTCATGATGGACGAGATGGGCATCGAGACGGGCATTGACGTGGATCGACTCCTACGCCTGGGTAAGATGATGGAAAAGACAATCGGACGACGGCTCAGGTCTGAAGCCATTCTGAATGGACGAATTCCAAAGCGTCCGAGGGAAGAGTTCAAGCGGAAGGGATTGGAGCAAGTCAAGAAGAAACTCGGCGAAGCCCCCGGGCAAAAATTCCCCGCTAGCTGGCCTGAAAAGGCGACATACACCGTAAAGAAAGGCTGACGGATTCGAAGGTTCGGAGGTCCTATCTTCACTGGGTCTCTGACGCCAACCCTGTATATCCACCGATCCCAAGGAGGAGGAAGCAGCATGGAACCCCTGTGGGCGCCCTCGGAAGAGCGGAAGAAAAACGCCAACGTCACTCGATTCATCAAGCGCGTCAATGAGAAGCACTCTCTCAATATCGACGGGTACCATGCTCTTTACGACTGGTCCATCACGAAGAGAGAAGATTTCTGGACGTCGGTATGGGAATTCTGTGATGTGATCGCATCCCGACGCTGGGACACCGTCCTTGAAGACTCTCCCACCATGATGGGAGCGAAGTGGTTTTCCGGCGCTCGCCTGAACTTCGCTGAGAATCTGCTCCGCTACAGAGACGATCATGTCGCGCTGATGTTTAGAGGCGAGGGGCAAGGGCTCCAGAGCATGACCTACGCTCAGCTCTACGACGAAGCCGCTCGCCTGGCAAAATCATTGCGGGACGCAGGTGTCAAGACCGGGGATCGGGTCGTGGGCTATATGCCCAATATGATGCAGACCATCGCGGCGATGCTGGCCGCCACCAGTATCGGCGCGATCTGGTCTTCATGCTCGCCCGATTTCGGCATCAAAGGGGTCTTGGACAGATTCGGCCAGATTCAGCCGAAGATCCTCTTTACTGCGGATGGGTACCTGTACACCGGGAAGACCTTCAGCTCCTTGGATAAGGTGGCGGGAATCGTTAAGGACGTCCCCAGCGTCGAAAAAGTGGTGGTTGTCCCGTATGCGAGTCAGAATCCCGACCTGAGCGGGATTCCCAACGCGATCCACTACAAGGACTTCATGTCCAAGGAGAGCGGTCTGAAGATTCAGTTCGAGCAACTCCCGTTCGATCATCCGCTTTACATCATGTATTCGTCAGGCACTACCGGACTCCCCAAGTGCATGGTGCACGGCGCGGGCGGCACGTTGCTGCAACACCTGAAGGAACATGTTCTGCACGTGGATCTGAAGCGAGAGGACAAGATCTATTACTTCACCACGCTGGGATGGATGATGTGGAACTGGCTGGTGAGCGCTCTCGCGGTGGGATCAACGGTTATCCTGTACGATGGATCACCGTTTCATCCTGACGCGGGCGCGATCTTCCAGTTAGCGCAGGATACGAAGATGACCATCTTCGGCACCGGCGCGCCGTACATAGCGGCATTGGAGAAGTCCGGTCTCAAACCAAAAGAGAAGTACGACGTGTCCAGCTTGAAGACCATGTGCTCGACCGCGTCCCCGCTTCCGGAAGAAGGCTTCCGCTTCGTGTATGAACACGTGAAGAGCGATATCAACCTCGCATCCATTTCCGGGGGCACGGACATCATCTCCTGTTTCGCGCTCGGATCCCCTCTTTTGCCGGTTTACGCGGGCGAGCTGCAATGCCGCGGCCTTGGAATGAAGGTAGAGGCATACGATTCCGACGGAAAGCCGATCATCGGTCGCACAGGCGAGCTGGTCTGCACCGCGTCTTTCCCCTCCATGCCGATCTACTTCTGGAACGATCCTGACGGCGGGAAGTACAAGAAAGCCTATTTTGACGTGTTCCCGAATGTATGGACCCACGGGGACTTCGTCGAAATCACTCCGCACGGCGGCGTCAAGATCTTCGGCCGTTCCGACGCCACTTTGAATCCGTCCGGCGTCCGAATCGGCACGGCTGAAATCTATGCGGTGGTGGAAGGCCTGGACGAAGTGATTAGTAGCGTGGTGGTAGGTCAGCCGTGGCAAAACGATGTCCGGGTGGTGCTCTTCGTGAAGCTGGCTCAGGGCGTTCAGTTGGACGACGCTTTGGTGAAGAAGATCAAGACTGTGATTCGGGAGCAATGTTCTCCGCGTCACATGCCCGCGAAGATCATCCAGGTGACGGACATCCCGGTCACTCTAAACAACAAGAAGGTGGAAATCGCGGTCCGGAACATGATCGAAGGCAAGCCCGTTACGAACAGGGACGCGCTGGCCAATCCCGAGGCCCTGGAGCAGTTCGCGAACGTCCCGGAACTCCGGACCTGATTGCGCAGGCGCCGAGATCCATGCGGGGAGCCTTTCACGGCCGGAGGGGTTCCTCGCCGCATTTCAGATCGTCGGCAAGTAAATCTCTTTCGTCTTCAAGCTGCGGGGGATGGGCAGAGCTTGCGGAGTTCGCACGCGGGACAGTGGCCGCCCAGCCAAACGTAGTCAAAGTATTCCGCGAACGGTCGGCATTCCTGCTCGTTTTCGCACAGGAAGCCGATCTCGAAGTTCCTCTTGTTCGGGCCTTTGGCGCCGATTCCTGCGCCCGTGAGGTTGGGGCTTCCAACCAGGGCTGCGCAACCGTCCACGATGAACATCTTCGCGTGCATCCGGATGCAGTGCAGGAATTCAACCCCGGCGCTGAGGCGCCCTTTTCCGTCCAGTTGTTCGTACCGTTCGCGAAAAGGCTTGGAGGGCAATTCAGCGTGAATGATCCGAAATGAGACCCCCTGGTTTACCAGAATCGCCATCAGGTCCACGAATGACATGAAGCGGCCACGATAGAGCAGTCCGGTCCCCTTTATGTTCGCGGTTGATATCCAGACGAACCCCTTTGCCGCGACCAAGTGGGTCTGAGTGAACCTATCGTAGATCTCGCGGTCGAGGACCGTCTTCATGGGGTGTTGTCGATCGAGGCACGCTTTATTGCTGTCACACTATGGCGAACGGCATCGAGAATTGCCCCAAGAATCATCCCTCCCCTTTCCCATAGGCGTTTAAATAAGGAATAGGCCTCTGTGATAACAAAGCCTTATCACCCTCCCCCTTCCCCCTCCCATCGAGGGAGGGGGGTCTGGAAACCCTCTCCCCTGGCGGGAGAGGGCAGGGTGAGGGGGAATGTCCGACGCCAGAGGCCAATCCTATTTTAACGCCTATGCCCCCTTTCCCCCGCCCATTAAAGGAGAGGGCTGCAAGACCCCCCTCCCCTGGCGGGAGAGAGGAGGGTGAGCTTTATTCAAGAGCGCCGATCTCGATTCAGTCTAGTATAGGTCTACTTCTCGGCCGCGGCGTAGCGAACGGCCATTGCCCATGCTTGTCGTCTTTCCAATTCTTTGTCCAGTTCCATACCGGGAAGCGCGGCAACGAGCACTTCGGATTTGTCCTCGTCCAGGATAAGTCGCCAGAGTTCCACTTTGCCTTCCGCGGCCAACTCCAGCATGGCCTCTTCGACCCGGCGCATTTCAGATTCGTCCATCTCGCCCCCGACTATGGCGAGGACGGCCCGAGCGGTGGTCCAGCCCGGTCCTTCGAGTTTGATCAGCACTGCCTTCTTGAGTTCTTCGTTGGCCATGTGGTTCCTCCTGGCCGGCTCTCATAGCACGAATCCGGCGCCAGGTCTAATGCCGGTTCGTTGTGAGGATCGGGACCTTTTTCCGTTGCGACCAATGCGAGGCGCTCATGCATTCCCAAGCTGCGGATTTTGGCCGGGAAAGTCTTGACACGGCCGCCGCACAATATTATCTTTGAGCGCTGTATCAGCGTCGCGGTTCCACGCGAACCTGTCCCCCCTGTTTAGGGCAGAGCATTTGAGCAATCTCACATCGATGGATGGCGCAGGCAGGCCGTGAGGGGCCCTGCAAACGGGAGTGGTTCGAGGCCGTCGTATCCTTCCCGAGCTTTCGTCCGCGAACCTGAGCGCGCATCCGAGAAAGAGCAGAAATGGCAGGACTAACGTTTTCCAAAGGTGGAGTCCACCCGGAAGAACACAAGGAATTGACCGAGCGCCTCGCGATTGAGGAAATGCCGCCTCCCGCGCAGGTTGCGCTCCCGCTCTCCATGCACTTCGGCGCGATTGCGCAGCCGGTGGTCAAGAAGAAGCAAGAGGTTCAAGAGGGCGAAGTGATTGCTGTGGTGGAAAAGGGACTGGGAGCGCCGATCCATAGCAGCGTCACCGGAACGGTCAAGACTGTCGAACCGCGGCCGCATCCGACCATGGTTCGATGCGATGCAATCATCATCGACCGTGATCCGGCGGCGGCCCCCCGAAAGTACGAGCGTGAGAACTGGACCACACTCTCACGAGAACAGCTCCTGGCGCGGGTAAAGGACGCAGGCATCGTGGGACTGGGCGGCGCTGGATTTCCCACGGCCGTCAAGTTGTCTCCTCCGCCCACAGCAAAGATGGATCTGCTCATTCTGAACGGCGCGGAGTGCGAACCGTACCTCACCACGGATCACCGGATCATGTTGGAACATCCGGAACAGGTGGTGGAAGGCGCCAAGATCATGGTGAAAATCCTTGGGATCAAGAAAGGCGTTATCGGCGTTGAGCTGAACAAGCCCGACGCGATCAATGCGCTCCAGAAGGCCCTGAAGGTTTCCGACGGGCATGACGAAGGGGAAATAGCCGTTCAGGGCGTGCAAGTTAAGTATCCCCAAGGTTCTGAGAAACAGTTGATCTACTCGCTCACCAAGAGGTCGGTTCCCGGAGGCGGCTTGCCGTTCGACGTGGGGGTGATCGTCCAGAATATCTCCACTACAGTGGCGGTCTACGAAGCCGTAACTATGAACAAACCACTCTACGAAAAGGTGATGACCGTATCAGGACGTGCCATTAAGCGGCCGGCGAACATCAAGGTAAAGGTCGGCACGGTCCTCTCCGACGTGGTTGAATACCTGGGCGGGGTCTCCGACGATCTGCTCAAGATAGTTTCCGGTGGGCCCATGATGGGATTTGCCATGTCCAGCATGGATGTCCCTGTGGTGAAGACCACATCGGGTGTGTTGTTCCTAAATAGCAAAGAGACGAGCATAGGGCCTTACGGTCCGTGCATTCACTGCGGTTGGTGCCTGCAGGCGTGTCCGATGGGTTTGGCTCCCAAGGAGATAGGGATCTACGTGGAAGCGGGCAAAGGTCACCTGACCGAGCGATTCGGAATTATGGAATGCTTTGAGTGCGGGTGCTGCGCGTACGTGTGCCCGGCCAAGCGACCCTTGGTGCAGTTTTGCCGCCTTGCCAAGATAGGCGTCAAGAGAGGCTCCTGATAGCGACGCCGACCATCGAGTAAGACAGGGAGCTGCTCATCGTAAGAGCGCTCCACCGAAGGCTTGGCTACTTACTGATTTCATAGAGTTTCATGGGAGGGTAGGACCATAGAAACGCAAGCGCAACAATATCCCGCTATGGAACCCCAGTGGGCCGTATCCATATCGCCCCATATCAGACAGACGCAGACAACAGCCGGGATCATGTGGACCGTATCCGGTTCGCTGATACCGGTGTTGTTGCTGTCGATCTATAACTTCGGCCTGCGGAGCTTGTTTATCACTCTCTCCAGTGTGATCTCATGCGTGGTGGTCGAGGCGATCTGCCAGAGAGCGCTGGGAAGACCGATTTCGGTGAAGGACGGGAGCGCTGTCCTGACAGGCATTCTGCTCGCGTTCGTCATTCCTCCCGGTGTGCCCTACTGGCTGCCGATCATCGGGGCTGTGGCCGCCATCTTCATCAACAAGCAACTCATGGGAGGCCTGGGCTTTAACGTATGGAACCCCGCGCTCGTAGGACGCGCGCTCCTCACCGCAGCCTTCCCGGTGTACATGACCGCTGCGTGGATCCCCTCGCGTGAGGTGAGCCACGTGCCGATTCTTAACTACATCTGGGGAGGTTTAGACGGAGTTTCGACCGCGACCCCGCTCTACGTGCTCCGGCACTACGGCATGGAGGCGCTCACGAAGCAATTCGGCGATCTGCCGGTGATCTACACGAACTTCCTGCTCGGTTTCAAGCCGGGTTGTATCGGCGAGACATCCGCGGTGCTCATCCTGCTCGGTGGGCTGTTCCTGATGGCGCGCGGCATAATCACCTGGCCGATCCCGGTTTCTACGCTGGCGAGCGTAGCGGTCATCAGTTGGGTATTCGGCGGCGAAACATGGCTCAGCGGCCCGGTCCTGGTGCATCTCCTTTCCGGCGGCGTGATACTTGGGGCCTTTTATATGGCTACGGACTACGTGACGTCGCCATCGCTCAAAACCGCGCAGATTATCTTCGGCATAGGAGTGGGGGGCCTCACCATGCTCATTCGCCTCAAGGGAGGTTATCCCGAGGGAGTCTGCTATGCGATTCTGCTCATGAACTGCCTCACACCCGCGCTGAATGAATGGTTCAGGCCGGAGAGGTTCGCGCCTCCCAAGCAGGCGCCTGTCGCGGCAGCCAAGTAGGTTGTTTGGTTCACGAGGGTTTTTCATGAAGGAAATCATTAAGATCACTATGAGCCTTACCGGCGTGTGCATAGGAGCCGCGCTCATCCTGGGCGCGGTGTACACTCAGACCGAAGGACCACGCCAAAAAATAGAAATGAAGCAGAACGAAGAGGTGATCCAGGGGCTGCTCGGATATGGTCATGGGAAACACGCCCCGTCCGATCTCGTAGTGCGCCGGATCGACCGGTATGTGGTCCAGGAGCCGAAAGGACAGACCCTTCTCGGGTACGTGCTGCCGGTAAAGGATGGGAAATTCACGATTGCTCTGCTGGATCTCGAAGGCAAGCCCGCGGACAAGGTGCCGGTCACCGCTACCGCTGCTGAGTTGGAAAACAAAGCGACCCGGAACGCAGCCGTGAAGGCGGCTCTCCCAAAGGGCTCTGACGCCACGTACGCGGACACGTACTATATCGCAGACCAGGGCGGAAAGAGGCTTGGGTATGTACTCCCCGGGAAAACGCAAGGTTTCAAAACCTTTATCAAGCTCATGGTCTCGCTTGACCCCAATTTCACGGTTACGGGCGTGGCCATTACCGAATCGGAAGAGGATCCCGGGTTGGGAGCCGAGATTCAACAGGACTACTTCAGGAACCAGTTCGTGGGGAAGACACAAGAACAGTTGACGAAGCTCAAGGTGATCAAAGAACCGCTTCCCGACAAATACTTCGACGTGCTCGATCCTCTCAGGGCGAAGAAACTGAGGATCAAAGCAGAAGAGATCAAGAAAATCAAGGAGAAACACCTCCAAGACGATATCTACGCCTTGACCGGCGCGACAATTTCGAGCCGAGCAGTCACGAGTGGCGTCCAAGATACGGTGAAGAAATTCACCTATAGATTTGATTTGTTGAAAAAAGCTGTCGAGCAGGAAAGAATTCCCGTCGCCTTTTAACGGAGGAACACGGTGAGCAGATATCCAGATCTTATCTGGCGCGGCCTAATTCCTGAGAACCCCATATTTAGGCTCGCGCTGAGCATGTGTCCCGCGGTCGCGGTGACCGTTAACGTGCAGAACGGTGTCATGCTTGGCCTGGCGGTGGTCTTTGTGCAAGTGATGTCAAGCTGCACGGTTGCGATCTTCCGGGGGTTCATCCATCCGCGGATCCGGATACCGGCCTACGTGCTGATCATTGCGCTTTGGGTGAGCGTCGTGGACATGGTTCTTCCCGTGATTAACCCAGCCATCTATGAGCAGGTCAAGCTCTTCGTGAAGCTGATTGTGGTCTTCGCGATCATCATTTCCCGCTTGGAGCTGTTTGCTTCCAAAGAGCCCCTGATCCCCTCCTTTTTTGATGGGCTGGGGATGGGGCTGGGATTTCTCTTGGGGCTTTGTCTTATCGGCGCCATTCGCGAGCTCTCGGGAACCGGTCAGCTTCTCGGGTTCGACATCCTGGGATTCAAGCCGCTACTCGTCATGATCCTACCCGCAGGAGGGTTCTTCGTGATCGGGTTCATCATGGCCGCATTCAACTATATCGAATACAAGCTTACGGGTAAGATCCCCACTTCCGGCGGAGGTCACTGATATGAAGACCTTCCGACTCATCACAATAGCTTTTATGGCCGCGGGGTTGCTCTGCCTGGGCGCTTCCCCGATTCTTGCCGATTTCACCAAAGACGGTTCGTTCAAAAAGGACAAGCAGATAGAACTCGACTTCGGCATCCCGGTGGATGAGAGTTGGGCGCGGGAGCTGTCAAACTACTCGGTGTATGAGAAGCCGGATCCGGATATCCGGACGCCGGTGGAAGCCGCGCAACTCGATCCACAAAGACTTAGGGTGACCTTGACCTTTAAAGAAGCGCTGAATCAGGCCGCGCAATACGTCGTCGAAGTCAAAGACGTCACTTCCGGCGGGAAGCCCATCGGAAGCGGGCGATTCCTCGTGAAGAAGAGTCGGGCGTCGGTGATGATGGGGATAATCTTAGGGGCCATGCTGATCAACAACTTCGTTTTTACTAAGTATTTGGGATTGTGCATCTTTTTCGGAGTATCACAGAAGCGGGAAACCGCGATCGGCATGGGAATCACCTTCACCATCGTCATGGTGCTCAGCGCGTTCTTCTGTTGGGCGCTCTACCAACACGTCTTGACCACACTGCGCTTGGACTTTCTCAAGATCATCGTCTTCATCGGTACGACGGCCATATTCGTGCAAGCGGTGGATACGGTGTTGCGCAAGGTGAACCCGTACCTCTTCAAGCGGTTGGGTGTCTACCTCGTGCTGATCGTCACCAACTGCATCATTCTCGCGGTCCCCCTGATCAATGCGGACAGCGGGTATAACGCGGCAGAGAGCGTAAGCGAGGGTATCGGCGCAGGAGTCGGCTTCGCAATAGCGTTGTTTCTCATGGCGTGCGTCAGAGAGCGGCTGGAGGTGTGCCGAGTGCCTCCCACGTTTGCCGGGTTGCCGATTGCGTTCATCGTGGCGGGCCTGTTTGCCTTGGCGTTTCTCGGTTTTTCAGGGCTCGTGGTTTTCTGAGTATTTTAGTGTATAATCAACAAAGTGAGTGTGCGCCGCGACGGGATCCGCGGCCCCTCTGAGAGGTGTTCATATTATGGAAAGCGCGTGGACCACGGCCGGGTACGGCCTGGCATTCTTCATTATTTTCGGCGCGGTCTGCGGTGTCGTGCTGGCTTACGCGGCGAAGCGCTTCGCGGTCCAGATCGACCCGAAGATCGAAGCGGTCAGGGCTTGTCTTCCGGGCGCAAATTGCGGCGCGTGCGGCTTTGCGGGATGCGAATCTTACGCGGAGGCGGTTGTCACCATACCCGATGTTCCCGTGAACAAATGCGCTCCCGGCAAAGGCGACGTCGCGTGCAAAGTTGCGGAAATAACCGGCAAGCAGGCGGCAGAGGCGGGTGAAGTGATTTCTGTGTTGCGTTGCTCCAAGAATGAGGGCGGCGTGAAACGGAAGCATTCATACGTGGGCTTTGACACCTGCACTGGAGCGAATCTTGCCTTTGGCGGTCCCTGGGAATGCGACTTCGCGTGTATCGGTTACGGCGACTGCGAAACCGCGTGCCCGTTCCACGCGATCCATATGCATGATGGGATGCCGGTGATCGACCCGGAAACCTGCACCGGGTGCGGTGTTTGTGTGAAGATGTGCCCAAAGAGCGTGCTCCAGCTTGTGCCCAAGGATGCCCCGGTCTCTGTGCCATGCAGCACAAAGGACAAAGGCAAGGAAGTTACAAACGTCTGCTCCGCGGGATGCATCCATTGCCTAGCGTGCACGAGGAAGGCCAAGGATGTGGTGAACCTGATCAACGATCGCATCGAGATCGATTATCCCAACCTCACCGAGCAGATGGCTAAGGACGCGGTCTGGGCGTGCAATCGCCAATTCATTTTCCGATACCGCGATCCTGAACAGCAAGCCAAGGCCGTTGAGCAAATAAAGGCAGAGCAAGCCGCAAAGAAAGCCGCGGCCGCAGCCAAGAAAGCCGCGGAAGAGACCGCGGAAGCTTGATTCCCGCCCTCGTTTGAAGCGCCCGCCGAGGTCGCTTGAACGCTCCGTTGGGTCAAGGCGTCGGCTGGGAGCACAAACGATCCACGTCGATGCCGTGCTTTTTGATCAGACTCCAGACGGTCTGACGGCTCACCCCCAAAACACGGGCCGCATCCCCTCGCTTACCCTTAGCGACAATGAGAGCGTCGATGAGGCGCTCCTTGCTCGTTCTCCGCATTGCGGCGTTGTGAGCCGGCGCAAGAGGAGTGTGGGAGGCGCGGGTCAGTTCCGGCAAATCGCCTCTTGAAATGGTGTCCCCGGCGCACACCACGAGAGCATACTCGATGACATTGATAAGCTCTCGAATGTTTCCCGGCCAATTATAGCGGGTCAGGACTTCCATAGCCTCCCGGTCCACTCCTGTGATGCATTTGCCGGTTCGCGCGGAGATCTGTCGAATGAAGTGGCTTACCAACAGAGGCACGTCTCCCGGCCGTTCACGGAGAGGAGGGACTACGATAGGGATCACGTTGAGTCTGTAAAAAAGATCGTCCCGGAACAAGCCTCTCGCCATGAGCGCTCTCAAGTCTCGGTGGGTGGCCGCGATGATGCGGACATCGATCGGCACGGGTCGATAGTCGCCAACTCGTTCCACCTCCTTTTGCTCGATGACTCGCAAAAGCTTCACCTGGATGGATAGCGGCACGTCACCGATCTCGTCCAGGAAGATGTCGCCCGTATGGGCGGCTTCGAACCTACCTTTGGTAGTCCTGTCCGCTCCTGTGTAAGCTCCCCTGACATGTCCGAACAGCTCGCTCTCCAGCAGTGATTCGCTCAGCGCCGCACAGCTCACCCGGATAAAAGGCCCCTTGCTCTTTTTGCCAAGCCGGTGGATCGCTGCAGCCACCAGTTCCTTGCCCGTGCCGCTCTCTCCGTACATGAGGACCGGAGCGTCCGACGTGGCGGCCTTGCTCATAAGATCAAACAAGGTTCGCATCTGCGGCGATGTTCCGACGATCCCGTGGAACCCGTAACGCTCACAGAGCAAGTTCCGCAAGTGAAGCACCTCTTTCTCGGTCTGCCGCAATCTCGTCAGATCGCTTTGAACCTCAACCGCGCACAGAGAGTGCCCTTCGGGGTCAGGGATCACTCGGGCGTTCTTGAGCACTGTGACCAGCGTGCCGTCCTTCCGTTTTAGCGAGCAGTGCTTGTCAATAAGATGGCCTTCTTTGAATAGGGAGCAGGGGCCTTGCTGCTCTTTCCCAGGCATCCGCGGGCAGCAGTCAAAGTCGAGCACGGAGCAGCGCCGGCCCACCAGCTCATCATGGGAAAAACCGGTCAAGAGTTCCATCGCGCGGTTTATGAACACGATCTTGCCCCCTTCCTCTATGAGCATGAGCCCTTCGGTCATGGTGTCGAGGATCGTTTTCCAGAAGACAGGATCGCTTTGAAGTCTGAACATCGGCCGCCTCCCAATACTTGGGCTCCGGTTCTTCGAGGTTAAGATGAGCGTAAAGAGATGTCAAGCTGTTACGTGGTGGTTTACCTTTGCAGATGAGGCAACTTCAGGCAAGGGCCCGCGGAGCTATGCGAGCGCGCGAATGCACGTGGCATAGAAGTTGCCTCGCGCGCAATGGCGCCTGGGCTTTGCTCAAGTGAACGGATCATTGGGACTGCGAGACGCTTCGCGAAGAGGTGGGAAGCAGATTGAAGGGCCCCAAAGCGCTTGCAGCGATGGAGGGCAAACCTGAGCGCCAAAGGAGGGGCAAATGACAGAGCATGGAAGCGCGCTGAAAAGAGCTGCGATGAAAATGGGAGCGTGGATGCTTATCGGTGGAGCGCTGATCCTTGGGCCGATAGGCTTTCTGTTGATCTGCGCTCTTGCCTACGCCATGTACTTCTCGAATTTCGCCTTGGGCGTGGTATGCATCATGGTGCTGGCATCGCCTTTGGTCTTCTTGGGGCTATGGGCGCTGCTGGGCGGAGCTGCGCTTATCGCGGAAGGAGCCGGTGCGCGGGACGTTGTGGGGGTTGAGGCTGAGGCCGAAGTCACCTGATTGCAGGAGTCGGGGCTGGACGCGCGTCTCGTTGAATGCCTAGAGCAACATAGTATTTCGACGACAGATGAGGCGCTCTAAGGCCCCGCGCCTTGTCTTGCCCGCGCCTAAGCAAACAGAGAGACGGACCGTCTTGCGGAGAGAAGCTAGGCTTTTCTACGGGAGTGGACGTCTTTTTTTGTTTTGATGGGCGCTCATTGACATGCGTCCGTGTTGACTCTACCTTGGCGGCAACCCCACCGAGAAAAGGTATATGAAATCGGAACGAGCCTCTCAGTTGCTCTGCATGGTTACCTGTCTGACGCTGGTCGTGGTAGGTATGTGCGGAGCGGAGGATCCGTTCCTGACCACAGAAGAATGCCTCGCGTGTCACGGACAAAAGGATCTGAAATCACGCCGAGGAATAAGCCGATATATCGATCCCGAGCGATACGGGAAATCGGTTCACGGAGCCCAAGTTGTGGGGTGCGCTTCGTGCCACACGGGTATCACTGAGATCGATCGGCGGGCCAGAATTCCCCATCCGGCCCCTTCCGATCCAAATTGCAGTCAGTGTCACCCGCGGGTGTTTGAGGAATACTCACGGAGTCTGCACGCGCAAGTATCGAAGAAACTTTGCTATTCATGCCACAGTCCGCATTACAGCGTTTCTTTCCGCCATTTGTCCGGGGCTGACAGGAAGGCGATCTGCCTCAAATGCCACGATGCCTGGAGGACCCATCGCTGGCTCCCCCAGATGAACCTTCATTTCGATTACCTCGAATGCACTTCATGCCATGCGCTGAACGCTGAGATCGGGATTATCTTCTCCTTGGTCGAAGGGACTGAGGGACCACAGGAGCATGTCCTGGACTACCGCCGACTCGTACGTTTCATTGAGCCCGGAAGAAAAGGGATTACTGAAACACTGGACCGGGACGCCGACGGAAAGATTTCCGACGAGGAACTCCAAGCATTTATGAACCGCCTGAAAGAACAGGGCATGCCAGAAGCTGCGCTCCGAGCGCGAATTCTGGTCCTTAAGCCGAGCCACAATTTTTCCGCCCGAGGAGAGCAGACGCGAAACTGCTTGCTGTGTCATTCGACGGGAGCGCCTTTTTATTCCAAGCTTCTGCTGAAGTTACCCGAAGAAGACGGAGGATTCAGGACCGTGCCTCTGGACAAAGGCTTTCTCGCGCGACCCGGGCAACGGCCATTCATGGAGGATGTCTATCTCCTGGGGGAGTCCAAGATCCGTAAAGAGGATTTGGAGGAAGTGCTCTCAATCGTCCGCAGAATAGGCTTCAAGTGGATTGACGTAATCGGAGTCTTCATAGCTGTTTTCAGTCTTTGCGCGGTCGGTTTTCACGCCCTGCTCATCTTCCTGACCAGGAAAGCGCGAGGAGCTCTGCCGCGATCCTTAACCATCGAACCTCTTCCGTTGCCGGTGCGGGTCTGGCATTGGTTGCACGGTTTGTGCGTGATCGTGTTGGCGTTTAGCGGGATTCAGTTGAGGCTTCCGGATGTCTTCCCCATATTCGCTTCCTTCCTCAACGCGGTGAATCTCCACAACCTGTGCGGGCTGTTAGTGGTAGTGGATTACGTGTTTTGGCTGGCGTATCACCTTGTCAAGCGAGAATTCAGGGCTCGATTCCTTATTTCACCTATCGGTTTCTTTCGAGACGTCGCGGAGACTCTTCACTACTACGGGTATGTGATCTTCACAGGGGAAACGAATCCCGAGAGCAGCGCGCGGCGCTATCCATTTGATCCAGTGGAACGGATGTTCTATTTGGCGGTCATGCTGGTTCTCGTTCCAATCCAGATCATGACCGGCTTGATGCTGTACGACGTGCAGACGATGCAGCCGGCCATCGTTGCTCTGGGAGGGCTACGCGTCGTGGACGCGGCGCATCTCCTGGTCGGCTACTTGATAGTCTCTTCAATGATTCTGCACTGTTACTTCCACACACTGAAGAAGTACGGTCGGCTGGCAGCTTGAAACCACGCGGGTCTGATCTCGTCTTAATGGTGGGATGGAAAGCTGCGCTGAGATCTGGGCCTTTGGATTAGGCTGGAATCCTCCTCTCCCTTCCCTCTCCCGCCAGGCGAGAGGGTTTTAGGACCCCTCCCTTGATGGGAAGGAGAAGGGGGAGGGTGACCTTTCGCGCAAATCTCAATGCCGTTCACTGGAGCTTGGAGGTGAGGCGCGCCGGCGAGACGGCTCCACACTGAGAAACCACCTCACCGGCATCGAGGAAGTAAGCGTCAGAGCATGAAAAAGACCTTTTGGAGTATCTTGGGCGTGTACCCTTCGATGTCCAGGTAGAAGGTGATGCCGCCGTTGAAGAACGGCCAGCCCGCTCCCAGGATGAGCGCGGTGTCTATGTCCTTGGGATCGGGCACGATCTTCTCTTTGAGCATCAGGTCCACCTCAACGGTCAGGTTGCTCAAGATGCGATCCACAATCTCTTCCTTAACGAATTCCTTGGCCCCTTTGTCAGCCCATATTTCAGCGACCTTGGGCATGAGTTCCTTTTCAGGACCCATCCCCTGATAGATCTGTGTAACACCCACTTCCACGAGCTTTCTGAAGCGCACGTTGTCCGGGAAGCGATCCGGCCAAGCTTCGTGTAGGGTTTCGCCCACGTGAAACGCGACCGCAGGCCCGACCAGGCCGAGGAGGTCGAACGGCGCCATTGGCAGTCCCAAAGTGAGCACCGCTTCATCCACCTGCTGGAAAGAGGCGCCTTCATCAACCATCTCAAAGCAATCGCTGAGCAGCCTGGTGAGCAGTCGGTTGACCACGAATCCGGGAGAATCCTTCACCAGGATCGCGTTCTTCTTAAGTTTCTTAGCGAGGTCAAAGGCTGTGGCCAGCGTCAGCTCATCGGTCTTATCGCCTCGGATGATCTCCAGTAGCGGCATCATCGCGACAGGATTGAAGAAATGGAACCCGACCATCCGCTCGGATCGCTTCAGCTTGGATCCCATTTCCGCTATCGAAAGGCTGGAAGTGTTTGTGGCCAGGATACACTCATGGGAGACCACTTCCTCAACCTCTGCGAAGACCTGTTGCTTCACGGCCATGTTCTCGAACACGGCCTCGATCACGAAGTCGCAGTCAGCAAAGTCCTTGTATTCCAAAGTGGGAATGAGCAGGCGCTTCAGGTGCTCGCCTTTCGCCTGAGTGAGCCGTCCCTTGCTCACGAGCGAGGCCAGTTCGCCATGCACATAGCCGACACCTTTGTCCAAGAACTCTTGTTTGATATCCTTCATGACGACCGGAACGCCCACTCGGCGCAAGAAGAGAACAGCCAACTGCGAGGCCATAAGCCCGGCGCCGATCAGCCCGATCTTGTTGATTTTGTTGGGCTTGATATCCTTGGGCTGGCCGACGGGTTTCTTGGCGCGGCGCTGAATCAAATCGAAACTGTAAATCGACGCCTTGCAATGGCGGCTCTTGATCAGGTCACCGAGGGCCTTATCCTCTTCCGCGAAACATTCATCGAGGCTTTTCTCGAGGTTGGACGCGTTTTCCACCAGTTTGAGCGCACGATATGGCGCAGGCGCGGCTCCATGAACGCGGAAGTCGATAAAGGTTCGAGCCGCGTCCACGTGGTTTTGGAGTCGGGAGCAATCGGGCGGCTTGCGTTCGATCTTCTCTTTTCCTTCGATAATGTCTTCGAGAAAGGCCAGGGACTCGTCAAAGAACTCCGCGGCCTCGAACAATCGGTCTGCAAGACCCATTTCATAAGCTTTGGTCCCGTCGATCATTCGGTTCTGGTTGAGGGAATTGTACACGATCAGCTCAAGGGCCTTCTCAGAACCGATGAGTCGAGGAGTCAGCGTGCAGCCGCCCCATCCCGGCACAAGGCCCAGGAAACATTCAGGAAATCCGATTGCGGTAACCGCCTTGGATACGGTGCGGTAATCACAGTACAAGGATATTTCCAAACCGCCCCCGAGAGCCACGCCGTTGACCGCAGCGAGGGTAGGGAAGGGAAGAACCATGATCCTCTTCATGGTGGCGTGCCCCGCGGCTCCGGCTTTACGACCCTGCTCGAAGGTGTTCACAAAAGGCATCTGGGTCAGGTCCGCGCCCGCGGCGAATATGTAATGCTTTCCGCAGAGCATCATCCCCTTGAGGTCCTTCTGGGCCCCAATGAAATCAAGCGCCTGGTTTAGGGATTCCAGGGCTTGTTCGCTGAACGTGGTGGGCTTCTTGTAGTCTTCGCCGTTATCCATGGTGAGGATGGCGATCTTGCCTACCCGCGAGCTGTATATGTTCGTGTAGAAACGTGTCGGTGCATCAGCCATGACGCCTCCTTATGCTCGGAACTGCCGTTCCCCGGAAGTATGACGGTCATTGCCACGAGAGCGCGGGCGGGACCCTTGAAACGGGCTGCGCGGCTTGAAGGCCTGACGCCCGCAAGAATCAACGTGGCGGCCGTTAGTCTTTCTTCTTGTCTTTCTCTTTCTTTTCCTTCTCTTTTTTTGACTCTTTCTTCTCGTCGTTCTCAGGCTTGTCCTTCCGAGTCTTGTTCTTCCAGACCACCGCTCCTCCCTGGCCGAGGCCCACGCACAGCGTGGTCAGGCCGTACTTCACATCCGGACGCTCCATGAACCCGTGCATGAGATGACACGCCAGCCTCACTCCGGAGGAAGCGAGCGGATGACCGAACGCAATTGCGCCGCCATAAATGTTGAGCCGGGGGTCGTCAGGAATCGTGAATCCAAACTCCTTCATGAACGCGACGCACTGCACCGCAAAGGCTTCATTGAGTTCGACCAGCCCGATGTCATCCATGGTGAGCTCCGCTACTTGCAGCGCTTTCTTTGTCGCAGGGATCGGCCCTATGCCCATCACCTCAGGCTGGACACCCGCATAGGCAAACGATTCCATTTGCATCTTGTAATCAACGCCAAGGTCGTCAGCCACCTCCTTGGCCATAAGGAGGCATCCTGCGGCGCCGTCGTTCAATCCCGATGAGTTACCGGCCGTAACTTTGCCCATGACCCGGAAAGGCGTGCGCAATTCGGCGAGTTTCTCCATGGTGGTTTCGGGCCGAGGCTGTTCATCCTTGTCCGCCACCTTCCATCCTTCTTTGGTGTATACAGTCATGGGGACGATCATTTCCGCGATCTTGCCGGATTCAATGGCCGTGGCCGCTTTTTGCTGCGAGCACAGCGCATATTCATCGGCCATTTCCTTGCCGATCTCAGGAAACATGTCATGGAGGTTCTCTGCGGTAGCTCCCATGGACATAGCGCTCTCGTCCACCAGTTTGTCGGTAAGGAAACGCGGGTTGGGATCGGCGGTCGATCCCATGGGATGGTGGCCCATGTGCTCCACTCCGCCGGCTATGGCAACGTCGCAAGCGCCGAGCGCGATTTCGGACGCCGCGGTTGTTAGGGCGCTCATACCGCCGGCGCACATACGATCGATGGAAAACCCGGCCGTTGTAACGGGCAGTCCGGCAAGGATGACGGAAGTGCGACCGAGCGTGAGGCCCTGGTCCTTCTCTTGGCAGAAGGCGGCCCAAGCGTTCTCTTCGATCATCTCAGGCTTGACCTTTGGATTACGCCTCATCAGCTCTCTGATCACCTTCACCACCATGTCATCGGCCCTGGTGTGCCAGAAGATCCCCTTCTCGCCGGCTCGCCCGAATGCAGTCCGTATCGCGTCAACCAAGACAACTTTTCGTGCTTTCATATGAGAACTCCGATTGGATTGAATGAGGTCTAGAAGAGCGCGAAAGACTCTTCCGGGAGATCGATAGCGGACCGCTCCCCGCTCATGATGGCGCGAGCTTTGCCTTTTGCAAGCGAGAGAAAGGTGTTGGCAAAAAACTCGGCCGATGCGACCTTCCCTCGATAGAAAGCCGCGCTGCGGTTGGTCATGAGCACTTCGGCTTTCTTTTCCGGGGTGTCCGCCTTGGAGTCGCCATAGATCTCTTCCAGTCTTCGATCGGCTATTACGGCCTGCCACAGGAGCATGAAGCCAACCGCAACATCACCGAAAAGATCGAGATAGGGGCTGGCGTAAAGTATCGGTATCATGAAGTCTTCAGTGATACTCTTCAGGCCGAAATAGCGGGTGACCTCAATGAGCTGAGATCGGGCCGCGTCAAAAGGTTCAACGATGTCTTTGAGTCGATAATTCTTCTTGGCGTTCCGCAGCAGATTGCCGGTCTCTTCGACGATCGCCTTGAAGAGAGCCCCTTGTTTGACCGCGAGCTTACGGCCGACCAGATCGAGAGCCTGAACGCCGTTAGTGCCTTCGTATATGGAGGTAATCTTGCTGTCACGCAGGAATTGTTCCACCGGGTATTCACGGCAATAGCCGTAGCCACCATGAATCTGAATCGCGTACTCCGTGACACGAAAGCCCAAATCGGAAGTCCACGCCTTGCATATGGGGATTAAAATATCCAGAAAACCGTGATACTTGGCAACCTCCGCCTCGTCTTTGGCTGAACGCACCCGATCTTCGCAGTACGCCGCGTAGTAAATGAGCGCTCGAACCCCTTCCGTAACGCTCTTCATCCACATGAGCATTCGGCGCACGTCGGGGTGCTGGATAATGGGGACTTTCGGCGCGGTGGGGTCTCTCATGGCGATGATCTCGGGGCCTTGCACTCGTTCTTTTGCGTACCTGAGGGCGTGCATATACGCGGCGCTGGCCTGGCTGAGGGCCTGGATACCTACGGCGAGCCGAGCCTCGTTCATCATGTCGAACATGATCCTCATGCCCTCATTCTCGCCCCCGAGCAGATATCCGACGCAATTCTCCTTCTCGCCGAAGTTGAGCGCGCAAGTGGCTGATCCGTGAATTCCCAGCTTCTTCTCGATGGCCGCGGTAATCACGTCGTTGTCAACCAGCGCTCCGTTCTCGATCCTCTTCTTCGGAACGATGAATATGCTGATCCCTTTGGTCCCGGCAGGTCCACCCTCAATCCGCGCGAGCACCATGTGGATGATGTTCTCGGTCAGATCGTGGTCTCCCGACGAAATAAATATCTTGTTCCCCACAATGGAAAAGGCGCCGTCAGGTCTGCGAACGGCCTTGGTGCGCAGCGCGCCCACATCGGTGCCGGCTTGGGGCTCCGTGAGGCACATGGTGCCTCCCCATTCGCCCGTCAACATTTTGTCCATGTACGAGCGCCGCTGTTCTTCAGTGCCGTACTTCTCGACGAGACGCGCGGCGCCCACGGTGAGACCGGGGTACATGAGCAGGGCCTGATTCGCGGCGATAAACATCTCACTCGACGCTACCGAGAGCACCGTCGGGAATCCCTGACCGCCGGATTCAGGATCAACCGCGAGCGCAGGCCAACCGCCTTCCACAAAGAGCCGGTACGCGTTGTGGAAGGACTCGGGAACTTTCACCTGCCCGCTTTCCAGCTTGACGCCGATTTGATCTCCATCCGCGTTGGTGGGCCAAATTTCGTTCTCCGCAAGCTTCTGGGCCGCGTCCAAGACCATGTCAAACATCTCGCGAGAATACTCGGCATATTTGGGAGTTTCGCACAACTCTTCGAGTCGTAACTGCTCGTAGAGCACGAATTTTACGTCGCGCTCGTCAACCAGAAGATTGGCCATTCCTTGTTTCCCTCCTTATGCGTATGAACACTGATGCTGAATGTTTGCTGGAATTCAGCGCCGCGCCACAGACAGAGGGCCGCAGCTCATGCCGCCTCTCTCCGTGATATGCCCTCAGTCGTGCACAGGCAATCCGCGCATGCGTCGGTCACCCGGACGCAAGGCTGAGACCGTGAGCGCGAGACGGCGAATGATATTTCTGCCTTGTTCCATAGGAAGCCGGATCATCCGGCAGGGTTAGACACACGACAATCCGGTTGCCCCAATGATCCCATGCTTCATCCGCGCCTGAATCCCCATAAGTACTAAAGATACCTCAATTGCTCTCTCCTACGCAACGGTTTTGGACTGCTTTCTCATTTCGATCAATGAAGGGTTACGATCCGCTCTGTCGCCACCACTATCGGACCGATCTCATGCTATAACAAAGACAATGGTAAGCCCCTGGCTTTGCCGGGGTCATCCAACTCCTTCAGCCACACTTCGGGAGATTCTGTGTCATGACCTGGGAAGAACTGAACAAGAAAGCCGTGGAACTCTTCCAGCAGGGTTCTTATGCGCAGGCCATGCAGGCGGGGGAAGAAGCGGTGGTCGCGGCGGAATCGGAGTTTGGAGCCGATGATCCCCGGCTGGCCCGAAGCCTGAATAACTTAGCCGAGATGTATCGAGCGCGAGCGGATTATTCGCGCGCTGAGCCTTTATGGAGGCGGGCCCTGGAAATACGGGAAGCGGCCCTGGGAAAGTATCACCCCGACGTCGCGGTGTCGCTCAATAACCTTGCGGGCGCGGCGTTCGAACAGGGCCGGTGCGACGTGGCGGAAAGGCTGCTCGACCGGGCCTTGAGGATCCTTGAAAAAACCTTAGGCCGCGATCACCCCGACGTGGCGACAACACTCGACAACATAGCGGCCCTTTATCGCGCCCAGGGCAAGATACCGGGGACGGTTCCCTTATATAGGAGGGCGCTGACCATCCGGGAGAATGCCTTGGGGCCCGACCACCCGGAGGTGGGCCTCACCCTTAATGCGCTCGCGGGGCTGTATTACTCCGAGAGCCGGTACGCTGACGCAGAACCCCTTTATCGGCGAGCCCTACAGGTCGCGGAGAAGAACTTCGGCCCTCATCATCTTCATGTGGCAAGTTCTCTCAATAGCCTTGCCGCGACTCTGACCGGGCTGGGAAGATTTCAAGAGGCCGAACCTCTCCTCTTGAGAGCCCAGCAAATCATTGAGACCAATTTGGGCGAAAAGCATCCCGAGGCCGCAGCAGGTCTGGAAAATGTGGCTGAATTCTACGACGGGATCGACAAACCCGAGGAAGCTGCAAAGTTTAGGAAAAAAGCTGCTGAGATCTTGGCCGGCCGTGGCCCATGACCCCTTATTCAGTGGTCCTCACAAAGTGACCGGAACGGCCTCCTGATTTTTCCATAAGCCGAATGTCCGATATGACCATTTCTCGATCGACGGCTTTGCACATGTCGTAAATGGTTAGGCCCGCGACCGCGACAGCGGTCAGCGCTTCCATTTCGACGCCTGTGCGAGCGTCCACCTTCACCTTGGCTTCGATTTCGACAACAGAACGACCGCGATCAGGGACAAAGTCCACATTGACGGATACGAGCGGCAACGGATGAGCGAGAGGGATGAGGTTCGAGGTCTTCTTGGCCGCCATGATGGCCGCGATCCGGGCGACACCCAGAACGTCTCCCTTAGTCGCTTTACCCGTAATGATGAGGTCCAGCGTTTCGGGCTTCATGCGGACTTCGCCCCGCGCGGACGCTTCCCTGTGGGTGACCTCTTTCTCGCCCACATCAACCATGCGGGCTTGTCCACGTTCGTCAAAGTGGGTGAATTCAGCCATGAAGTCTTCTCCCGGTCAAGCCGAAATCTGCTATGCGCCGCGTGCTCAGGTTTTCGGCGGGGGCCAATCCTTCTCCAGCCTATGCTCCAACGCTGCCGCGTGCGCTGCGAAGCCTTCGTAACGGGCGAGCATAAGGGTCTTCGGAGCAAGTTTTTGGAAGCCCTCTGCCGAAACCCTTGAAAACGACATCCGCCTGGTGAAATCTCTCACAGACAAAGCCGAAGCGGTCCTCGCAAACCCCGATGTGGGAAGAATCGCGTTGGGACCTATCGAGTAATTGGCCAATGTGCCGGGAGTGTACGGCCCAAGGAGCGCTTCGCCCGCGTACTTGATCTGATCGAGCACCTCTTCAGGCTCGCGGGTTAGAACCTGCAGGTGCTCGGGCGCGAACCCGTTGATGAATTCCACTGCCGCGTCTCGTGACGGAGCTAACACCACACCGCCGCTGGAGGACAAGACCGCTTCACAAAAAGACCGCCTTTCTTCAGGCAATGATTTCAGTTGACGAGGTATTAGTTCCAGAGCCTTTCGGGCGAGATCGGGATCGGTGGTCACCAGATAAGCGGACGAATCAGGACCATGTTCCGCCTCGATGAGCAGATCCACGACGGCAGTGAGGGGATCCACCGAGTCATCCGCGAGCACAATGGCCTCACTGGGACCCGCGGGAAGGCCCGTATCCACGACTGAGGCAAGCAGTTGTTTTGCCGCCAACACGTATCCCGAACCCGGGCCCACGATCTTATCCACACGAGGTATGGTCTCGGCGCCGAACGCCAGGGCAGCGATGGCCTGGACGCCTCCGACGGCAAAGACAGTGTCGATTCCGATCATGCGGGCGGCCGCAATGGTGGCCTTGTCAGCCTTGCCCGAGCGATCGGGAGGGGTCACCACCACAATCTTCTTCACTCCGGCTACTCGCGCGGGAACGCCGGCCATCATCATCATCGACGGGAATGACCCCTTGCCCCGCGGGATGTACAAACCGACCGCGGCAAGAGGAATCACTTTTTCACCGGCCCAAATCCCCGGCATGATTTCCATTTCCCAGGTTTCCGGTTCGGACTGGCGCTCGTGGAACTTCCTGATGTTAGCAATGGACACTTCCATAGCGTCTCTCAGATCCGGTGGAAGGTCGCGAACGGCCTGATCCATTTCGTCAAGTGGCACGCGGAAAGCCGACGGCTTCATATCGGCGCCGTCAAAACGTTTGGTAAGGTCGCTGACCGCAGCGTCCCCCCGGGTTCGCACATAGTCAATCAGGGGTTTCACCCGCGCCATGAGATCGCTGAAGTCCACCGCGGCGCGGCGATAGAGTTCCTCGATTTGAGATGCGGTCATGTCTTGCAGCACAAAGTAGTTGATCTTCATGCCTGCCTCGTTCAGCGCCGGTTATCGAGATGCCGCAACGGCATGTAACTTCGGAAGGGTTTCCGGGAAAGAGTGCGGCTCATGGTGGCACGGAACATGCGCTTGGTCAATATAGCATCCGTTCGGGCCTTGTGAGTTTAATTACGCGGGGAAGGGTGTCATTGCGAGTCCCGCGGGACGCGGCACGAAGCAATCTCAGTGCATAAGGCCCGATATTCCAGGTAAGACGAGCATCTTGCCCGTCATTTAGTGACAGGCGGGACGCCTGTCCCACCACTCACTCCTCGCAATGACAGGTGGAGTGCATTGCACTCTCGCACACGACGGAATTCCTATTTCAGTCTCGTCTTGAGCGGACCGCGCCTTTTCACTCCCGGCTATTTGAGTTATTATCACCTGCGACCCGGCTTGGATTTCCAATTCGACACCATGAGACAGTCTATGGACAAATACGAAGGCAGGACAGAGGAAGATATTTTCATTAGTGAGTTGCTCGGTGAGGCTCGCGAGATTCTCCAAAAGGTCGGTTCGCCCACTCCTCCCCGGATTTTGCTTGAAGGGATTATCAAGGAACTTCAGGCCCTTGGTCCAGAGGACGCACGGGAAGAGGATCGGTCGGAAGAAGAGATCTGGAGCCAAATACGTGGGCGGATTGTTCGGGCCGCATACGCCACGCGCCCATACTGCATTCGCTGCGGAACGTGCTGCGCTTCAGGCAGCCCCACTCTCGTAGACAAAGATATCGAGCTGTTCTTCAAAGGAGTCCTGACACCCGAGCGCGTGGAAACACTCCGAAAAGGAGATATGGCCTATTCCAACATTACCGAAGACGCCGCTCCCCTCGAAGACGAAGCCGTCAAGATCAAGGAAAAGCCAAATACCAAGACATGCGTCTTTCTCGACGAGAAAGAACGGGCTTGCCTCATCTACGAATTCCGGCCGGTCCAGTGCCGTCGCCAGGAATGCTGGAACCCGGACAACTCACAGGGCATCGAAGATCTTCCCAAGCTGACCAGGAGGCCGCTCCTGGAACCCACAGGAGTGCTCTGGGAGATCATCCAACGGCATGAAGAGCGCTGCTCGCACGACGAGTTGCGCCGCGTGATTGCACGTCTGGCAGGCACCAAGGGTCAGACCGTGGATCAGGTCCTGGACATGTTGCGGTTCGACGAACATGTCCGAGAATTCGCAGCGGAACACTTCAAGCTGACGCCGGACAGCTTCGATTTCTTGTTCGGCAGACCTATTCGGCAAACCATTCACATTTATGGGCTTGCGGTGAAGGATCAACCGGACGGTACATTTCTCCTCACCACCACTGATGAGGAAATGCGGTCGGCAAAGACCCGTGATCACCAATCCTTGTAGAAGAGCGATCGCGGACCGAGTCGCACGGGTGAGAACGGATTGAAATCAAGTCCTCGACACACATAAACCTCTCTGATGCTCTCGCCATGGTACTGAACGTGGTAAGTCGGCAAAGCTTCCACCTGTCGGAAATTCTCGTACACCGTGACTCGCCCGGGCGCTGATGGAATGAGCGGCTTGGGCGACACGAAAACAATCGACCGACCCTTGAGGTCGTCAAAGGAAGGGGACCAAACATCAAATTGGGTCGGCCGCTTCCACGGCGCGAGGTATCGAACCTTGGGATTTCCCGGGACGTTGAATTCCAGCAGCGCGCAGAGCTGATAGCTGTCCGCGGCGATGACGCCATCCGGCTTGGCCAGCTTTCCGACGTGAGCGCCAAGCTCTTTCCAGCCTCTTGTCTCCCAGACGATGCGGTCGGTCTTGCCAAGCTTCTTCTCCAAGCCAGCCGGAAGCAGCCCTAACCACGCGTGCAGCGCCACCAGAACAGACGGCGCGACTGCCACAAGAACCGCCCACCGCAAATATGAACGATTGATCCGCGACAAAAAGCGACTTTGCCGATCGGCTTGGGCTCGGGCAATCATCTCCACGGCGAGGATCGCCGCGGGAGGGTACCCGACAAAAGCCCAGTTGGCTTCCATATGCCCGAAGAATGCAAGGATCCCGAAGAGGAAGAGGGGCAAAGAAAAAGTGAGTAAGAGCAAGATCTTGGGGTCGCGGCGCTGAACGTCGGGGACCAGACTTGAGCCCACCGCAGCAACCAGCGCTCCGTAGAAAAGGGGTGAGACCACGAGAATCTGCGCAAGATGATAGGTGATTCCGTCCGATATACGAGTCCAAGGCGACTGCGCGCCTGATCCGATAAAGAGAATGTGATGCAAGGAAGCCCAATCGTGTCGCACATTCCACCAGATGATGGGCAGCGTGAAAGCAGCCGCAATCAGCGCGGCGAGCCACGGCTCTCGCCGAAACAAGAACTTCCGATGCCGGCTGCTCAGGAGAAGGAAGAGCAGCGCCGAAAGCGCTACCAACACGCCCGTGTACTTGCTTTGTATGGCAAGTCCCGATGTGAGCCCCATCAGAAAAAACCAGCGACTATTCTCGCTGTCGATGAATCGAACCGCGGCCCAGAGGGTCGCCAGCCAAAAGAACAATAAGGCATTGTCGTGGATGGCGGCGCTTCCTCCTAGGAGAGCCACAGGAGCGAGATTCACAACAAGAGCGCACAGCAGGGCCCGCAGCCTGTCTCCAAAGAGGCCAAAACTGATCCGATAGACGAGATAGCTGCTCCACAGGGAAAGAACGAGAAACGGAAAGCGCACGGAAAACGGTGTGTATTCCCCGAACAACCACGTTGAGAAGCGGATAAGATAAGCCACTCCGCCGGAATTGTCGAAATATGACCAATCCAAGCGTCTGGACCATGCCCAATAGCTGCACTCGTCGGGAATCAGATTAAAGGCCCACGCGAATGTGAAACGCCATGCGATGACGGCTACGAGTCCCAACGCTATCCACGCCGCGCCACGCGCGGAGCCTCTCTGAGCCCCCTCTTGCGACGTCTCTTCGGGCTCGCGGTTCATGCCCCGCCCATCGTCGTGCGCCTCATCGATCTGCCCCACGGACCTACTGCGCCACGCGGTCGTTCAGGGCGCATGTTGTTCCCGCCCTGCACACCGGACCTTCAGCCCCAGCCCGCATTTCATGAGTGGCTTCAAGCTGAAGAGTCGTGTGATCGATCCGGAACCGCTCCCACAGCAATCCGTTCAGTCGCTTAAGCACCGCGGTGTGGTCAGGTTCCGTCTCAGCGAGCACCACATGAGCTGAAAGCGCGTGACGGTCACTGGTTATGCTCCAGACGTGCAGATCGTAGATGCAGCAGACGCCTTGCTCTTGGATCAGGGTTTGCTCGATTTCGCGAATGTTGAGACCGGCCGGCGCCCCCTCCATAAGAATTTGAACGGAGTCCCGAACCAGTCCCCAGGACGAGGAGAGCACCAGGGCGCCGATGAGGAAGCTGGCAAACGGGTCAACCCAGTTGGCGCCTGTGATTATTATGATTGCGCCGGCCACACCGGCGCCCAACGAACCGAAAGCATCCGCAGACACGTGCAGAAACGCTCCTCGAATGTTGAGGTTGTCCTTACGGCTCTCAAAGAGGAGCGCTGCCATGGCGAGATTCACCCCAAGTCCCACCAGAGCCACCACCAGCATCCCACCGCCTTGAACCGCGGGAGGCGAAACAAGGCGGTGGACCGCCTCGTAACAGATAACCGCGACGATAGCCCACAGAATCAGACCATTGAGAAGCGCCGCCAAGATCTCGGTGCGGCGGAATCCGAACGTATGCGTGGCTGTCGGGGCTCTCTTTCCAAACTGGAACGCGAGCCAGGCAAGCGCCAGGGCCACCATGTCCGAAAACATGTGTCCTGCGTCCGCCAGCAAGGCCAGTGAATTGAAGACGAGACCGCCAACGACCTCGGCCACCATGTACAATGCGGTGATCACCAAGGCTATTGCCAGTCGGCGCTCAAATTTGAGGTGGTCGTGAGTGTGTTCATGCATCAGCGTGTTGGTATCTCCAATATGGAATTGCCATGCTGTAACGAGTCGCACGATCGCAAGCACGAAAGATATTCCTATAGTTAACACAGAACGGCGATTTGAGAAGAGAGCATTTTCGTGTGATGAAGTCCTTTGTTCTCAGCGTTGACGCGTCCGGTCTGAAGTTGATACTGTGCGGCCTATCACTGCTCGTGAGAGCGAATGAGGCTGCGGGGAGCCTTCCGGCGCGGTCAAAGAATCCGTCGGGAGCCTCATTTTCGCTGCCTGGAGCGCGCGCCGAGGCCACGACCTCTGACGATCTGTTCTTGCTAATTCAATATTGGAGTTGCCATGGATGATCTTTCACTTGTGGGCACTTCAGTTGCTCTGGGAGCGGATGCCTTTGCGGTGGCAACCGCTGTGGGCGCGGGCTTACCTGCCTTGACTAGTCGTCACTTCTTTCGACTTATCTGGCACTTCGGTCTTTTTCAGGCATTGATGACAACCTTGGGCTGGTTTGGAGGGGAAGGCCTCTCGCTCTTCATGATGGGAATCAATTGTTGGATCGCTTTTGGGTTATTGTGCTGCCTGGGCGGCAAGATGATCATTGAATCCCGCCACGCGGAAAGACGGGCCGAGGGTTATGACCCCACGAGAGGCTGGAGCCTGGTGGGCTTGTCGGTAGCAACCAGCCTCGATGCGCTCGCCGTTGGCGTGAGCCTGAGTCTGATCGGTGAGACCATCTGGCGGCCGGCTCTCTTGATTGGCCTGGCCGCGCTCGTTATGACGTACATCGGGATGCGGCTTGGCAGCCAAGGAGGCGCTTATCTGGGCAGATGGGCGGAATTGGCGGGCGGCATAATACTCGTGCTCATCGGCGTGCGAATTCTTGTTGAGCATCTGGGAACATAGGTCGTATGCTGAAAACCGTCACGGACCCGAACCCGGGTTTCGGGCTGGGAGACCAGATCTATTGATCCGCGGCTGGACACGCATTTCCGAGCGCATAAGAGGCGTTATCGTGGCAAAACTGCTAGTGATCACGGCTTGTCTCGCGTTCATCGCGCCGGGCGTCTCGGACGCCCGGGAATCCTCACGGACCGATTTCAGCGATCGCAAGCCGCTGCTGGTTTGTTCCACGACCCAGATAGCTGATTTCACTCGTCAGATCGTCGGAAATCAGTGCGATGTCCGATGCATTCTGGCTCCTGGAGCTGACCCACATACCTATATGCCTACCCCGGGAGATGCGCAACTCACGCTGAAGGCTGATTTGTGTCTCCAGAACGGCCTCCATCTGGAGGGCAAGAACTGGATGGCCACCCTCGCTCGTGATGCAGGCAAGCCGCTCGTCACTTGTACAGACGGAATCAAGCCGATCATGCTGGAACAGGGGGGCGAGAAGATCAACGACCCTCATAGCTGGTTCACACCTCGCAACGCGGCCGTGTACGTGAATAACATTGTGAGAGCAGTCTCGGAGCTCGATCCCGTAGGTAAGTCGGAGTACGAAGCACGCGCGCGGCTCTATTTGCAGCAGCTTCGAGCGCTGGACTCGTGGATTCGGGAGCAATTCAACGTGATTCCTCCTCACAAGCGTATTCTGGTGACGAGTCACGATGCGTTCAATTACTTTGCTGAAGAGTATGGGTTCAAGAACCGGGCGCCTGTCGGATGGTCCACGGGAGCGGAAATCGGGGCGGGCATGACCCCTGATCGGCGAAAACAAGTAATTGAGTCAATACGGGAATTTGGAGTGAAAGCCGTCTTTGTGGAGACAAGCGTGAATCCCAAGCTCGTCCGCGAGATCGCGACCGATGCAGGAGTCAAGATCGGTGGCTCGCTCTATTCCGATTCGATGGGCGAATCGGGATCCGCGGGC
>VGSG01000018.1 GCA_016875095.1 Deltaproteobacteria bacterium
TGGCTGTGCTTTTTCTCGAAATAGGCCAGGAGGTCCATTTCGAGGGGGGATCGCTCATCGATGCAATCCACGAAGGCGTGAGGCTTGGTTACCGAGACGGTTATTTGCGAAAGTCGGTGCTCCATCCCATCACACGCCTAAATACGGGTGACAATACTCCTGCCGTCATTCATACAGAGATCGTTCCCGGTGACAGATTCAAGATTACTATGGCGCCGAAAGGGTTTGGCTCGGAAAACATGAGCCGCGTGGTGATGTTTCCACCGTCTGCGGGTTTGGACGGGGTCAAGGAATTCGTCGTTCAGCGCGTGGAAGAGTCGGGAGGCAATCCGTGCCCTCCTATTGTTGTGGGTGTGGGTCTCGGAGGAACCTTTGAAAAAGCCGCGTTACTAGCCAAGAAGGCGCTCCTCAGGCCTCTCGGAACAACCAATCCCGACAGCTTGCTTGCTGAATTGGAGAGCGATCTTCTGGACAGGATAAACCGTCTTGGCATAGGGCCTTTGGGGCTGGGCGGCAGGACAACCGCCCTGGCAGTGCATGTGAACGCGTATCCGACTCATATCGCCAGCATTCCCTGCGCAGTGAACATCCAATGCCATTCCAGCCGTCACCGGGAGATTGAACTATGAACAATGAAGTCAGGCACATAGTCGCTCCTCTTGAATCGCGGCTGGTTGGGGAGCTGAGGGCAGGCGATAAAGTTTTGTTGTCCGGAACCATAATCACTGGTCGCGATGCTGCTCACAAGCGCATGACGGATCTGCTCAAGGCCGGCGAACCTCTGCCTTTTTCCATCAAGGGTGAAACCATCTACTACGTGGGACCCACACCCGCGCCGCCGGGAAGGCCTATCGGAGCTGCCGGCCCAACCACTGCATACCGCATGGACGCGTATGCCCCGCTCTTGATCGAACACGGCCTGAAAGGGATGATCGGGAAGGGTCGCAGGTCGGAGGAGGTTAAGCGGGCAATGGCCCAGTGGGGCGCGGTCTATTTCACATCCGTGGGAGGCGCGGGAGCCCTGATCTCTCAATGCGTCAAACAGGCGGATATCTTGGCCTGGGAGGAGCTTGGCGCCGAAGCTGTGCGCAGGCTGGTGGTTGAAGATCTTCCGCTTATTGTGGCCACTGATGTTCATGGCGGTGACCTGTATATATCCGGCCCCGCGCAATATCGACGTTGACAAATAGAATCGCCGCAATTCGTGGGGATCGGCAGCCATATCGAACGCAATGAATTGCGCTCTACGTATTCCCGCAGATCCGTTCGATGAGAGATTGCCAGGGGCCGCTCTTACAGCGAGAGATCTTGCTTCTCTTCTATGGAGCGCTTTATCAGCTCCAGGGTTTCCATGCCGCGCAGGGCTCGTTCGCCATCCACCACCGGTCGAGAGGCGTGCTTTATGGACCGGAAGAAGTCGTCCAATTCGGCGCGAAGCGGTTCGTGCTGGGGCACCAGCGCGTCTTCACGTCGGATGTTTCCCATCAAGCAGATAGTCCGGTCCGGGGTGGCCACCTGATCCGCAGTATGCACCGTGAGGCTGTTGCACAGTGTATCCACTTCGAAGTAACGCCGTGGGGTGGTAATCGCGATGGCTCGCACTCTCTTCGCGGAACACTTGCCTGCGCAGAGAGCCGCGCATGCCTTGTTTTCGAACTCAAGCGTTGCGTGGACCACGTCAATCTGTTGCGAGAAGACGGACCTGCCGGAAGCCGAGACCCTTCGGACAGGCGATCCTGCGATCTCTAGCGCCAGATCCACGTCGTGGATCAGCAGATCGTGTAACACGTCCACATCGAGACAGCGGGCCCCGTCAAAGGGCGCCAGACGGCGAGTGTCGATGGAGACAATCTCTTCCGGCTCTTGAGCGAGCATTGCCATGAGCTGCTGCACCGCGGGGTTGTACCGTTCAACATGCCCCACCATGAGCGTGACATGTGCGGCCGCAGCGACTTCCACGAGCCGCCTGGCCGCGTCAAAGCTGTGCGCAAGGGGCTTTTCCACGAGAAGATGAACCCCGCGTGAGATGCACATCTGACCGATTTCGTGATGCAAGGAGGTCGGAGCGGCGATACTCACCGCATCCACGTGATCCAGCAGTTCATCCAGGGTTTCAAACGCGGTACAACCGTAGATCGAGCAGTATTCCTTTGCCCGCTCCAAATCGGGCTCATGGAATCCAACGAGCGTCACGCCAGGGGTTTGGGATACGAGCCTGACGTGGTGGCGTCCCATAGATCCCACACCGATCACACCGGCTCTGAGGTTGTCCTGGAGCTTCTTCATGCCCGGGGAAGATACACTGCCGACCTGGTTTCGTCAAAGCCTAAACCGTTTACTTTGGTGAAGCGTTTGTGCTTATATATGGTCCCATTCCTTATCCCAGGAGGTGACCGATGCTCAGAATCCTGTCCTTGGTGGTGGTAATGTGCCTGGCGCTTGCCGCTCCCTCGTGGGCCGCTGAACCGATCCCCATCGGAGCCTTGTTGCCTATGACCGGGGTCGTGGCGGCTTACGGCCAGATGGGATGGAGCGGCGTGAAGGTTGCTCAATCAATGGAGCCGGAAGCGCTGGGAAGAAAGGTGGAACTGAAACTTGTGGACACCAAGTCCGATAAGGTTGAAGCCGCGAACGCGGTCTCACGCCTCATAGAAAAGGAAAAGGTGGCAGCCATCCTTGGGGAGATGATATCGGGGAACACCATTGCCGCGTCCGATGCCGCCGAACGCAGCCAGATCCCCGTGGTCTCGCCTACAGCCACCAATCCGATCGTGACCCAAGGAAAGAAATACATCTTCCGGGTTTGCTTCATCGATCCGGACCAGGGCCGCATCGCCGCCAAGCTGGCGAAAGATGAACTGAAAGCCAAGAGCGCGGGTCTGATTTACGACATCTCCCAGGATTACTGTGTGGCTCTCGCTGCCTTCTTCAAAAAGGAGTTCACGCAGGCCGGCGGAACGATCGTTGCCGAAACCAAGTTCAAGAGCGGAGACAGGGACTTCACCCCTCAACTGAGCAGTATCAAGTCAGCCAATCCGGACATTATTTACGCGCCCATTTACTACACCGAGGCTGCATTGATCGCGAAACAGGCGAGAGACATGGGCCTGAATGCCCCGATACTGGCGGGAGACGGAGTGCAAGCGCCTGAGTTGATCCAACTGGGTGGAAAGGCTGTAGAAGGCGTTTATTTCACCGCTCACTTCCACAAAGACATGATAAGCACCGAGCGTGGTAAGAAATTCGCCGCCATCTACGAGAAGGATACGGGCAAGGCGCTCGACGCGTTCAGCGCTATGGGCGCGGACGCCTATTTCGTGATTCTGGACGCGATCAAGCGGGCAGGCTCCTCAGACCCGAAGAAGATCCGGGAAGCGCTGGTGGCTACCAAGGACTTCGACGGAGTGACGGGAAAGATCTCGATGCAGCCCGATGGAAATCCGATAAAAGCAATGGTTATCAACAAGGTCAAAGACGGCCAGTTCGTTTACGTAACAACCATAACTCCTTGACGCGCCTTACGATACTGAGCGTTAAAGCGTGAATTACGAAGCGTTGGTTCAGCATCTGATGTTCGGTGTGACCCTCGGTTGCCTCTATGGTCTCGTGGCCATCGGCTACACCATGGTGTACGGGGTCCTACGGCTGATCAACTTCGCGCATGGCGATCTCCTCATGGTTTCCGCGTACATTGCCTTCTTTGGCATTGCGATGTTCCATCTGCCTTGGCCGGTGAGTTTCGCTGGCTCGGTAGTATTGACCGGTTTGTTAGGAATCCTCATAGATCGCGGAGCGTACAAACCGCTCAGGACCAGCCCGCGCATAAGCGCGTTGATCACGGCTATCGGTCTTTCCTTTCTTCTGGAGAACCTTGCGTTGGTCATAATCGGCGGGCGGCCCAAGTCTTTTCCTATGCCCTCACCCTTTGACGGCGTTTTCGTAGCGAGAGGGATTCACGTCCCTTACCTCTCCCTTTGGGTCATTGGAATCACCGGTGTTTTGCTGGTGATTGTGCTCTTGATCGTTCATCGGACGAGGGTGGGAATGGCGATGAGGGCCCTGTCCAGAGACGTGGAAACTGTTCGGCTCATGGGCGTGGACGCTGATCGGGTGATATCGTTCACCTTTGTCCTCGGGTCTGCGCTGGCCGCTGCGGGCGGCATGATGTGGTGCATGAAATATCCGGCGCTGGAGCCTTTCATGGGGGTAATTCCCGGGCTCAAGGCTTTCGTGGCTGCGGTGTTGGGCGGAATCGGCAACGTTGCGGGAGCCGCGCTGGGAGGTCTCCTGCTTGGGCTCGCAGAAATCCTGATCGTTGCGATCAAGCCCGAATGGTCGGGATATCGGGACGCGATTGCATTTGGCGTGCTTATCGCAATTCTCTTAACCCGACCCACCGGTATTCTCGGTGAGGAACTACCGGAGTAATACCGGCATCGCCTTCAGGGGTTCCAAGTGGCTGGAAGACACCGAGGTTTCGGGGAAGTTGCCGAGGAAGCTCTTCAAAATCCCCCCAACCCCCCTTTACAAAAGGGGAGTCCGCCGGCTCCCGCTTTCACAAGGGAGAGCCCATACACTCCTCCTTTTCTAAAGGAGGAGCGCCCATGAATCCCCCGTTTCTAAAGGGGGATAGAGGGGGATTTTTGTTGGCATTCCTATTTTTCTAAAGGCTTCTGGTTTATGAGTGTGGAAGCCAGTCCGTATAGAGCGCATGTGGTCCGGGACCGGGTGTTGTCCGCCGCGTCGCTCGGCGTTCTTTTGCTCTTTCTCTGGTATGCGGACAGCCACTTTAGCCCTTATTCCATACGTATTCTCAATGTCACGGCGATCTTTATCATCCTCGCGGTAAGTTATAACCTCATCAACGGAGTGACCGGCCAGTTCTCCCTGGAGCCGAACGCATTTCTTGCGCTCGGCGCGTATACCAGCGCTATCTTGACCTTGACGCCGGCGGAAAAGGCCCGGACCTTCATCATTGAGCCCATGATATGGCCCCTTTCGGATATTGCCGTCTCGTTCCCGGTTTCTCTAGTGGCCGCGGGGCTTGTCACCGCATTCATGGCTTTCCTCATGGCTATCCCGGTCTTTCGGGTTCGCGGCGATTACCTGGCAATTGTGACCCTCGGTTTAGGTGAAGTAATCCAGGTGCTCGCGAACAATTTGGTCCCTGTAACCAACGGGTCATTGGGCCTCAAGGGGCTCCATCCCTACACCAACCTCTGGTGGGCATGGGGCACATGCATTTTCACGGTCATTTGCATCGTCCGGCTCGTAAATTCCTCTTATGGTAGGGCCATGAAGGCGGTTCGGGAGGACGAGACCGCGGCCGAAGCCATGGGAATCAATGCGTTCTGGACTAAGACGCTCGCGTTCACCCTGAGCGGGTTCTTTGAAGGTTTGGCCGGAGGTCTGCTCGCACATCTCATCACAACCATTTCTCCATCGCTTTTCACGTTCTTTTTTACCTTCAACCTGCTGATTATCATTGTGGTAGGCGGATTGGGGAGCACAACCGGTTCGGTGATCGCCGCGGTGCTCTTTTCATTAGGCGGCGAGTGGCTCCGGGCAGTGGAGGAGCCTTTCACTATCTTCGGCTACACGTATTCCGGGGTGCCGGGGATGCGTATGGTGATTTTCTCAGTCATCCTGATCCTGGTAATGCTCTTTGCACGTCAAGGACTTATGGGCCGGAACGAGTTCACGTGGCAGGGGTTCTTCGAGTGGACAAGGGGCCTGGCTGCAAAGATACGGAGACAGGAATGAGCCTCGCTCTCCTGGAAACGCAAGGGCTGAGCGTAACGTTCGGCGGCCTCAAGGCTCTGAATGGGTTGGATCTCCAACTTCACCAAGGGGAGCTCATCGGGCTGATCGGTCCCAACGGCGCGGGAAAAACAACCGCGTTCAACGCGATCACGGGACGCGTTCGCCCGACGAAGGGAAGAGTGCTCTTCCAGGGCCAAGAAATCACCGCATGGCGTCCTTATCGCACCGCGAGGATCGGTATCGCCAGGACATTCCAGAACATCCGGCTATATGACGACCTCACGGTCCTCGAAAATGTTATGGTGGCCAGCCATTGCTCGATCCGCTACTCTTTCGTTGAGGCCATCGTAGGACTGGGCCGCTTCAGGAGCGATGAGCAGAAAATCCGAGAAAAGGCGGAACAACTCCTGCGACTGATGGGCCTGATCCACGCCGCGGGCGAAAAGGCATCCTCACTCCCCTACGGTGGCCAGCAGAAACTGGAAATGGCCCGTGCGCTTGCCCTGGAACCCAAGCTGCTCCTCCTCGATGAGCCCGTAGCGGGCATGAACCCGATGGAGACACGAGAGTTCGGTGAGCTGCTCCGAAGGATTCACTTGGACTTGAGACTGACTATACTTCTTATAGAGCATGATATGCGGTTCGTCATGGGCGTGTGCCAGAAGATCAAGGTGATTGATCACGGCGCGCCCATAGCCTGGGGCAACCCGGAGGAAATTCAAAAAAATCCCAAGGTGATCGCGGCATACCTAGGTGATAACGGCTAAGACGCCCATGAACCGAGTGACACCGGTTTGCCGGATCGGATCGGGAAGGAGGCGCAAGATGGCAACACCGGACAAACCCGCAGATGGTGAACTTAAGAAACTGTTCCAGGAAATAAGGACCATAGCGGTGGTGGGACTTTCCGACAACCAGTCTAAACCGAGTAATCGCGTGGCAGCGTATCTCAAGAACAAGGGCTATAAGATCGTTCCCGTCAACCCGGGCGCTGAAGAGATCTTGGGAGAGAAAAGCTACCCCGACCTCAAGTCTATCCCCGTCCCTGTCGATGTGGTCGATGTCTTCCGTAGGCCGGAATTTGTTCCTCAGGTCGCGGAGGACGCGGTTGCGATCGGCGCAAAAGTTCTGTGGCTTCAGGAGGACATTACTCACGAAGAGGCCGCGAAGAAGGCAAGGGCCGCGGGGCTTACGGTTGTTCAAGACGCGTGTATGCTTGAGGAGCACTCGCGCCTTTCGGGTTGAGGCTTGAAGTTCGTACAAGACGTGACGGCAGCTTCAATGAAAGAGAGGTGGGGCGCATGGGCAGAAAAACTAAGGAGGCTAAAGTCGCCTTTGACGGTTTTCCCCAAAAGGGTGTTGAATTCCTGCGGCAGCTTGCAGAGCACAACGATCGGGAATGGTTTTCCCGGCATAAACCCGATTACGACGAGTTTCTGTTGGCCCCTGCCCGGGATTTTGTCACCGCTATGGGTGCGCGTCTTCAAAAGATGTCACCTGGAATCATCGCGGATCCTCGAACCGATAGGTCAATATTTCGCATCAACCGGGATACACGGTTCGCTAAGGACAAATCGCCGTACAAGACGCACCTGGGCATATTTTTCTGGGAGGGGAACCGTCCGAAGATGGAGTGTCCGGGCTTCTATTTCCACTTGGAACCGCCGACATTGATGCTGGCCGCGGGGCTGTACTGCTTTCCGAAGCATCTTTTGGAAACGTACCGCGATGCGGTGGTAAGCCCCAAGCATGGGCCCGCGCTGGCAAAAGCGATTCGAGAGGTGACCAAGCCGAAGGGCTACGAGGTGGGCGAAGTCCACTACAAGAAGACTCCACGGGGATATGACGCGAACCACGCGAACGCGAAATACTTGCTCTACAGTGGACTTTACGTGATGGTGAACGAACCGGCGCCCCAGGAACTTTTTTCAAGCAAGCTTCTGGATCATTGCTTTGAGCGATTCCGGCTCATGGCGCCTTTGCACAGGTGGTTACATACGATCACGCAGTGAAAGTTCGTTCGCGGCGTGGACTGACAACGGAGGTTACCGAAGCCTTTCGGCCACCAGTTCAATGGAATGCCTTGTCTGCGGATCTTCCTCTTCACAAAGGTTTCCTGAGAGTGTGAGATTGCATCCGGGGCAACCTGTGGCCACCACCGACGCGGCCGTTTCGCGGATGTTGGCTTTCTTCCGGTCCGTCACTCCTGCCGAGATCTCCACGTGCTCGAACTGAAACGATCCCGCCCCACCGCAACACTGGTCCGAACCGACCATTTCCACGAGCGTCACATCATTGAGCGCCTTGAGCACTTTTCGTGGTTCGTTGGAGACCTTCATGCTGCGCGCCAGGTGGCAGGGATCATGATAGGTCACCCGGAGCGAGGACCGTGCCGCACGAGTGTCCAGCGGCAGGTCTTCGAGTCGCTCTGCAACGATTTCCGTGATGTCCCTCACCTTGGAGGCCACGCGACGGGCCCTTTCAGGGTCTTGCCCCAGGTCTTCCATGAGATGAGGGATGGCCTTTTTCAGACCTCCACCGCAGGTCGCGCAATCCACCACGATGAAGTCCGCATCGTCACGATCGAAGATGACAAGGTTCCTTTCCACGTTCGGAAGCGCTTCCTTTCGTGCGCCGCTCAAGAAGATGGGAACAGAGCAGCAGACCTGATCCTGCGGGATGACCACCTCGATGCCGAGAAGGGTAAGCGTCTTAACTACGGCTTCTCCCACGCGTTCGTTGATCAGATCGGTCGCGCAGCCGGTGAAGTACAGGGCCCGCGCGGTTCTCTTACCCGCGGCCGGGACAACTTCTCCCATTCGGGCTCTGAATGAAGTCCGGTTGAAGGTCGGGAGCCGATTCACGGAGATGTTGCCCAACTTCCAGCGTACGTTGAGAGGCGCAAGAAAGACTTGTTGCCCTATTCGGCCTATTCTCGCGCCCAGCCGCATGAGCAGCGGGTTCTTCAGCGCGGTGAAAAGCGCTTTCTTCGCGAACTTCTCACCGAGCGCCTCATGGAGCTCCATGCGCATGTTTTCGAAAACACGGTCCAGGCGCACCCCGCTGGGACACGCATTCGCGCACGCCTCGCACAGGATGCAGCTCATGAGGGCTTCCTGGAGGCCCCTGGTGACTGAGAGATCGCCGTCGAGGTATTTTTTTACCATCTGCACCCGCCCTCGGGGGGCGTGACGTTCCATCCGCGTGACTTTGAACGTGGGGCACACCGGCTGGCACATGGCGCATTTGAAGCAGCTAAGCAGGTCTTCCTTAATGTTTGTTGCGAACATGCTTTTTCCCCGAAGGGCCGGCGCCGTGGCTTTTGGGCAATTGAAGGAGTTAAACGAATTTCCCCGGATTGAGAATCCCTTTGGGGTCGAGGCTCTCTTTGATTCGCCTGGTCACCGACATGCCCACCTCGTCTATTTCCATGGGCAAGAAACGCTTTTTCGCTAGGCCGATACCGTGCTCGCCCGTCAAAGTCCCTCCGAGGCTCACGGCTTCTCTGAAGATCTCTTCGGTGGCCTGTTCGACCCTGCGCAGCTCGTCCTTGTTGCGCGCGTCGAAGAGGATGAGCGGGTGAAGATTCCCGTCACCCGCGTGGGCGAGAACGCCGATCTGCACGTCATACTTCTTGGAAATCTCTATGATTCTTCTGATCATGACGGTCATCCGAGAGACCGGGACCGTTGCGTCTTCTATTCTGGCATTCGGGCGCAATCTCGCCATTGCCGGGATGGCCCCGCGGCGCGCCGACCAGAGTCTTTCCGCTTCCTCGCGGCTTGTTGCGGCAGTAACCGTGGCCGCACGCTTATCTTGCAGTATCTCGCGGATCTTCTTCACCTGCCCGTCAAGGCTTTCGGGGTCTCCGTCCACCTCAACGAGAAGGATTGCGTCAACATCCGTGGGCAGCCCCAATTTCGCGTCCGCCTCCACCGCGGATATCACCGTTTTGTCCATGAGTTCAAGGCAAGCCGGAACAATTCCTGCGCCAATGATGGCGGCAACCGCGTCGGAGCTGTCCTCCAATTTGGGGAAGCTCGCCATGATCGTCCGATTGGCAAGAGGTTTGGGCACGAGGCGAACTGTGATCTCCGTTACCACGCCGAGCGTGCCTTCCGAACCGCATATGAGGCGAGTCAGGTCGTATCCGGTAACATTCTTGATTGCGCGGCCGCCGGTGTTGAGCACATCTCCATTTGCGAGCACCACTTTCAGCCCGAGCAGGTAATCTCTGGTCACGCCGTACTTGACGGTTTTGGGACCGCCTGCGTTGGTCCCCACTGTTCCCCCCATGGTGGCCATCTTCCAGGAACTGGGGTCAGGAGGGTACATGAGGCCATGCTTTTCCACCTCCTGCTGGAACTCGAAGTTGATCACGCCCGGTTGAAGGCGCGCAAGACGATTCTCTGGATCTATTTCCAGGATCCGGTCCATACGCGAGAAGGCAAGAACGATGCCGCCTTCCACCGGCACGGTCTCTCCGGCAAGGTTCGTCCCTGAGCCCCGCGGGGTCACAGGAATGCCTTCCCGGTAAGCCACCTTCATAATGGACGATACTTCCTCGGTGCAGTCCGGATAGAGCACGATGTCGGGCCGATTCTCTTGAGTATAGGGATCGAGCGAGTACGCAACCAGGTCTTCGGGCCGGTCCGTAGCCCTTTCAGGCCCTACGATCGCGATCAGCTCTTCCTTAACGCGCTCCTGCATAATCGCCTCTATTGAAGGATTTCTTTGGAAACGCCGCGCCCACTCGAAGTCGCCATGCGACTGGGTGGCTTGTGGCGTAATTTCTTTTCACAAAAAGTCATGGATGATGATCTGGGGAAATTGGAGTTACGACTATTTTTCGGGCATGAGCTTTAGGTAGTTACCATATGCGAACCGGAGACAAGATTCAAGCCCTCATGATTTCTCTTCGATGACGCCCTGTGCGGCCTACCTCTCATTGTTGTGTTGCAATGATTCGTCGGCGTGCGTATCATGCGGGGTGTTTCTCCTCATAGCGCAGGAATCCATTTAGTTCGAGGCCACCACATGACAGACAAGAATGCCGTCATTGATGAGTCGCATTTGATTGACACTGCTCAACTCACTGTTCCTCCACGCCTTTTGCTGGGCCCGGGACCTTCCAATGTGCATCCGAGGGTTCGACAGGCCATGGCCATGAACGAGATCGGGCACTTGGATCCTTTTTTTATCAATCTTATGACTGAAGTCCAGGAACTGCTCAGATATGTTTGGCAGACAGACAATCGCTTTACCATACCGGTGAGCGGCACGGGAAGCGCGGCTATGGAAGCCACGCTGGCCAATTGCGTCGAACCGGGGGATGTGGTCCTCATCGGCGTGAACGGGTACTTTGGTGAGCGCCTCTGCGACATGGCTTCCCGGTACGGCGCGGACGTCAGACGGATGGAAAAGCCTTGGGGGGAGGTCTTCTCTCTCGACGAAATCCGCGAAGGTCTTCGCGAGCACCGTCCGGCAATATTGGGCCTTGTCCATGCGGAGACATCAACCGGAGCGCAACACCCGATGGAAGGCGTGGGGATGCTTTGCCGCGAATTCGATGCGCTACTGCTGCTGGACACAGTGACGAGCCTCGGCGGTGCGCCGGTGCTCTTGGACAAGTGGTTCGTGGATCTGGCGTACAGCGGAAGCCAGAAGTGCTTGAGTTGTCCTCCGGGCATCGCTCCGCTCACTTTTGGGGAGCGGGCTCTGAACAAGCTCAATAACCGGAAGACAAAGGTTCCCAACTGGTACCTGGACATGACGCTCGTTGGGAAATATTGGGGCTCTGAGCGCACGTACCATCATACCGCGCCAATCACCATGAACTACGGGCTCCGGGAAGCCCTCCGGCTGGTTGCCGAAGAAGGTCTGCAAAACCGGTGGGAAAGGCATCGAAAGACAGCGGAGCTTCTCTGGGACGGATTGGAGGAATTGGGAATCAAGTGTCATGTGGCGCTGGAGCACCGATTGCCGAGCCTCACCACTGCGATCATCCCGCCGGGTGTGGACAGTAAAGCGGTCAGCAGTTACTTACTTCAGAACTACAATATTGAAATTGCGCAGGGCCTGGGCCAACTGGCGGGGAAGGTCTGGCGCATCGGACTCATGGGCTTCAACAGCCGACCGGAGAACGTGAAGCTGCTCCTCTCTGCAATGAAAGAGGCTCTCGAAGCGGTCAAATAGCGGTTGATCGCTTAGATCGGTTGTCAAGAATGATCGCGAAATGAGATCTCGCTCTTGTCTATCCCCCGGAGGGGGAACACCTTGAGTAGCCACGGGTGAAACCCGTGGAACGTAGCGCCAATAATTCGTTCGTTTCGGCCCTGGAGGGGCCGGCCCCTCCAGGGCCGCTCCAGAAAGAGGTTGGTTGGGGCCGTTTTCCCCTGGGTTTCACCCAGGGCTACTCACAGTATTCCCCTTTGGGGAATTTCGAAACGCAGATGAAGTCTAATGAAGGTGACGCTCAGTTGAGTGGGAAGGCAACTGCCGGTTCGTCCAGGAGCACGATCCAATTCCGGCAGAACATTGAAGAATGAGTATAGATTACGCGATCCTACATACTTCGTCGGGATTCCTCCTGTAATGCAGGAGAGCTTCCAGGATCTTGAGATGGTTTTTCGGGTACGCTTCTCATTTCAGGCACCGCGGATCGATGGTCATCGTACCCGATATTTCTGGAGTCGTGCCGGATGTAGTGACCGGATACTCAGTCAGTGAGTGCAGATCAGACGTGAGACAGCGTTCGACTTTTCCTCTGAGCTCTCCCCGAGTGGCATCATCCTTTTGCCGTAACTCGTCTAGCTTTTGGGCGATTTGTAGAACAAGCGTCTGGTTCTTACCTTTGCTCACCTTTTCATACAGGAGCTCAATGGCCCGCAGGAAATCTTTCGCGAGGACGTCGGACTGGAGGGTGAGGGTTCCCTCCGGGAAATCGCCCAGAACCTCATTCATCCTTGGATCTCTGGTAATGGCACACGCCTTGGGTAAGAACTGATGTGCCAAGCCGTGTCTGAACAGGTCTATGAAAACCTCCTGAGCTGTCTCCTTCTGATACAACTTGTTGACCTTGCTCATGAACCTATTACAGAATGCTTTGATACTAGCTTTAGTATCATCTGGTTCGCCTTTGAGGCAGATGAGCGCACCCAGGAAATTCATCGCCGAAAACACAGTCATGGCGAGAGGCACTGCGCACGATCCGAGTCCTTGCCCGTCGGGCTTTATTTGTTCGAGCAGATGGCGAATGTCTTCTCGGACATATCCAAGTACGACGCGATCAAAGTGATCCACCACTCGGACGTGGATTTCCTGGAATTCTTCTGGGCTCATTCGTATATCCTTTGTGCAAAGGCCTCGTCAATAGTGTGTCGAAGAGCCAGAGCCGACGGCAAAGAGGCCGGTAACCACGACAGTGCGCATACGGTGCCAGATCCAAGCCACATGTGGGTTGGGACGGTTCCCTTCAACTACGTGTTTGACGTGGGTTTGAACGGAGATGATGCCTGGGCACCTTTCACGCGCCCGGCCTCACACCTCCGGGACCCCTTTGCTTATCCCTTCCGCCACAACTTGAGCGTGTCCAGAAGGTATCCCTGGTCGCGCGCATCAGGCTGCATAGATCACCTCTGCGGCTCGGAGGATCTCCTTGCGGCGAAACGGGTTCTTCAGGCCTCCCTTTGCGACTAGGTCCACATCTCGACCGAACATGCCTTTCAGTTCGTTGATCAAATCGAGCCAGTCTTAGAGCGTCAGACCGTGGCCGGGTTGGAGCTCCACCAGCACGTCCACGTCGCTGTCAGGACGGAATTCGTCCGTCAATACGGAGCCGAAGAGAGAAAACTCTCGGATTCTCCATTTCTGACAGAATTCCTCAATCTTATCTAATGGGATTTGGATGCGTGGCTTTTCCATCTCAGTCTGCCTTCAGATTGTATTGAGCCTGCGCTGAGGCTCCGGCACGCTCTTTCGCATTGTACAGCAGGAGCGGTCCGAACGCCACATGCTTCCTTCGCCGGGGCTCGGATTTGTCCCCGGGCCTTTGCTGGTGTATGCTAAGGGCCGTGTGAGGGTAACAACGATGCTGTTCGCAAAAGACAAGAAAAGCCGGTTGCTGGAAGCCGTGGTTAAGAACGAGCCCGACTTGGTTAGAGAACTCCTGCAGAAGGGAGGTGACGTTAATTCAAGGGACGAGCTCGGTCGGACCCTCCTCATGAGAGCCTCCGCCGCAGGAAATCTCCGGATGATGAAACTTTTGATCGATGCTCGGGCGTCGGTGGAGGCCGTAGACGCGAAAGGCGCGACAAGTCTCATGGTCGCGCTCATGGCCGGCCAGACTTCGTCAGTGAAATTGTTGCTGGCTGTGGGCGCGAACGCCGAAGCCACGGACTCCGAAGGTTTTACGCCTTTGATGCGCGCTGCGGTGCACGGCAAAGGCGAAATGATTGAGCTGCTCCTGAACAAGGGCGCGTCCACTGAGGCAAAAAGTCCGAAGGGCGACACCGCTCTCGCCATTGCGCTTTTTGCTGAGAGGCCTCTGATCATGAGTTTACTGCTGGAACGGGGCGCGGACGCGAACGCAACAGACGGCAGCGGTCGGACTCTTCTCATGCACGCGGCCTCAGAAGCAAATATCGGCATCATAAATCTGCTCCTCAAATGGGGAGCGCACGTGAACGCGGGGGACCGCGCCGGCAGAACGGCTCTGATATACGCGGCGCTCAAAGGGCATCGTGAGGTGGTTGAACGCCTCCTGGAGGCGGGCGCGGATGTCAACGCGGCCGATAATTCAGGTTGGACGCCATTGATGGTCGCCGCTGACAGAGGGCATGGGCCGGTGGCACGCGCTCTCCTGGACGGAGGCGCGGACGTGAACCGAACCGACAAGGCCGCCAGGACGGCTCTTATGTGGGCAGCGCGAGCGGGCCGCGCTCAGATAGCCAATCTTCTCATAGATCGGGGCGCGGACATCAACGCGGAGGACAGGGCCGGCATGTCCGCGCTCGTGTGGGCGTCTCAGGAATCCCACGAAGAAGTGGTGGAACTCCTCTTGGAACATGGCGCCCAACTGACCGCCGAGGCTGAGAAGACCATCGAGGCAATGATCGATACTTCCAATGAGAGCCGCACTGAAACCCTCGAACTCACCATGGATCGGGGAGTCTTAATTGACGCCGCGATCAAGTACGGACCGTCGAGCCTTCTTGACGCCGCGGCCCGTGGGCTCACGGAAGATCTGAAAGCTATGCTGGCAAAAGGAGCGCGCGTGAACGAGCCTGACCGATATGGGCTTACCCCCTTGATGAGGGCCGCGTTCAACGGTCACAAAGAAATCGTTGCGCTCCTCCTGGAACATGGCGCAGATGTGAACCTGAAGGACAAGGACGGCAAGACAGCCCTCATGAAGGCATCTTCTCGAGGGGATCTGCCAATCGTGAAGGCTCTACTGGATCGGGGCGCCGACGTGGACGCGGTGAACAGATTTAATCTCACGGCGCTCATGCGCGCGGCGTACAAGGGCCACTTCGACGTGGTCCACCACCTCCTGGACCGAGGCGCAAACCTCTATGCGCAGGACAAGCGAGGCTTAACCGCGCTGGACTGGGCTCTGCAACGCGGCCGACTTGACATAGCGGAGGCCCTCCTCTCAAGGGCCCCCAATGCCCAATCCGCTGGGGTCGCACAGTCGGAAGACGGCATTCAGTGCGTGACCGTGCAAGCAGACGGCGACGCGCCTGCGCCCGAGATTCTCACGGCGCCCGGTGAGACTTCCCATACAATTGTGGAGCAGCTTATGGAGGCCTGCACTCACGGCGATTTACGGACACTCAAAGAGCTCGCGCAATTGAATGTGGATGTGAATGCTCGGGACAAAACCGGCAGGACATGCCTCATGTGGGCCTGTTATAAGAGTCAGGGACACGTAGCGCGCATGCTCGTGGAGTTCGGCGCGGACGTCAATGCGCGCGATCGAGGCGACAGGACACCCATCATGTGGGCCGCGCTCTACGGCACGCCTGAGCTTGTGGAAACCCTCCTCGAAGCTGGAGCGGACGTGAACGCGGCTGATGACCGCGGTCGAACCGGCCTGATGTGGGCCTGCCTCAACCGCGATCCCGCCGTGGTGAAGTTGGCTCTGAGCACCGGCCCGAACGTTGACGTGTGCGACCGGGAGGGGAAGACGGCGCTGATGTGGGCGGCGGAAAGAGACCATGCCGAAGGGGTCGAATTACTGCTTCAGTGGGGCGCGGACCCGGCCGTAACGAACCCCTCGGGCAAAACGGCCCTCGATCTCGCCAGGGAGAGAGATGCGCGGCGTGTGGCGGAGGTGTTGGAGCGATACGCGGGACGGGATCGCTAATCGAAAATGGGAGCCCGTTCTCACGGAATGTTGCCCGCAGAGGAACCAAATAGTGAAATGGCACAAAGTCCTGGCTTCTGCCTTGCTGTTCCTGACGCTGCTCGATTTCCCCGCGCTGGGGCAGACCTCATCCGGACGGGAGAAGCTGAAAGCCGCGCGCTCCTTGATCTCTGCAAATTCGAATGATCCCCGGGTCAGCTCGGGGCCGACCGGCGCAGCGTCCCGCGCATGGGCGGCGGCAACCGTCGCGCGGGCCTGCAAGACCTACCCTTCAGCAATAGCGGGCCTTCTAAAGGCGCCTGTTTCGCGGCCGAGCAGGCGATTGCAGACTGACACGCGGGGTAGAGAGCTGAGAGGAATCGATGAGACCCAGCGACGCATTGACAGCCGAATTCGTGACATGAGAGGAATGGTGGAAAGGATCAAACGTCTGGACAGGCGTCTTATGCGCTAGGCGGCGCGCCTTTTTCCACGGCAATTCCTTGCCCCTGCAAGCGCTTCGGAAGGTTGAGGGACCTCGTTTGAATACCCGGGAGATGATTGGTGGCGGCAAAACCGGTAATTAACGCATATGAACTGGTGCGAGACATTAAAGCGGGCTTGAACGACGCGGAGCTCATGCAGAAGTATAGACTTTCCCACAAGGGTCTGCAGAGCGTCTTTCGAAAACTGGCGGATGCCAAGTTGATGTCTCCGGGCCAACTCTATGGCCGTTCTTCGGAGTATGAGGACACCGCGGACCTCGGGGATTACCGCCTAACAGACCGTGCCTACCTGGAAGTGAGTTTGCCGATTTACGACTTAGGCTCTCCTGACAACATCGGCGCGGTGCGGGACCTCACCGAGAGAGGGATCAGCGTGAGAGGGCTGCAAGCGGCTCCGAACGAATCCAAGACCCTCGTGATTCGAGCGGACGAACTATTTTCCATACCGCATATTGTGTTCCAAGCCGTGTGCCGCTGGGCCAAGAGAGATAGCGGAAACGATCAATGGACGGCGGGATTCCAGATAACTGAGATCTCTCCCGAAGACTTGGAACATCTTCAAGCAGTGGTAAGACTTCTCTCGTTCAGCGATTAGAAGCCCCCTCCCCCGCCCCATGCGCGAAACAAGCTTCTACCCGGCCTCATCGGAGGTCGAAGGCGCCCAACCTTTCAGTGAGCATGCTCGTGAACGTGAGATTCGTGGCCCTCATGCCCATGATCGTGGAAGCCGTGATCTCCTGAGTGCTCGTGGTCATGAACGTTCTCCGTTCCCGCGTGCTCGTGCCGGTGACCGTGCTCGTGAAAATGTTCGTGCGCATGCGTGTGGGAATGCTCATGGGTGTGCGTATCGCTTCCGTGGCCATGCTCGTGGCTGTGCGTGTGAGTATGCTCGTGAGTGTGCAGATGTTCGTGCTCATGGTCGCCAAGCATAACTGAACTCCTTTCCGGTCTGTCGCGTTGACTCCTATGTCGCCCGAATATGCGTTCTCTTCTCTACAAAATAGCGTAGATACGTGTGGGCGCGCTGTCAAGTTGATGCTACCGAACTACTGCCGCTTCACACTTCAGGCATACATTTTCCGCAAAACTTCGTTTCTTATGTCATGAAATACCAATTCAGCGCTCCGGACCGCGGGAGTAAGAACAAAGTTACGGTGCAAAGCACGCAACAGGCCCCGGTGGAACTGACGACTCTATTGTCATCAGCGCGTTCCTCCGGTCGCGCAGCGTGTCTAACGGCGTGGGACTGGATGAGCGAAGCAGGGGCGCCATCTTGTTCGGCGGTTGAGCGCGGCGTCAGTACGTGGTAGTGGTGTGCTCGGAACGGGCCGCCACATTCGGCGCGCAACGTCTCGGAAAGAGTTCAGACGGAGTTTTGGGGCTATGAAAAGATGCCTCCTCATGGTCTATACCGGGAACGGCAAAGGGAAGACGACCGCTGCGATAGGCCAAGCGGTGCGCGCTATGGGCCAGGGCATGAAGGTGTGCTTTATCCAGTTCTTAAAGGGGTCGTGGAAGTATGGTGAGTTGACGGCGGCGGAACGGTTCTCGGATCTTATGGAATTCCATGTGCTCGGCAGGGGTTTTACATGGAAATCCGAAGACCTTGAAAAGGATATCGCGGTTGCTCGTGCGGCCTGGGAGCTGGCGAAAGAGAAGATCTTATCGGCCGAGTTTCAGATGGTCGTTCTTGATGAGCTTACATACCTCATTCAGTACAATATGGTCGAAGAGGCGGAAATAGTGGGATTCCTTTCAGCCCGCCCCGCGAATCTGCACGTGGTGGTGACCGGCCGGGACGCTTCCGAGGCCCTGATCCAAGCCGCGGATTTGGTTACGGAAATGAGAGAGATCAAGCATCCATACAGCGCAGGTGTGAAGGCGCAAAAAGGGATAGAGTTCTGAATTCTCACGCGGTCAAGCGGAACAATCAACATGAACCGAGACCTCGAAGATATAGCTACAGCGCTGCGCGAAATCTTCCGCAATCACGGCATCCTGCGCGCCATAGTCTTTGGATCGAGGGCGCGAGGTGAACCGTCCCGGAAAAGCGACCTGGACCTGACACTCATCCAAGAGACGGACAAACGCTTCTTGGATCGGTACGATGGAATTTATCTGGAGATTGCGCGCGCGGTGAAGTTTCAGGGTGTAGACTTGCTGATATACACTCCCGAGGAGCTTTCCCGCATAGCCGACCGACGGTTTATTCAAAAGGCGCTACAAGAGGGGGTCATCATCTATGAGTCGGAGCGCGAATCGCCACGAGGCTAATCGCCGGCTCACCACAGCCAAAGAAGATCTGCGCGCGGCAGAAACTCTTTATGGCGCTCGGATCTTCGCGCAGGCCTGCTTCCTGCGCCAACAGGTGGGGGAAAAGGCGCTGAAGGCTGTATGGCATTTCTTGGATTTGGATCCGTGGGGCCATTCCGTGATGACCCTGCTCTCGGACTTTCCGCGCAGGACAGAACTTGGCGACGACGCGTTGACCGAAGCTGCGGCTCTTCTGGATAAATTCTATATTCTCACGCGCTATCCCAATGGCCTTCCGGACCTCACACCTGGAGTCGTTTACGGGAAACGTGATGCGGATTCGGCCCTGGAAGCAGCCCGGCAGTTTATTCAAGCATGTGAACAGTGGATGCTAGAGCGCTCGCCGTGATGGCTCCCTGTCCGAACCTTGTTCGACCGACGTTTCAATTTCCGCCGCGCGCACGGAGAAGGCCCGGTCACCGAAGACCGTTTCTAACCCCGTCTTTCAACCATCGGCGGAACCTGAACTTACCTTTATTGAAGGCTCAGGCCGGTTGACCAAATAGATTCCCGTAGCGACAAGCCCCAACCCCACCCAGAGCGGCAGCGTGAGCGACTCACCTAACAAAGCGCCGCTCAGGATCACCCCGAATAGAGGCGCGAGGAAGGTGAACGCGGCCAAGCGCGTAACCTGATACCGATGAATCATCCAAAACCAGAGCAAATAAGTGAAGAAGGCCACCACGAGCGTCTGGTAGAGAAACGCGCAAACCATGAGGGGACTGAGCGCCACGGGTTTGTCCCACTCGAAGATCACCGTACCGGCCGCAAGAAAAGGAACGGAATAGAGAAGCTGCGCAAAGAGTGTCTGGAAGTGCGTTATGGGCCGATTCTGGATAACCTTCTTGATGTAGATGCTCGTTGATGCCCAGAACAGGGCCGCGATAACCTCCATAAGGTCACCCAGCCAATAGAGCGGCCCCAGAGTAGTTGACCGAGAAGCGAACACCGCGGTGAGTCCCCCGAAAGCCAAGAGCAAGCCCGCGCTCTTGGGCCGGTTCAGGCGGTCCCCGATCAGAATGAAATGCGCGCCCAGCGCGGTCCACAACGGCTGCGTATAAAGAAAAATCACGGCTCGGGAGGCATCCGTGAACGAAGGCCCCCAGTAGAGAAACAAGAAATCCATTCCGAACAAGAACCCGAGCGCCAGGCCATGCTTCAGGTCCTCCCGTGACAGGAATACCTTTTCACCTTTCCAGCGAGCGTATGCCCAGAGCAGGCCCGCAGCCAGGAGCGACCTCAAGGTGGCCGCCAGAATCGGCGGAATCCCCTGGTTGCTCACCTTGATGGTTACGATGTTTCCTCCCCACAGGAAGCACACCATAATCAGGAGCAGTATTCCCGTAGGCGGTATGGTCTGTGATGCGCTCGGCTTCAACTTTACCTGCTCGATAATCTCACTCTTCTGGATGCGAATTAAAACTATCTCTCGGAAGTTCAGTCCATCGGTCTTTTCTTGAGCGTCACCAGCGTTGCGCCCCAGCCGCCTGCTTCGAGAGGCGCTTGAGCTATGCTTTGCACCAGAGGGTGTTTCTGAAGGAGCGCCGCGACCCGGTCCCTTAGGACGCCCTTACCTTTGCCGTGAATTATTCTCAGATCCACTATGTCTTTCTCGGCGCACGCCGCGATGTAGTCGTCCAGCAGCCCTGGAAGCTCTCGAGGGGAGAACGTGTGCAGATCCAGGACCCCGTCGATCGATATCTCGATCGGCTCAACTTCGGCAGGCGCGCCCCCTTCTTCGGCTTCGTATTCCGTGCTGCTCATGGAAGACTTTCTCGCACGGATTCGTCATGGGTGTAAAGCTTTGCACGCGTTTCGACTTGGAAAATCAGGGAACCCCCTTTTCTAAAGAGGGGCAAGAGGGATTTCCCCTTGGATAACTGACGCCCGGCTCCAACGGCAGGGGATCTGTTGTGTTTTCGTCAGTATCATGATAGAGCATGGACCGCGAAGACGCTTCAGATCATGAACAGTCCTACGAGCCAATCATCTTCCTCGGCCGAGAATCACGGGATCGAGAATGCCGGCTTCCTTGATCTGCACGAGGTCATTGATATCGTGCGGCCGTTGAGGGTCACCGGTCCGTCCCAAGGCCCGGTATCAGGCATTTCCATTGATACTCGCAAGCCGCTCGGGGACAACCATATCTTCTGGTCCATCAAGGGCCGCCATTTCAACGGGAACGACTTCGCCGAACAGGCGCTCAACAGCGGAATCAGGGCCGCGGTGGTAAGCCGAGCCGAACTCTTTAACAAGCCTCTTCCATCCGGCAAGACGTTGATCGAGGTCCAGGACACCCTGGCCGCGTTGCAGAATCTTGCCGTATCGTACCGGCGCCGGTTCACGCGCCCAGTGATCGGCATCACGGGGAGCAACGGCAAGACTCTGGTCAAGGAGATGCTCGCTTCGATCCTGTGCCTGGAGCGCCGCACCTATCGGTCACCCCTTTCTTACAACACTCAGGTGGGCGCTGCCTTGGGACTGCTCGGGATGAGACCGGAGCACGAGGTCGCGCTCATCGAGGCCGGAATCAGCCTTCCCGGCGAGATGGACCGCTTGGAAGCCATGATCAAGCCGGATCACGGAATCCTCACCGTGATCAGTAAGGCGCACATCGGAGGCCTGGGCAGCCTCCGGAACACCCTGGAAGAAAAACGACGCCTCTTCGCGAATCTGCGTGACGACTCCTTCTTGATCCTCAACGCGGACGATCCCCTCAGCATGAGCCTCGCGCCGGAACTCAACTGCCGGGTGGTAACCTTCGGCATCGCGGCTGAAGCGAATGTGCGAGCGGACGACATCGAATCGATCCCTGAAAAAGGCCATACGTTCAGGATCGCGCTCGCGGGCGATCAAATCCCTGTGACCTTGAACGTTCCCGGCGCTTTCAACATTCATAACGCGCTCGCGGCGGCTGCGGCCGCGCACATGCTCGGGGCTTCCAACGAATCGATCCGCAAGGGTCTGGAGGAGTTCCGGCCGTCGCCTATGCGACTGGAAATCCATACCACGGTCACGGGCGTCACCCTCATTAATGACACGTACAACTCCGATCCCGCTTCCATGAAAGGCGCGCTGGACGTGCTTGCAAAGGTGGGCAAAGGCCGCCGCAAGATAGCCATCCTCAGCGACATGCTCGACCTGGGGCTCTTGAGCCGAGAAGAACACCTGGCCGTTGGCAAAGACGTGGTCAGGGCCGAGGTCGATCAGCTTATCACCGTAGGCCAGTATGCCGCGCTGATCGGTCAAGCCGCGGTGGACGCGGGGATGAATTCCCGGCGGATCATCAATACCAGGAGCTACAGCGAAGCCGCGTCCGAACTGGAAAAAATCATGAACCGGGGAGACATGATCCTGTTCAAAGGTTCCCGGTGGTTCGGACTGGAACGCATTGCAAAAGAGCTTGTGGGCTCCATCGGGCCCACCAGACTCGTGGTGAACCTGGACGCAATCGCGGCTAACATAAAGTCCGTGCGCGCGATTGTGGGCGAACACGTCGAAATCATGCCCGTGGTGAAGAGCTTCGGGTACGGGAACGATTCCATTCGAACATCCAGAGTGGCGCTTGAAAACGGCGTGAACTACCTGGCCGTCGCGTTCCCCGACGAAGGCGCCACCCTGCGTGAGAATCGTATCGAAGCGCCCATACTGGTCTTTACCGTGCTTGCTGAAGAAGCGGACAAGATCGTCCGTTACCGGTTAAGCTCCGTGGTGAGCTCCATAGATCTGGCTGAGGCCCTGAATCAGGCCGCCGCGCGAAAGGGCAGTCGAATACCTGTTCATATTAAGATTGACACGGGAATGGGCCGTTCCGGCGTGTGGGTAGAAGACGCGGCGCCGTTCATCGAGCAGGTTTCAAGGCTGAAGCACCTGGAGATGGAAGGCATCATGACTCACCTTTCGTCCGCGGACGATCCCAACGCGGACGACTATACCCGGAAGCAGATTGATTCCTTCAAATGGCTGCTGCGCAAGCTGGAACAACGCGGCATTGGATTCCGTTACACCCATGCTGCAAATACTTCAGCGCTGGTAAGGTTTCCCGAAACCCACTTCAACATGGTTCGGCCGGGACTGGGAATTTACGGCATGTATCCTTCGGACGCGATCCGTTCTCTGTTGCATCTGGAACAGGTAATCACTTTCATTACCAAGATCGCACAGATCAAGGAACACCCGCCGGGCCGGGCAATCTCCTACAACCGGCGTTTTGTCACGGACCGGCCTTCCAGAATCGCTACGCTTCCGGTGGGATACAATGACGGTTATCCCCGCTTTCAATCAAATGTTGGTGAAGCGCTGGTTCGAGGCAAGCGAGTTCCTGTGGTCGGAACCGTTTGCATGGACATGACCATGATCGATGTGACCGACGCGCCTGAAGTCAGAATCGGTGACGAAGTGGTCCTAATCGGCCGCCAAGGCGATGAAGAAATCCTCGCGGACGAAATCGCGGCCAATGGTAACACCATCAACTACGAAATCGTCTGCAAGATCTCCCCCCGCGTCACGAGGATCTTCCTCCAGAGCTGACCTGCATAATCCACCGTCACTGAGGCCGGCCTGGTGAATGCCATTGCCGGCCCATTGGTTCAATTGCCGATATTGTTGGCCTTCGTTGCGGTGAGGAAAGGGAACACAAGGGGAGCAGGCAAACAATCTATTCACAAGTCATTTAGGGACCCCTGGCGGTGTGTGCGGGACAGGCGACGGCTACCGCGCCGAAACGACGCGCTGGAGTGCAGACTATACTCAGTTTAGAGGAGATTAGCTCTCCCGGTAAAGTTTCCAAGAGGTTATTTGAACTAAGTTCCCAGGCGGGAGTAGTTTCTCCACCACGTAGCCGGGATTGGAAAGAGTTACGTCTCTGCTTTTGGTCGCTGGTTCGCGCTCTCTATCGAAATAACTCTTGAATTCCGGTTTCTTCAAGGATGAAGTTTATTGCATCAGTTAGGTCCACTATTGCGGCACCAAACCTTAGTTCATCGTCTACTACGGGGTAATCGCCTTCGTATTCAAGACCGTCGCAGTTAGCGACGGCCCCACTGAGGATGTACTTCATGTAAGCTTTGACCGCATCAAGCGACCCAATGGCCCCAGAAGAGGCTTCCTCTAAACATAAGTTCAGGTGCCATCCACAGCGATCAATCGCCCTGCCCACCAAAAAAGTATTGTTGCCAAAATCGATTGCCCAGCCGTGGACAGCGTGATCGTAGAGGTTCTTGGCGTGGCCCGGAGCTCGCACGTAGCCATATTCAGGATGATAAGGCCACCATACTGATCTCTCAACAAATCTGCGAGCCAGTTCTTTGGGGATTATGCTGTCGCCGCTTAGCCAAGGTGCTTTTTCCCTAACATTCCTGATAAACTTCTCTATTCGCTCTCTCTTGTTCTCTCGCTGGCGGAACACCTCATCAAAATCCCGCCTACACTCTCCCACCAAGGCTTCGAATTGGCAAGAGCGGCTCCTAAGGCACTCTACCAAGAGATCGACCAAAGACGTGTCTATGGGTTGGGCTTCTTCTCTCCACCCAATAAGAGTTCTCAAGAACTTCGTTCCATTCAAGAGGTCAAAAGCCCCTGCTGAGACTTCCTTACTCTGGCGCGCGTATGCGGTGAAATTTTGCGAACCCAAAATGGCAACTCGGTCATCAACCAGAAGGACTTTAGCGTGCAACCGTGGCAGATACTTGACTTGCACCCCCTGATCGAGAAGCTTTCTAACTGCTGTCAACTGCTTTGGGTGGCTTATAAGGACTTCGACCCTGAAATCCGTAACTACGGTAATATTGCGACGAGGGATCTGTATATTCGCATCAACGAGTCGAAGAATCAGAAAGTCAAAGAACGGTGTATAAAAAGTTACACTGTCGGTTGCTCCAGCAATGAATTTTCGCCATTTCTTAGAAATATTATGCGCATGGAGGACTACGTCCAGGGCTTTTCTTTTCATCTTGCCCCCCGCAGATGGAATTCTCGTTCTGCCTTTTCGGATAGCGCCCAACGTAAAATCTCTGCCTAAAAGGCTATGACCCAAATAGTCCTTGCCCCGCCACACGAGCGCCTGTTCTCGTGCGGCGACCTCCGATTCATGCATCAGGCTTCATCTGGGATCGCTTCGTCACTCACGTACATCATGGATTCGCGGGATGCACGAGTTAGAGACGGCTTTAGCTTGGCAAGCCCGCGACGGGCAGACATGCGCCAATAACCTGCCACCGATGGCGTTACGCAGTTGTTGACCGTACTTCAAGGGGAACCGTGACCTACGTCCGGCCAAAGCTTTTTCGGGAACAGTTACCCTGAATCTTCGCTTTCCTGCGCTGATGGTACTGCCGGGCGATCTCGTAGATCTCAGTAGTGCTTCGAAAGGTTAGCCTACGTGCCGCGTCACACTTGCCCAATCAATATGTTCCCGCTTCGATCCTAGCTGGTTGCCGCGCAGGGCATTTGACGGGTCGCTCACCTCTGCAAGGTATCTTTCCACTGCACAGCGGGCTTCATCGATCTTCTCTGGCAGATCATTTACCTCGTACCAATCCTTGACTTCCCCGTTCCTGTTTTTTTCAGATATCTTTGACTTCGTCGACTGCCTTGCGCGTTCCATGGCACGGGTAAACTCTTCGCGAGTCGGACCCAGGTCCTCAGTAACCTGACGGAAATAGCGTCGGTAGAAGATGAGCTCGCTAAGTCTCGCCGGCACGTGTTTCAGGCTTGCCATCCGCCCGTTGAAGTCGCCAGTCTCCCACAGCTTCTTGCCATTTTGCTCGATCAGTGCTGATCCAGGGGGACATCCGTCTACAAGGTAGTCAATCACTTGAACGGACGTGGTCACTACGCGATCCAATAACCACTTGTGACGTTGGAACTCAATCGCTTTTCTGCCTTGGCGCCATGCAAAGAACCCCGAAATGAGAGCGCCCAAAAAACTTAGGATCGCTGGCAAGTAGGTCCAATTGGCATATTCCGCCATCCCAACCCCCACGATTAGGATAGTTCTTCAGACAGGGCCGCGGGGCGTGGCTTCGAGCCAGTTAGCAGAATAACTCCGGTCTTAAAGCAGAGCCACTTCTTTGTGAGGTTTAGTTCGCGATCATACTTCTCGCATTTCAATACCGTGGCGCATTGCGTCCTGTCAAGTTTTGGAGCAATGTAGAGTAACTGAACAAATCCTAAGAGAGAGCAAGACTCATTGATGGGAGAAATGGAGTTCTCCAGTAGGGTCGTAAAGGCAGCACCTATGCTTCCTAGCGTCGCAGACAGCAGGCTGAAATTTCGATGTATCACCATTTCAAAGAGAGCCAATAAGGCTACAGGTGTTTGGGGTGTTACCCCGAAGTTGCCTCTCCCACCGCGCTTTGTCGGGGCGTGGTCAAGAGTAGTTCCACGAGGCGGGTAGCGTTCTCTACGAGGTTGCCCGCGGAGAGCGCAGTTTCTTCGGAAAAGGCTCGGGTGGCTTTCTTGCCTGCACGGGCCCATTCTTCGCTGTCGAGCAAGATGTACGGAACCGGCTCGGTTGAGTGCGCGCGCGTTACAAGCGGCGTCTGATGGTCAGGCATGAGGAGCACTCGCCAATTGGCAAACGCAGACAGGCCTTTGAGCACGGGCCCGACCACCTTTCGGTCAAAGTCTTCGATGGCCTGTTTCTTGAGGTTCAAATCTCCCGAATGGGAAGCTTCATCAGGCGCTTCCACATGCAGGAAGACCAGATCTCGTTCGCTGAGCGCTTTGAGCGCGGCCTGCGCCTTGCCTTCGTAGTTGGTGTCCACAAAACCCGTCGCGCCTTCCACGTTGATCGGCGCCAGTCCTGCGTAATGTCCGATGCCTTTGATAAGGTCCACCGCGGCCACTACCGAGCCTGTTATGCCGTATTTCTCCCGAAGCGATTTTATCTTTGGGGCCCTGCCCTGGCCCCAAAGCCACACGGAATTGGCCGGCCTCAAGCAATCTTTTACCCGCTGCTGATTTACAGGATGATCCTTGAGCAGCTTCCATGACTTGAGGATGATCCTCAGCAACTTGTCCGCGCCAGGACCCGAAGGAAACCGAGGAGACACGAGCTGTCCTGCGAAATCATGAGGCGGATAGGTCACGGCGCCGTCCGGGCCGTTCTTCCAGACCAGAAGGTGCCGGTAAGAAACTCCCGGATAGAGGTGCATACCCAGGGATTCGACAAACGGCGTAAGCGTCTTGATGAGCTGCGCCGCTTCATCACTGGAGATATGATTCGCGCTATGGTCCGCCATGATCGTGTAGTTACGATCGAGAGTGACAAAGTTCAGACGAAATGCCACGTCGTCGGGCATGAGTTCCACGCCCATGGAGGCCGCTTCAAAAGGCGCTCTACCAGTATAGATTTCGGATGGATCGTATCCGAGTATGGAAAGATTGGCCACGTCGCTTCCGGGCTCCATTCCCGGCGGAACCGTGCGTGCGAGGCCGATGGTCCCGGCTGAGGCCATCTTATCCATCCAGGGTGTGTCATACGCGGCCAAGGGAGTGCGGTTCCCCAATTCGGGCATGGGCTGATCGGCCATGCCGTCAGGGACCAGGATTACGTATTTCATTTTAGATTCCGAGGACATTCAGCACTTTCTCCAGTTCGGGTTCGCACGTGACCGGCTCACACGTAGCCATCGGCCCTGTGGACACCTTGATTGCAGTGTCAGGATCTTTGAGCCCATGTCCGGTGAGCGTGCAAACAACCCGACCGCCTTTTTCAAAATAGCCCTGCTTGTTCTTCTTGATAACACCCGCAATGGAAGCCGCGGATGCGGGTTCGCAGAATATCCCTTCCGTGGATGCCAGCATTTGATACGCCGCGAGGATTTCGTCATCGCTTACCATGTCGATCAGGCCGCCTGACTCGTCACGGGCAGCTTCAGCCGGTTTCCAAGACGCGGGATTCCCGATGCGGATCGCGGTTGCGACGGTTTCGGGATTCTCGATGACGTGGCCTCTGACGATGGGCGCGGCCCCTTCGGCCTGGAATCCGATCATTTTAGGCAATGCATTTATTTTCCCCGCATCCTTGTAGGTCTTGTACCCAGCCCAGTACGCGGTGATGTTGCCCGCGTTCCCAACGGGAAGCGCATGATATTCAGGAGCGCCGCCCAAGACATCGCAGATCTCGAATGCCGCAGACCTTTGGCCGTCGATCCTGTGCGGATTAAGCGAATTCACCAGCGTAATGGGATGACTCTCCGAAATCTTCCGTACGAGCTTCAGGGCTTCATCAAAATTTCCCTTGATCTGAATCACCACCGAGCCGTGAATCATGGCTTGAGCCAGCTTACCCAGCGCTATCTTTCCTTCGGGAATTACCACGAACGCCTTGATTCCTGCGCGAGCCGCGTAGGCAGCGGCAGCCGCGGAGGTATTTCCTGTGGACGCGCAAATAACCGCCCGGGAGCCGGCTTCAACCGCTCTGGAGACAGCAAGCGTCATACCCCGATCTTTGAACGACGAGGTCGGGTTGAGCCCTTCGTACTTCACGTACATGGTGAGTTTCGGGTTGATCTTGGCTGCCAAACGAGGCGCCGGGATAAGAGGCGTGTTCCCCTCAAGGAGCGTCACCACATGGTCCGGGTTCTTGAACTGATAGAATTCAGGATATTCTCTGATAACGCCTTTCCACATGCGCATTCTCCCGCCTTTGGAACCGCTTCTAATCCAGGCTTTCGTCCTCAATCCTGATTATGACCGGCGGCCCTTCCACCGCATCGAGATCGTTGATCTTGCGGGCCGCGGCCTGAACATCCTTCTCACGCGCGTTGTGAGTAAGGAAAACCACCGGCACTGTGCCCGACTGTTGGCGTCCTTTCTGAATGACCGAATGGATGCTGATTGAATGGTCAGCCATGATGCCCGCGATCCGAGAGAGCACTCCCGGACGATCCAAAGCCTGGACTCGCAAGTAGTAGTTCGTTACCACCTCTTGCATATCCATGACGCCGCCGGTATCAATCCGGTTCTGCGGATAGCCCAGCGGGGGCACTCTGCCCACCTGTCCGCCAATAACATTCCTGGCCAGTTCGATCACATCTCCCACCACTGCGGACGCGGTCGGCTCTTTGCCCGCGCCTCGGCCGTAGAATAGCTGATCGCCCACCATGTCACCCCTGAGGTAGATGCCGTTAAACACGCCATCCACCCTCGCAAGGGGGTGATTTCTCGGTATCATGGTCGGATGGAGCCTTACTTCGACCTGTTCGCCATGCTGGATGATGAGGGCCAACAGCTTGATCTTGAATGAGAATTCCTTGGCCATCTCCACGTCGAACGGGTCCATTCTGTTGATCCCTTCCACGTATATTCGGGCCAAAGGAAGCCGGATGCCGTGAGTGAGGGCCAATATGATCACCAGTTTGTGCGCGGTGTCGATCCCCTCGATGTCCAAGCTGGGATCGGCTTCTGCGTACCCGCGGTCCTGGGCCTGCTTCAGCACGTCGTCAAACGGGATACCCGGGTTCTCATCCATTGCGGTCAGGATGAAGTTGCACGTGCCGTTGAGTATGGCCAGCACCTTCCCGAACCGGTTCGCCACCAGCCCTTCCCTGAGCGCGCGAAGAATAGGAATGCCGCCGGCCACGGCTGCCTCGAACGCGATTTCGCGGCCCGCCTGGCGCGCGGCCTTAAAGATCTCGGCGCCGTGCTCCGCAAGCAGGGCCTTGTTGGCGGTCACGACCTGCTTGCCGCTTCGAAACGCGTCAAGGATGAAGGCCTTGGCCGGCTCAATCCCGCCGATGAGTTCAATGACAATGGAGATTTCCGGATCTTCCAGAACTTGCCGCACGTCGGTGGTGAGGACCGAAGGGTCCACCCGAACCCCTCGGTCCGTTGTAACGTCCAGGTCTGCAATACGTTTGAGCTTGACCGGAAAGCCGACTCGGGCCTCGATGATCTCCTTGTTTTGCTGAAGGATCTTGACCACCCCCGAGCCGACCGTGCCAAACCCGATGAGCCCCACACAAATCTCATTCATCGGTTGCCTCATGTCGGCTGAAGGTTAGACGGCCGCGCCCCCCGCGACCATCCGAACCACCTGCTCGTCCTGCCGCCACTCCTGTAAGAATTGGCGGATGCCTCGCACAGCTTGCTTTATCCGCATCCGATTCTCGACCAACGCGAACCTCACGTGCTCGTCGCCATGCGGGCCGAAACCGATTCCGGGGCTCACAGCGACTTTGGCCTTTTGCGTGACCAGCTTGGAGAATTCAAGCGATCCCAGGGCCCGAAACTGCTCAGGAATGTGAGCCCACACAAACATGGTGGCCTTGGGAGGAGGCACCAGCCAACCACTATCAGTGAGGCCCTCGCAGAGCGCATCCCGGCGGTCACGGTACTCGTTCACAATCTGTTGCACGCATTCCTGCTCGGCTTGGAGCGCGATGATGGTCGCAATCTGGATCGGCTGAAATATGCCGTAATCAATGTAGCTTTTCAGCCGTCTCAGGGCCTCCACCATCTTAGGATTACCCGCCACGCATCCCACGCGCCAGCCGGCCATGGAATAGCTCTTGGACATGGAAAAGACTTCCACCCCAACCTCTTTCGCGCCGGGAACCGCGAGGAAACTGGGCGCTTTGTACCCGTCAAAGGTGAGGTCGGCATATGCGAAATCGTGGACGATCATGATCTTGTATTCCATGGCAAAATCCACCACTTTCTCGAAGAACTCCTGATCCACGACCATGGTGGTGGGATTATGCGGGAATGACATGATGAGCATCTTCGGCAAGGGCCAGTTCAAGCGAACGGCCTCCTTGAGGTTATCGAAGAAATCGCAATCGGGCCGAATGGGAACATGGATCAGGTTGGCCCCCACGATGACCACGGAGAACGGGTGAATAGGGTAGCTGGGCGCGGGCACCAAGACCCCGTCACCCGGTCCTACGGTGGCTAGAACAAGATGCGCCAACGCGTCTTTGGCGCCCATCGTCGCGACCACTTCCTTGTCCGGGTCGAGTTCCACGCCGTAACGCCTCTGCCACCAGTCCGCGAACGCCGCTCTCAGCTTCGGAATACCCGCGGACGCGCTGTACCGATGATTTCTGCTGTTCCGCGTCGCCTCGATCATCTTTTCCACGATATGATCGGGGGTGGGAATGTCCGGATTGCCCATTCCGAGGTCAATGATGTCTTCGCCCTGTCTACGCAGCTCCATCTTGAGCTCATTGACCACCTGAAAGACGTACGGCGGTAGCCTCTTGATTGTCTTGAACTCTTCCACGGTCACCTCCAGGCCGTTGTTACGGCCGTGCTCTATTCCAAACCGGTCCGAAACCAGGCGCGCTCAATTTTGTTGCGCCGGCGAGCGTCAATTTCCTCAACTTGGGTTATCGTATCCATTCGCCGTTGAGGATCGCTTTCGCCTCCCCGGTTCTATTGCCTTTTGTATCATAGAGGATCAGGCGATCCTCAATCAAGGGGCCGGCATAGGGGGCCCTCTCCGCCTCTATGCACATCAGATGCGGCGGGGCCCCTTCATGGGTGTAAATCCATAGCATACTTGAGGGGTTAAATCCAGCCTCTTTCAAACTCCTTTGCACACCTGCCGCGTTGGCGGCGGGATAAACAAAACAGAGTTTCCCGTCCGGTGTCAGCAGGACCTTGGAGGCCGCAAGGAGATCCGAGAGCGGCATGATGAGCTGATGGCGCGCAAGCGCCTTCTCCTCCCTGGAACTCACATAGCCTTGCCCCTTGCTATGAAACGGAGGATTGGAAACGACCCGGTGGAAACTACCCCTCCGAAACAATCGATCCCCGTCCCGAACATCACCTCGAACCACGGACACCCGATGGGCCAGTCTGTTCAGGCCCACTCCCCTCACGGCTCGATCCGCGAGGCCTACCTGGATCTCAAGCGCAATGACTTTCACCCTGGGATGAGCGGCGGCGAGGCCCAACGCAATGACACCGCAGCCGGTTCCCGCGTCGAGGATGAGTTCGCCTGGCTTGGGTTTGACAAACCAGGTCAATATGAGCGCGTCTTCTGAAACGCGGTACCCTTTTCGGGCTTGGATTACCTTGATCTTGCCGCGGAAAAGCCCGTCAATCGTCTCGTCCTGTCGGGCGCTTAAAGGTGGACACGTCATTCCGCGATCATCACGGGCAGACGCGCGGTTCTGCCCTTACAGGAGAATTTCTGCATGCGTGGGCAGCCTGCGGACGGTAACGTCCCCTGGACCGGAGCGTGTCACTGCGCGCCGGCCCCACAGTCCATGCGTCCTACGACGCGAATACGTTGAGGACAAGGCCGGATGAAAGTTTCGGATAGAAATACGTGGATTTGTGAGGCAGCTTGTGTCCAAGTTCCGCGGCTGCCCGGACTTGTTCAACTCGTGTCGGGTTCAGGACAAAACCGACCTGAATCTCTCCCCTCTGGACCCGTTGGATGGCATCCGTAGCAGAAGGCGTGTATTCGATCAATCCTTCCGCATTGTGCGTATCGATGCCGAAGCCCACCCCCATGACTATTTCCCTGAGTATGGTGACATCCAAATCCCGCAAGCTCGAAGGAACGGACGGGTCTATAAGCTGGTCCACGCACTGGAAGCTCTTCAGGCGCAGCAAATGGAAACAGGGCTCGCCCCGAACCGCCATCCCGTAGTTCCCGCTTTTCTGTGAGAGTGAGGCCACTCGCTTCACCAGCGCTACTTCTGAATCCCGGCGGCTTTCCGGTGAAAACGGGAACTCTTCGATATTGAAGAAGGGGCGCAACTTTTCGAGCACCGTTTCCACCTCCACGTCTCCCAGTTTAGTGATCATCCGATGCGCCGGGAGAATGGTCAGGCCGGGGTGAGACATGGCCGTGAGATACATCATCACGTAATCCGGCCACTCTCCGAGGTCTGTTCTTCCCGAAGCTCTCACTTCATCTCTGAATGCGAGCGAAGTTTCGTAACGGTGATGACCGTCGGCGATAAAGATGCTCCGGTCGGCAATCACGGCTTTGATCCGAGCCATAACGGCTTCGTCGTTGAGAGTCCAGGTGCGGTGAATAGTGCCCTGAGCATCGCGGGTCTCCTGCTCGGCTTTTGCGCTCATGAACGTCTTGTACTCACGGCGCACCGTCTGCTCAGAGTCACTGAAAAGCGCGTGAATCGGTGTTATGTTCGTGAGACACGCGTGCATGAGCTTGAGCTGATCTTCTTTGGGGCCTTTGTACGTCTTCTCGTGCGGCAAGACTTTTCCCGGGCCGTAGTCATCCACTTTCACCAGCGCCACAAGCCCGTCGATGATCCTATACTCTCCCAGTGGATCAGCGAACTCCATCTGGTAAATGGTCATGCCCGCGCGAGGGGCCCTAACCAGAACGCCTTTCTCCAGCCATTCTTTCAGTGTCGCCGCCGCCCTGGTGTACCGATTGTCAACCGCTGAATCCGTAAGAAACTGCTTGCCGAGAACCACCCGAATTATGTTTAGCGGATGAGCCTGGTAGAAGCCCTCCTGCTCCTTGCGCGATATCACGTCGTAGGGCGGTGTAATGAGCCTGTTTAGTTGTCCCGCATGCTTTCCGTCATAATGCACCGGTTTGAATGGGATGATCTCTGCCATATATGAGACGACCTTTCGGAACTAAGAGAGTCTCCGCCCCCCGGACGGGTACGATCCCAGTACGCGCTCGCCGAAGATGGTGGTGCGGGGAGTCGAAGGTGGAGCTTCCGGATAAAGTTTGTCAAAAAATTTTTAGCACGCTGAAGGCAGGTGGTCAACTCCTTTACGCCGCTTATCACCCGTTTGATGCGTTGCAAGAATGTTGCTAAAGTGGGATCTTGTTTCCTTCCAAAGGGCCGTTCGCGGCCCGGTCCCGGGGGAATATGGAGGGCGCCCCGCCGTGGCGGATGGATGTCACCCGTGCTCTCCAGGAACAAAGCCATTATGCCCCTCTAGGGGGCGAAAATCGTCACGTGGCAACGCGAAGAGGTGTGAAAATTCATGGATCGAGTGAAGATCTCCAGGTTAGCCGATGTGGAGGAATTCGAGCGAGTTCCCCTTAACCAGAGGCTCCCGTTTACCAACACCTATGACATGATCAAACATGGCGCCGCGATGGCGCCCCAATCGCCGGCGATCAGCTTTCTCCCCTCCGGCGATCGGTACACCGAGCCGGTGAAGATCAGCTACTCCGAACTTGTGGCGCAGATCACCAGGACCGCAAACCTCTTCCACGATCTGGGCGTCGCTCCCGGCAAGGTGATCTCATACCTGCTGCCGAACCTCCCTCAGTGCCACTTCGTCCTCTGGGGCGGAGAGGCTGCGGGAATCGTGAATCCCATCAACCCATTGTTGGAGCCCTCTACCATCCGAGACATCTGCCAGAGGGCGGGCACGGAAGTCCTGGTCGCGCTCGGGGAGGCCCCTGGATCGGATATCTGGGATAAGGCGCTCGCGATACGCAAGAACCTGCCAAACCTCCGAGCCATTATCAGAGTCATGGGTCCGAGCGATGAGAAAGAAGGCGTCTACGGTTACGACGAGATAGTGGGGGGGTATAATCCGGATACTCTTGATTCTAAGCGGGAGATCGATCCAAATGACACAGCGTCGCTCTTTCATACGGGCGGGACTACCGGAACTCCGAAGCTCGCGCCCCATACTCATTTCAACGAAGCGGCCATGGCCTTTATGGTTGCGGCGTCCAACGACCTGTATACGGGCGAAACCATAATGAGCGGGCTCCCGCTGTTCCACGTGAACGGCACGACAGTGACCGGCTCCATGCCCTTCACCATGGCCGCGCATGTGGTGATCCTCGGACCTCGAGGTTACCGTGACCCGGCCATCATAAAGAACTTCTATAAAATCGTGGAGCAGTGCCGCGCCGTAACCTTTTCGTCCGTGCCCACGGTGCTCTCCGCGTTGTTGGACGTGAGCACGGAGGGGGCTGACCTTTCGTCGCTCCGATATGCCGTCTGCGGCGCCGCGCCCCTGTCTGTGGAGCTTTTCCGACGCTTCGAAGAACATACGGGCCTAAAGATCCTGGAAGGGTACGGCCTGACCGAAGGGACCTGCGTGACCTCACTGAATCCTCCATTCGGTCCGCGTAAAGTGGGCTCCATAGGCGTGCGACTCCCGTACCATCAAGCTAAAGTCTTCCAAGTGGACGATCAGGGTCGCTTTGTCCGCGAGGCTGCCACGGATGAAATCGGGTCGGTCTGCATCAGCGGCCCTAATGTATTTACCGGATACTTGGATGACGCCCATAACCGGGGAACCCGGCCGAAAGAAGGATGGTTCAACACCGGCGATCTGGGAAGACAGGACGCGGACGGCTACTTGTGGCTCACCGGTCGCAAGAAGGACCTGATCATTCGTGGAGGTCACAACATAGACCCTTCCGCAATAGAAGATCCCTTGTATCGAATTCCCGGGGTTCAGATGGCTGCTGCGGTGGGACGTCCCGATCCGCACGCGGGTGAAGCGCCGGTGGCGTATGTGGAGGTCCAGGCCGGGGCCGGGCTGACACCTGAAGTGATCCTGGAAAAGGTCAAGCAGGAGATTGGGGAGCGCGCCGCGATTCCCAAAGAAATCTTTATCGTGGACCGAATACCCCTGACTCCTGTGGGCAAAATCTTCAAGCCTGCGCTGCGGTGGGATTCAATCAAGAGAGTGTATGAGAAGGACCTGGAAAAGCTTGGCGATCTTGCGGAGTCAATCACGGTGACCGTGAACGAAGATAAGGTTCATGGCTCAGTGGCTAAGATTACCATCAAGCCCGCTCCGGGGGCGACCGTAGAAACCATAAGAACCAAAGTGGACGAGATACTCGGGCTCTACACCATCAGGTATCGCGTGGAATTAGTCTGAGGGCGCTGTCCTCGACTACAGGCGGTCCCAGTTTGTCACCCGCGTGGACATGCATATTTTCAGTGCGGACAACACGTTTTTCAGCGTCGGCATGTGGGCCATGGGAAAGCTGGTTGTATTTACTGATCTGGACGCGACTCTCCTGGATCCGGATGACTACTCGTGGACGGCAGCCACGGAAGCGCTGGCAACCCTAAAGCGCGTGAATGCGATCTTGTCGCTGGTTTCCAGCAAGACCTTTGCAGAGATGGCGCCTATTCATAAGGCTCTTGGAATTGAAGATCCCTTTGTCACCGAAAATGGCGGCAGTGTGGTGGCGAGGGAAGGCTCAGCTCTTGCGGATGAGCTCAGACGTGACGAAGAATTTCCTAAAGCTGTTCGGGAGGGGAAGTGGCTTATCTTTCCGCAGGGAACAGCCTACAAAGACCTTGTGACGGCCTTGTCGGAAATCGCTGAAGTCCTAGGCTGTCCGTTGGTCGGATTCAATGCTCTATCCGTGAGGGAGGTGGCGCGGCTCACCGGGCTGAGCGAAGAAGAAGCCCAGAAGGCCAAAGATAGGCAGTTTGACGAGCCCTTTCTCGTGACCGACGACGCGTGGGAGCGTGAAGATCAGATCCGAGAAGCTGCGGCTGCGCGGGGCCTTGCGGTGGTGGCCGGGGGACGCTTCTGGCACCTAATGGGTCACGGGGGCAAAGGCTCCGCGGTATCGCGGCTGATAAGGGCTTCTCGCCGAGTTTTCGGAGAGATTGTCACCGTAGGGCTGGGTGATAGCCCAAATGATTATCCTTTCCTGGAAATAGTGGACATCCCGGTGGTCTTGCGCGGCGCCCACAAGGCCGCTTCTCTACCGCCCAGCCTCGCTCGCGGCCTCTTCACGAAGCAATCGGGTCCGGTAGGCTGGAACGAAGCCATATTGCGAATTGTCTCAGGGTTAGATTCCGAGTAGCGCTTTGTGGTCTCATTGTTATTTGGCGCGCTGAAAAACCGACTCGCACACTTGAGCATCTTACGGGTTACTGGAATATGGCCTCGGCAGCGCAGGCGGAGTCTGCTCAGCCCCGAATTGCGTTCGAGCTACGTTTCGGCCCCTAAGCTCTCTCGGAATCTACGCCGCGTCCGGGGTAGCCTCGGGGGTCATACGATCCAAATGGAATAATATCTTAGAAACGGAGGGGGTGAACAATGAGCGATTTTTTGCAGAGAGGGCCGATCACCACGCTGCATATCCTGCGTGAGCGCGATCCAGAGTCCATAGAAGCGGAAATCGCCAGCCGAGCAAGATTACGACCCATAGCCCTTGTCTTACCGTCATTGATCTCGGAAATGGATTCCCCAGCTCTCGCGGGGATCCTCGATGTGCTCAAAGAAGTGGACTACCTTTCCGAGATTGTGGTCACCCTGGGACCAGCTGGTCCCGAAGAATTCCAACGCGCTCTCAAGTACTTCCAGCCCCTCCAAAAGGAGGAGCGGAAAGTTCGACTCATCTGGAACGACGGAGAACGCATCAACTCTCTTTACCGAGAGATGGATGAACAAGGGCTGTGCTGTGTGACACCGGGCAAAGGGCGGAGCGCTTGGATGGCTTATGGGTACGTGGTCGCGGAGAGGGATGCCTACGTGATCGCACTCCATGACTGCGACATCATCTCCTATGATCGAAACCTCCTCAGCCGCCTAGTGTATCCTACGGTCATGCCGCAGCTCAATTACGAGTTCTGCAAGGGATACTACGCGAGAATCGCGGACCGCATGTACGGGCGGGTAACGAGACTATTGGTTACCCCCTTGATACAGGCGCTGATCACGATCGTGGGAAATATGCCCGTGCTCAATTACTTCAATTCGTTCCGGTACGCGCTGGCCGGCGAATTCTCCATGGTTGCGGATCTGGCTCGCGTGAACCGCATTCCCTCCGACTGGGGCCTCGAAGTGGGAGTCCTCGCGGAAGTATATCGGAACTGTTCGGTCAACAGAATCTGCCAGGTTGAGCTTTGCCAAAATTATGAACACAAGCACCAGACTCTCTCGCAGGAGGATCCGAGTAAGGGCCTCAATAAGATGGCGATCGATATCTGCCTAACTTTTTTTCGGGTCTTGCGGGGTGTTGGCGTGATATTAGGCGAGGACTTCTTCGGAACGCTGCGGGTTGCGTTCCTCGAAGAAGCCCAAACGTGCATGGCCATGTACCATGACGATGCCAGCATCAACGGGCTTCATTATGACCGCCACGAGGAAGCGGTGGCTTTCGAGATGTTCTCTGAAGCGATCCGCATAGCAGGCGATATTGTTCGAGAAAACCCGCTGGGACCGCCGCCGATCCCGAACTGGAATCGGGTGTTTGCGGCGATTCCGGATTTTGACGAAAAGCTTGTTGAGGCTGTCGAACTTGATAATATAGGGTTTTTTGACTAGCGCTCCCGACGCCTTAAGACCTGTGCAGCAGCCGCTTCGGTTCAAATTAGCCGAATGGCAAGCTTGCCCTAAGTGGAGAAGACAATGAAATATAGCAGTGCACTACGACCGTACGCAGTGAAGAGGCTGGAAGAAATCGAGAAAGCCGATCTGGTGATCGGAATTCCGTGTTTCAATAACCAGACCACCATAACGCACGTGATCAAGATGGTTTCTCACGGCCTGCATGATTTCTACCGAGACCTGAAACCGGTTATCATCGTATCCGATGGCGGTTCGACCGATGATTCACGTGACGTGGCAAAAGACTTCCAACTCAAACCCTGGCAAGAAAAGGTCGTCAGCATCTATCGCGGGATGCCCGGCAAGGGCACCGCTCTTCGCATGGTCTTTGAGGCCGCCAACGTGCTCGATGCGCGGGCCTGCATGGTAGTGGATTCAGACCTGCGAAGCATCAGTCACGAGTGGGTCAAAAGGCTTATCGATCCGGTTCTCGAACATGGATACGATCTTGTGGCGCCGATTTATACCCGATACAAATATGACGGCACCATTACCAACAACATCGTGTTTAACCTCGTGCAAGCGGTCTTCGGCAAGAGGGTTAGACAACCCATCGGCGGGGACTTCGCGTTCAGCAAAGATCTGGTAAGGTTCTATGCGTTCCACGATGTATGGGGAACGGACGTGGCCCGCTTCGGCATTGATGTATGGCTCACAGTTGAAGCAATTCTCAATGGGTTCAAGATCTGCCAGTCGCATCTGGGGATCAAGATCCATGATGCCAAGGATCCGTCGGAGCACCTGGGGCCCATGTTCCGTCAGGTCGTGTACACGCTCTTTCAATTGATGGAAGACAATGAAAAGACCTGGAAACGGACAAGCGGCGTTGAAGACGTGCCGGTCTTCGGAGAGCCCTCCGCGGAGGAACCCGAGCCGATTCAGGTGAACTTCCGTAAATTGGTGAATTCGTTTCTGGCAGGCTTGCAACGCTTCGGCACGTTGTGGAGAGACATCTTCTGCCCCGATTGCTTCGCGGCGATCCAAGCCGCGGCCTCAATGGATCTGAATCGCTTTCGCCTCCCTGTGGATACCTGGGTTCGGATACTCTATGAACTTGCTGCAACCTATCATAACTGGCCGGACAATCGTCGCCGCCTCGTGGACCTCATGACTCCCCTGTACTATGGCCGCGTGGCATCCTTCGTCAATGAAACCCGTGACATGGATTCTATCCAGGCGGAACGCCTCGTCCAAGAGCAGGCCCAATTCTTTGCCGACGCAAAAGACTATCTGGTGCAACTGTGGGATAACCCCCGCGCGTGCGACATCGGTTTCATGGAGGCCGTGGAAGACCTGTCCGTCTGAACTCTTAACGCCATGTATGATACTTTCGTTCGTCTAATTCGAGGAGCAGAGGCACGGAGTCGTATGACCGATTTCAAAAAAATCGACCTTACCCATAAGCCCCTCTTTGACAGGATTTTCGCTGAAAACCCTCCCCAGGTCTCGGAGCTGACCTTTACCAACCTGTTCATGTGGCGGCATCGGAATCGCCCTGCATGGCGTGTTCACGACGGCTTCCTATTCATCGTGATGAGACCGGAAGAGGAGCCTGGCTTTGCTCTGCCTCCCGTGGGCAAAGGCGATGTTCGCGCCGCCCTGGAGGAGTTGTCCGATGACTTGATGTCGTTAAGAATGGAGCCGCGCATCTCCCGCGCGGACAAAGCGTTCGTCGAAGCCCACGTTGATCGCAAGCGGTTCGAGGTTATTGAAGATCCTGCCAATCACGATTACGTGTACTTGACCCACGAGCTTATTGAGCTTCCTGGCAACAAGTTCCACCAGAAAAAGAATCACCTGAACAAGTTCATCAAGAACTACAAATACGAATATCAAACACTCGACACGGACCTGGTGGATTGTTTCCTGAATCTTCAAGAAGTCTGGTGCGAGCTGAAGGACTGTGACCTGACTCCGGGCCTCTTTCACGAAAACCAGGCAATCTGCCAGGCCCTGGCGAACTACGAGGATCTGGGATTCGAGGGAGGAGCGATCCTCATCGACAAGAAGGTGGAGGCTTTCGCATTAGGCGAGAAGCTCAACCCCGATACCGCGGTGATCCACGTGGAAAAAGCCAACCCTGACATCCCCGGACTCTATGCCGCCATAAATCAGCAGTTCTGCTCGGAGCATTGGAACAACGTCACCTACATTAACCGGGAGCAGGATCTGGGGGTGGAAGGCTTAAGAAAAGCCAAGAAATCCTACCATCCTCACCATATGGTGGAGAAGTTCACACTTATTCGTAATTCGTAAGTACTCTGATTCTCGAATTCGATCTCGAACTTGGGCGCCCGTTGCGTCATTCCGGCGGAATCCGGAATCCAGAAGGCTGGACCCCGGCTTTCGCCGGGGTGACGTCTCGGAATACGGCGCCTTGCGTGCGCCATCGCGTAAGACGCGGCGTTCCGGCTGCCGGCGCTTTTGATTGACATGTCAATCAATGCATGTTACTGCTCCACCATGCCGAATAGTCACCTGCACATCGACGCAAAGAGAGATGTCAAGGCCGCCATCTTCGACGCCGCGTGCAGGGTCATTCGCGGGCGAGGATTTCATCAGGCGCGGGTTACGGACATTGCCCGGGAGGCCGGGATCTCGTACGGGCTGGTGTACCACTACTTCGGCAGCAAGGCGGACCTGTTCGACGCGATATTCAATGAGTGGTGGAGCGGGCTGTTCGGCCTTATGGAGGAACTGGAAGCGCAGACCATATCCCCGCGAGAGAAGCTCGCTGCAATTCTGGACCATTTCCTCGATGAGTACGAGGCCCGGCCCGAGCTGGTGCACATCTTTGTCACGGAAATATCCCGATCCACCCCGAATCTCACGCCCGAGCGGCTTGAGTTCTTCAAGGAATTTTTCAGGCGCGCCGAACGGATCATCACCCAAGGCCAGCAAGAGGGTGTCCTGCGCAAAGATATGAAGGCTCGTTATCTGACCTACATCTTCGTTGGGGCGATGGAGGGGTTCCTTTCCGCGATGGTTCTTGCGAATCAGCCGCTCAAGGGCAAGAGCCAAAAACGGAACATAGCGTCCGCGCTCCTGGATGTTTTCTTCAATGGGGCTGGATTGATGCGCGGCTAGACCGCTCTGCAATCCTGCTGGAGGTTCCTGATGGACTTCGCGTTGACCGAAGAGCAGCTCATGTTCAAGGAACAGGCGCTCAAATTCGCCCGCAAGGAGATTGCGCCCCGCGCCCGGGAGAACGACCTGAACAGCCGTTTTGACTGGGAATCCTGGCGAAAGCTGGGCGAATTCGGGATCCTGGGCCTTCATTTCCCCGAAGAACTCGGGGGTGGCGGCTCGGACGTGATGACCACGGTGGTGGCCGCGGAAGCCTTGGGTGAAGCGGGCGTGGATGGCGGGCTCATGCTGAGTTACGGGGCGCACACCTACCTGTGCGCGGACACGATCTATACGCACGGAACGGACGAGCAGCGCAAGAAGTACATCCCCAAATTGGCCAAGGGCGAATGGGTCGGATGCATGGGTCTCACCGAACCGGGCGCGGGCTCGGATGTGGCGTCGATACGCACTCGCGCCGAGCGCGATGGGGACAGTTGGGTGCTCAATGGCAGCAAAATGTTTATCACGAACGGCGCGATTGCGGACGTGGCCGTGGTGTACGCGAAGACCGACCCTTCCTCGGGGCAGACAGGCATGTCCGCGTTTATCGTGGAAAAGGGCGCGCCCGGTTTTTCCGCGGGTCGTAGTCTGATAAAGATGGGGGTCCGCACTTCTCCAACCTCGGAGCTGATCTTTGAAGACTGCCGAATCCCTGCCGAGAACCTGCTTGGAATGGAGAATAACGGGTTCCTCATGGCCATGCAGACGGTGGAGTGGGACCGGAGCACGCTCTTGGCGCCTTTTGTGGGTGGAGTTCAGTTCGTAATCGAGCGTTGCGCCCGATATGCGCAGGAACGCCACCAGTTTGGGAGGCCGATAGCCGAGTTCCAGGCGGTGCGCCACAAGCTGGCTGACCTGAAAATCTTTCTCGAAGCCGCTCGTTCATTGATTTATCGCATCGCGTGGCGCAAGGACCAGGGACAGCCGTTGAATCACCTGGAAGCGGCCGTAGCAAAACTTTTTGTGGGGGATTGGTCCCTGAAACCCGCCAATGACGCCATGCAGGTCATGGGCGGTTACGGCTATTGTCACGAATACGACGTGGAGCGGTTCTTTCGGGATAGTCGCCTCGCGCCGATCGGCGGCGGCACCTCTGACATTCAGAAGGTTCTCATCTCCCGTCTCATGTAAGGACTACGCGCATGAACTTCGATTGGATCCCGGAAGAGAAGGAACTTGCCGACAAGACAGCAGCGCTCTTCGACCCGGAGACCCGCTCGGAGTTAGAGGCGATGGAGCAGGCCGGCCTGGAGGAGATCCGTGCGATCACGCTGCGGCGCCTGGGACGTCTCGCGGAGATCGGGTATCTCCATGTCGGAACGGGACCTGAGGCCGAGCGCGAGACAACGGCTCTCATTGCGGCCCAGGAGCAGCTTGCTCGCCTTTCCGGGTCGCTCTTTCTTGCGGTGGAGACGACCGCGCGGCTTTTCGGGGGCCTGCTGGAAGGCTTTGGAGACGGCCAGAACGTGACCGATATCCTGGAGCCGCTCCGGCGCGGTGAGCTGATCGCCGCGGTCGCGATCTCCGAAACCGAAGAGCGAGATGCGCCGGAGGGCCCGGTTACCTGGGCTCGCCGCGATGGCGACGGATATGTGCTCACAGGCAGAAAGAGCTTTGTCACCAACGGTCCGATAGCGGATTTTGTGGCTGTCCTGGCCGATTCTGGCGGCAAGTCGGTGGTCTGTCTCGTGGAGCGGACCAACGAAGGGGTGAGTGTTGGTCCGAGGCTTCGCACCCTTGGGTACAACGGGCTGGCTGTAGCGAGTATTGAATTCAAGGACGTCAAGGTACCGGCGAAACGGGCGCTGGGGCCTTTCGACAGCCGCCAACCGCTCGACTACCTCACGCTTATGCAGGACCTGGTCCTCACTATGGCTTCCGTGGGTCTGATGCATCGGGCGGTGTGCGATGCGAAGGACTACGCCCAGTCTCACCTGAAAGGCGGCAAACCGATCTTTCGTTTCCAGGAAATTCGCTTCAAGCTTGCGGAAATGCTGACCCTCGCTCAGACCGCTCAGCTCCTCGCGTACCGCGCGGGCTGGCTCTACTCGCTTGGGGACAAGGAAGCGCTCGGGGTGATGCGCTGCGCCAAGGTATTCAGTTCCGAGGCCGCGGAGCAAGTGACAGGGCTGGCCATGCAGATTACGGCAGGTCAGGGATATCTATGGGACAGCCCCATTCAGCGAGCGTATCGTGAAGCCAAGTATGCGTCCATAGCGGGGACTACTTCAGAGGTGGCCCGTATGGCCATCGCGGACGAGCTTCTCACACGGCGCCAGGTGTAAGGCCATGGAAATCATCGATAGCCGCATCGACAAAACGAGCGACGAGTACAAGGCCAACTACGAGCAAATGGAACAGAAAGTGGCCGAACTCAAGGCCGAGCTGAAACGAGCTCGTGAAGAGCGCTCTGACAAGGCCATCAAACGAAACGCGGAACTGGGTAAACTTACCGTGCAGGGACGACTGGACCGACTGCTCGATCGGAATTCCCCCTGGCTCGAGATCGCGCCTCTGGCCGCAAGAGGAATGTACGACGGGAAAGTCCACGGAGCGGGCAGCCGTATAGGCATAGGGCTGGTTCACGGTCGTGAAATCTTTGTCCATGCCAATGATCCTATGATCAAAGGCGGCACGGTCTACCCAATGGGGGTAAAGAAGGCGCTTCGCGGTCAAACCATCGTGATGGAAAATCATCTGCCCGCGATCTCCCTTGTGGACTCGGGCGGCGCGTTCTTGCCGTTGCAAGCGGAGATCTTTCCTGACGTGGATGATGGCGGCAGGACCTTCTATAACCAGGCCCTTATGTCAAAGATGAACATCCCTCAAATCTGCGCGGTGATGGGCCTGTGCACCGCGGGTGGGGCATACGTGCCGGCCATGTCGGACCACGTGGTTCACGTGAACCGTACGGGCGCCATCTTCCTGGGAGGACCTCCGCTGGTAAAGGCCGCGACCGGCGAAGACGTGACCGCGGAAGAGCTGGGCGGCGCTATGGTCCACTGCCGCGAATCGGGAGTTTCCGACTATTTCGCGGAAGACGACGAGCACGCGATCGACATACTCCGCAACATCGTGGCCATGCTGCCGCCTAAAGAAAAGGCTCGCGTCCCCCGCCGCGCTCCGGAGGATCCCCTGTACGACCCGAAAGAGATCTACGGGATTGTGCCGCAGTCGATTTCTAAGCCTTATGATGTGCGTGAAGTGATCGCGAGGATGGTGGACGGATCGGAGTTCCTTGAGTTCAAGGCGCTCTACGGCCCTACCTTGGTATGCGGCTGGGGCTATATTCACGGTTACCAGGTTGGCATTCTGGGCAACAATGGCGTGCTCTTTTCCGAGAGCGCGCTGAAAGCTACTCAGTTCATCTCTCTCTGTGATCGACAAGGTATTCCACTGATTTTCTTGCAAAATATCAGCGGGTATATGGTTGGCCGTGAATACGAGCGAGGCGGGATCACAAAAGACGGCCACAAGATGGTCCATGTGGTCTCCACAGCGACGGTTCCGAAATTCACCGTAATCATTGGGGCCTCATTCGGCGCCGGAAACTACGGCATGTGCGGGAGGGCGTATTCTCCGCGCTTCCTCTGGATGTGGCCCAATTCACAGATAGGGGTCATGGGGGGCGAGCAAGCGGCTGATGTGCTCGTCACCGTCAAGAACGATCAACTGGCGCGTGAAGGCCAACCGCCGCTACCGCCCGAGATGGTGGAACAGATGAAGCAACCGATCATTCAGGCGGCTCTACAACAGGGTGACGCATGGTACAGCACCAGCCAGCTTTGGGACGATGGGATCCTTGATCCGGCAATGACTCGCGATGCGCTGGGTCTGGCTATTTCCGCATCGCTCAATGCTCCGCTGGAAGACCGAAATCAAGGCCACGGGGTGTTTCGGATGTAGGGGTGGCAATGACCAAGAGCTTTGGGAAGAGTGGCCGGTGAGGGCCCTTCTTGCAAAAAGGGCCCTCACCGGACCCCTCCCCCAAAAACTCCTGGACTTTGCAAGCCTTTTCAGCGGTTCCAGGTTTGGCGGTACTCGAGCGCTAATGCTCCACTCTCGGGGAGTGGGCATGCGCGCAAGCGAGAGCGCGGTTCTGAACATATGGGGAGTTCCTCGATGTTTTCCAAGATACTGGTAGCAAACCGTGGCGAGATTGCGGTTCGAGTGATGCGCACCGCGCGAGAGATGGGCATTGCCACGGTCGCGGTTTGCTCCGATGCGGATCGGGACGCGCTCCACGCGCTGACCGCGGATGAGACGGTCTTCCTGGGCGATTCAGACCCTGCCTCCAGTTACCTGAACATCGATAAAATCATCGACGCGGCCCTCAAGACCGGTGCGCAAGCGATCCACCCGGGTTACGGTTTTCTGGCGGAGAATCCTACTTTTGCAGACCGGGTTGTTGACGCGGGGCTCGTGTTCATAGGGCCGCCCGGGGATGTCATGGCCAAGTTGGGCGATAAAACCACCGCGCGGACCATCATGTCCGATAGCCATGTGCCCATTATTCCGGGGATGACCGCGTCGGAAGCGGATCCGGCAAAGCTCGCGTCCATCGCGAAAGAGATGGGATATCCGGTGCTCGTGAAGGCTGCCGCAGGGGGTGGCGGGAAAGGCATGAGGATCGTCTCCTCGCCCGACTCGTTGGCTGAAGCAGCCGCCACTTGTGGCAGAGAAGCGTTATCTGCGTTCGGCGACGGCTCGATCTATCTGGAGAAGTACCTGGAACGGCCTCGCCATGTGGAATTCCAGATCCTAGCGGATACGCGCGGAAACGTCGTGCATCTGTTCGAGCGGGAGTGCTCCATTCAGAGGCGTCATCAGAAGATCATCGAGGAGACACCTTCGCCCGCGCTCAACCCCGAGCTCCGAGCCGCTATGGGCGAGGCCGCGGTGGCTGCGGCTCGAGCCGCGGGTTACGTGAACGCGGGAACAGTGGAATTCCTCCTGGACCAAACCGGCAGATTTTACTTCTTGGAGGTGAACACGCGGCTTCAGGTCGAGCATCCCGTCACAGAGCTGACCACCGGCATGGACCTGGTCCGACGCCAATTGGAGATCGCGGCGGGACTTCCGCTGCCGTTCACACAAGAGCAGGCGCAGCCGAGGGGTCACGCGATCGAATGCAGAATCTACGCTGAGGATCCTGAACTGGATTTCATGCCCGCTCCGGGAAGAATTCTCTTTGCGCGGGCGGCGGAAGGCCCCGGCGTCCGTTTCGATCACGGGATCTACTCCGGCTGCACAGTGCCGATGCACTACGATCCGATCTTAGGCAAACTGATCGTTTGGGCTGAGGACAGGCCCTCGGCGTGCGCCCGCATGATGCGAGCCCTCAAGGAGAGTGTAATTCTGGGAGTCCGCACCCCGATTGAGTTCTTGCTGGATATCCTGGAATCCAAGGCTTTCAGGTCGGGCGATATTCATACTTGGTTCATAGACGAGCATTTCCCCGGTTGGAAGCCTGATCCGAGCGACGACGGCATCGCATCGCTTGGGTATGTGTTTTACGACATGGTGGGCCCCAGGCCGGAGCTTGTTGCGGCCGGCGGCGAAACGGACCCTGAAGGCTCGTCTCCGTGGCGCACGCTCGGGGCTTGGGACCTGGCCCGGTGACACCGGCTCGTCGTTAAGGCGCGGGATACTTGGAGAGTAGTCGATGGACATCATTCAAATCCTCTCAACCCCCCTTTAGTAAAGAGGAGTCTGTCGGCTCCCCCTTTTCTGAAGAGGGACGCAGGGGGATTTTCCGACTCTTCCGGAACACGTGTTTTCCCAGTGCTGGGAGTTCGTGCGGAGGCCGTTCATGCGCTACAGGGTAAGAATTAACGAACAGATCCATATCGTAGAAGCGGCTCCTGTCGACAGCAGCGGTCAATCAGTGGTGACAGTGGGGGAGAATGCGCGAAATGTGACAGTTCGAATAATCTCTCCCAATCAGCTCCACATGGTGATAGACGGCGCGCCTGTGAATCTCTTCGTTGCTCCGGACGTTGATGGCGCATGGGTATGGGTGAATGGCCGAGCCCGACTCGCGCAAGACGCGGATCAAGTGGCGCGTCGCTCGTCGCGCGGTCCGGGAATGGGACCCAGCGAGGTAACGCCTCCCACGCCGGCCTCGGTGGTGAAGGTTCTGGTAAGCGAGGGGGACCGCATCGAGAAAGGACAGCCTGCTGTGGTGGTATCAGCCATGAAAATGGAGATCACGCTGAATGCGCCCTATTCGGGCGTTGTAAAAGCCGTGAACACTGTTGTGGGAGCCCAGGTTTCTCCAGGACAGATACTGGTGGAAATCGAACGTGACCAGGAGGACCTCAGCAATGAGTAACCCCGATCTCCTGTACGAAATAAAGGGCCATACGGCCTGGATAACCCTGAATCGGGAGGCTCGTCGCAACGCGCTCAGCCTGGAGATGATTGATTTGTTCTACGAGCGCCTGGACAGGGCCGAGGGGGATGCAAACGTTCGAGTGATTTGTATTACAGGAGCCGGCGAAAAGGCATTTTGCTCGGGCGCGGATTTGGCGGCGTCTCTCGGTGGTGAGGAGACCCTCGCAGGGGCCCGAAAATATGCGGGCCTCCTCAAGAAGCTTGCGACTCTCGGCAAGCCGCTGGTCGCAAAAGTGAACGGACATTGCATGGCCGGCGGCATGGGGTTGCTCCTCTCTTGCGACATGGCATATGCCCGTGATGAAGCGAAGTTCGGCACACCGGAAGTGAACGTGGGGCTCTTTCCCATGATGATCGCGGCGCTCATATTCCGCAACGCGAGCCGTAAGAAAGCTCTGGAGATGATTTATACCGCGCGAATGCTGACCGCGGCGGAAGCGGAAGAGATAGGGCTCATTACGCGAGCGCTCCCCAGAGAGGCATTCGATCGTGTTGTGGATCAGACCTTGGAGACCGTGGCTTCCAAGGCGCCTTTGGCAATTGGTTTGGGACGTCGCGCGATGGCTCATGTGGATGCATTCAGCCTGCCCGAAGCGCTCGACTTCCTCTGCGAGCAACTGTCCGTGGTGGCAAAGACCGAGGACGCGATAGAGGGTTTGACCGCGTTCTTGCAGAAACGAAAACCCGATTGGAAAGGCCGATAAGTTCTGAGGAAGAGAGGGAGCGCACCTATGGCGTCGTTGTGGATCAGAGATAATCAGGATTACGAGCGACCTTGCATGATAACCTGCGCGCTCTCCGGAGTGGTCGCAAACCGAGCGCAATGCGCCGCGATCCCGTACACCCCCGAAGAGTACGCGGCCGAAGCCAAACGAGCGTACGAGGCGGGCGCGGCTGTGGCGCACATTCATGCCAGGACGCGGGAGGGGCTCCCGAGCTACGAGGTGGAAGACTATCGCAATATCTACGATGCGGTAACCGCGGCTTGTCCTATTATTATCAATTTCTCCACGGGCGCGATCAGCATCACTACCCAGCAGAAGATCGCGCATATACAGGCCATAAAGCCCGCTATCGGCGCGCTGAACATGGGATCGATGAATTACGCGAAGTACAATCCGCAGAAAAGGAGCTTTGTCTTCGAGTTTGTCTTCCCTAATCCATTCTCCGAGATCGTTCAAATTGTGACCGCGATGAACGAGGTAAATACTAAGCCGGAACTTGAGTGCTTCGACCTGGGCCATGTGGGAAACTCGTATCCGCTTATCGACATGGGGCTTTTGAAACCGCCATATCAGTATAGCCTCATCGTAGGCGTGCTGGGTGGAATTCCGCCCACGGTCCCGAATCTCATCAGAATGGTAGAGATGCTGCCGCCTCAGAGCGACTGGGAAGTAATCGGAATCAGTCTTGACCAGTGGCGTCTCGTGGCCGCGGCTATTGGGCTGGGCGGCAATATCCGGGTGGGTCTGGAAGATAACTTCTACCTCAGCGCGAGCGTGATGGCCCAATCCAACGGCGATCTCGTCGAAAAGGCCGCGCGCATGGCGCGGGACCAAGGTCGAGAGGTCGCGACGGTTGAAGAATGTCGAAAGAGGCTCGGACTGGTGAACACCTGATTCCGACGAGGTGATCCACATGGATTTTGAGCTTGGTCTGCCCTACGATGAGATCGAAGTGGGCATGAAAGCCTCCTTCAGCAAGACGATTTCCGAGAGTGACGTTTACCTCTTTGCAGGGATCAGTGGCGATTTTAACCCGATGCATGTGAACGAGGAATTCGCTAAACTGACTCCGTTCGGGACTCGAATCGCGCACGGGGCCCTCCCGCAGAGCCTCATTGCCCCGGTGCTGGGCACGAAGCTACCCGGTTTGGGAACCATAGCGCTGGAGATTACAACGCGCTTCAAAGCTCCCACGTTTTTCGGCGATACGATTACCGCTACCGCGGAGGTTATCGAGAAGATCGAGGGAAAACATCGGGTGCGCTTGAAGCTTCTCTGGACCAATCAGCGAGGAGAGACGGTGGGCACAGGAGAGGCCCTCGTCATTCCGCCGCCTAAGAAAGAGGAGCTCTTCGCGCCCAAGATCCAACCAAGAGAGGAGAAGAGCATGGCATTGACATCAGTGAAGGAAGTATTCGAAAAGATGCCGCAAGTCTTTGATTCGTCCAAGGCCGCAGGCGTGGACGCGGTATTTCAGTTCCACATTACCGGTGGCGAGGCGGGCGATTGGTATGTGACCGTCAAGAATCAGGCCTGCGAGGTCGCCCAAGGCGTTCACGCCGGCCCCACCGTCAGCCTTACTATGGCTGACTCTGATTGGCTCGCCATGTGCAACGGCCAGCTCGACGGCATGACAGCGTTCATGAGCGGCAAGCTGAAGGCCACCGGCAATATCATGGCGGCCCAGCAGATTTCCAGGTTGTTTCCGCTCCAGTAGATCCGGGGCCGTTCTCTGCCCGTATAGGGAGGCCGCCGTGGCGGCCTCCCGGACACAGGCTCTTCCTAAAGGGCAACGGTTGATTTGCGTCCGGAGGTAACCGCGAATGAGTGACGGTTTGGATTACTTCAACGAGTCTCACCATATATTGCGCCGGACAGTGGCCCGGTTCGTCGAGCGGGAGATAAAGCCGTACGTGAACGAGTGGGAAGAAGCCGAGGAGTTCCCCCGCGAACTGTACCGCAAAGCAGCGGAAGTCGGCCTGCTGGGAGTCCCTTACCCTGTGGAGTGGAGCGGCTTCGAGGCCGATGTTTTTCACGAGGTGGTGGTCACTGAGGAGCTTATCCGCTCCGGCTCCGGCGGAGTGGCCGCAGGCCTGAATTCTCACCACATTGCCTTACCTCCTATCGTTGCCCTGGGCACTCAAGAACAGAAAGAGCGCTTCATACCTCCTGTGCTGCGCGGTGAAAAGATCGCCGCGCTCGCGATAACCGAGCCCGGTGGAGGCTCGGACGTGGCAGCCATCAGAACCCGCGCGGTTCGCGACGGCGACCACTATATCGTGAACGGCAGCAAAACCATGATCACATCCGGCGTTCGCGCGGATCAGGTCACTTTGGCGGTGCGCACCGGTGGTCCCGGGCACAAGGGAGTGAGCCTCCTTGTTGTAGACACGCATACTCCGGGTTTCTCGGTCTCAAAGAAGTTGCGCAAAATGGGCTGGCGGCCTTCGGACACGGGCGAGCTTGCGTTTCAAGACTTGCGCGTCCCTGTGGAAAACCTCCTGGGCGAGGAGGGGATGGGTTTCTACGGAATCATGCATAATTTTCAGAAGGAACGGCTTCATTTGTGCGTCATAGCTAATGCCACCGCGCAGTTAGCCCTGGAGGAGTCGCTCAAATACGCAAAGGTGAGGGAGGCGTTCGGCCGAACGCTAAGCGGCTTCCAGGTAACAAGGCACAAACTGGTGGATATGGCCACCCTTGTGGAGGTCAGCCGAGAATTCACGTACCGGGTTGCGGCCAGAATCCAGGCTGGAGAGAACGCGGTCAAAGAGATCTCCATGGCAAAGATCTTCTCTACCCAGGTTTGCGACAAGGTTTGTTTCGACGCGGTGCAGATTCACGGCGGATATGGGTACATGCGTGAGTATCTTGTGGAGCGGCTCTTCCGGGACAGTCGCATCCTGTCCATCGGTGGAGGGACCTCCGAGATCATGAAAGAGATCATCTCCAAGATGATGCTGTAATCCCGTATTCGGTAGATCCCGGATTCCCGTTTTGGCTTGATCTCGCACTCGCGTTCGAGTAACGTGAGGGGAAAGCCCATAACTGGCCAACCAAGAAACGGCGGACCGCGGCTACTGCGAGTAGGCTTTTCCATTAATATACGCGTTTGCGCTGAGCTGTCGCGTGCTCAAGGTCGGTTTGCCCCGGAGAAGGAAGAGAGACCGCGCGCGGCTTTAGAGGTATGGTGCGGCAAGAAACTTCCGCAATAATGGGACCTTCCCATGGCAACACTGCGTGAATGAGCCTGTGAAGGTCCTTCGGCGAACAGGCGGACTGCAACAGGGTGAACAGAACCACGAAGAAAGAAGGGGGATGAGACCATGGCCATGAAGAGGATAGTCGCCATCGTTCCGCTCTTGTTGATCTTTGCGTCCGTACCGGCCATCGCGGCCGGCGCGCCGGGGGTCACGGAGAAGGAGATCGTGATCGGAGTAACTACGCCTGTTTCAGGGCCGGCCGCGCTCTGGGGCGTGACCGCTCTGGGTATGAAAGCTTGGGCTGACTACGTGAATGAGCAGGGCGGCGTGAACGGGAGGCAGATCAGGCTCATCATCAAGGACGACGCATACAATCCCACACGGGCCATGGCCAACCTCCAGGAGATGAAGGGGAACACATTTGCAGTGTGTGGTCTGCTCGGAACCGCGATCCTCAATACCGCCAAGGATTTTTTCCCTGAGAACAACATTCCCCTGATCACGCCGTATGGTGACGTTCGTATCTGGGCCAAGCAGCCCAAGGACAAGCGGAAGCTCGTCTTTGTGGCTTACCCGGATTACGAGGATGAAGCGGAATACATCACCAAGTACGCGGCGTACAAGCTCAATGCCAAGAAATTGGCCCTCTTCTACCAAAACGACGATTACGGTAAGACAGCCCTCATGGGTGTGGAAAAAGCCGTGAAGGAGATGAACGATAAGGCCAAACTG
>VGSG01000019.1 GCA_016875095.1 Deltaproteobacteria bacterium
CACGTGATACTTGCAATCCCACTTAGTGTGGTTTAGGGTCTGATAGTCTTTCATTACAACCTCCCAGAATTGAAAGCTTGGTGTGTTCTGGGAGGTTGCCTCCTACTGCCTCACACGGTCAAACCTTGGGGAGTCGCCCCGGCAAAGCCGGGGGCTTACCGTTTCTTGGTTATTGCGTCGGGTTTCACGCTGCCCAAGCCGAGACCGGAACGCTATCCCCAGGTGACAAGGTTCACGGAGAGCGGGTCGAAGAGAAAGGGGTGGAACGGGACCACTCGTATTTTGTACCCGTAAACGCCGGTATCGTCGCAATGGATGGTCCCTTCGAAGCGCGCGACACCGTCGTCCGACTTACCCACACTCACCATTGCCGTGACGCTCTTGTCGATCATCTGGTCGCTGTCAGGACCCATGCGGCCATGACACAGATCCGCGAGCACCTCATGCTCTCCGAGCCCACCGAGCCGGATTGATGCTCTCACGGTGAGATACTCGCCTAAGGATATTCGATCTCCGCGTGATTCGGTGACGTCCAGCACTTGCACATCTTTCCAGAGGCTCCGCACCCTTTTGCGCCATTCGCTGAGCTCTCGGGCCCGCGCGTATCGATTTTCACCGAGCGCCTGATGCGCGGTTCCCGCCGGGATATAGTAGTCATCCATGTACTCTTCAATCATTCGGTGTGAATTGAACCTCACGCAGATGGACGCCATGCTGTTTTTCATCATTTCTATCCATCCGTGGGGCAATCCGTCAGGTCCACGCTCGAAAAAGAGAGGAACCACCTCGTTTTCCAGCAGCTCGTAAATGAGTCGCGCCTCGACCTGATCTTGGTACAACGGGTCGTCGTATTCTTCTCCCGAACCGATGGCCCACCCGTTTGCGCCGTCGTACGCCTCCACCCACCAGCCATCGAGAATGCTCATATTCAGCGCGCCGTTCGCAGCCGCCTTCATTCCTGAGGTGCCGCACGCTTCGTTGGGCCGGCGGGGTGTGTTGAGCCACACATCCACGCCCTGCACCAGATTGCGGGCAACATGCAGGTCATAATCCTCCAGAAAGACCAAATTGCGCCGGAAGCCTTCCGATCGGGCTTGATGAACCACCATTTTGATCAATTCCTTGCCTTGGCCGTCACGAGGGTGCGCTTTTCCGGAAAAGACGAATTGCACCGGCCGATTCTTGTCGGAGATGATCCGATAGAGTCGATCCGGGTCCGAAAAGAGGAGCCCTGCTCTCTTGTACGGCGCGAACCTGCGGGCAAATCCGATGGTCAGGGCGTCGGGGTTGAGCACGTCTCGGATGCGCCTGAGGTCCGCGGGCGATGCGCCCCTAGCTTTACTTTGCGCGGAAAGACGATCCCGGCAGAAGATCACCAGACGCTCCCGTCGGCTCTCATGGATACGCCACAGTTCGTCCCGCGGGATATTGTGCACACGTGACCAGACCTTTTCGTTGTCCGGCTCTTCGATCCATCCTTCGCCAAGGTACCGTTCGAACAGGTCGGCCATCTCTTTGGAGACGTACGACGGAATGTGGACTCCGTTGGTCACGTATCCGATAGGGATATCCTCCTTGTCCACATCAGGCCACAACTTGCTCCACATGCGTTTCGCGACCCGGCTGTGGAGCTTGCTCACTCCATTAACTCCACGGGAGACTCGCAGCGCCAGCACCGCCATGGAGAGCGGTGAGCCCTGGTCGAAGGGATTCTCTCGACCCAAGGCCATGAGATCCGCCACGCTCAGCCCCAGGGCGCCCATGTACCCCTTAAAATAGCGTTCCACCAGATCCGGCGGAAACAAATCGATCCCTGCGGCCACCGGGGTGTGACTGGTGAAAACGGTGGACGCGGCCGCAGCCTCCAGCGCCACCTCGAAGGGCACCCGGTTTGTGGTCATGGTCTGCCGGATCCTTTCGAGCGCGGCAAATGCGGCGTGACCCTCATTGAGGTGGTACACAAAAGGCCAGAGGCCCAGGAGGTGAAGCGCCCGAGCGCCTCCGATGCCGAGGACGAACTCCTGTCGGATGCGCGTTTCTCCATCGCCGCCGTACAATTCAGCGGTAATGGCGCGGTCCGCAGGTGAGTTTGAAGGATGATTGGTATCCAGAAGGTAGAGGCGGATTCGGCCTACGTCCACCTTCCACAAGAGAACTTTGACGATCCTCTCTGCCATAGGGAGGTCGAAGCTGAAGTGCGTTCCTGCGGAATCGAGGACCGGTGTAACGGCCATGTTGTAGAAATCGTTGTCCGGATACGATTCCTGCTGCCAGCCGTCAATATTAAGGTATTGCTTGAAGTATCCCTTCTGATAGAGCAATCCCACGGCCACGAGGGGAAGTCCTAGGTTCGAAGCGCTTTTCAGGTGGTCGCCGGCGAGGACTCCCAACCCGCCGGAATACATGGGCAGGCATTCGTTGAGGCCGAATTCCATGCTGAAATAAGCAATACGGTAGTCGATGGGCCTATCCAGTTTGAACGAATAGACCTTGGTGCTGCTTATGTAGTCGTCCAGGGCCCGTTCGGCGTCTCTGATCTGCTCCAGGATGACCGCGTCGCTAACAATCTCTTCTTTTCGCTCGGGAGAAAGTTCGGCGAGCATCAGCGCCGGGTTGCATCCGGTCTGCTCCCAGAGGTCGGGATCCAGGGCCTGAAACATCCTCGTCACATCAGGATGCCAACTGAACCAGAGGTTCATGGCCAGCTTGCGCAGTCCCTGCAATTCAGGAGGAAGATTCGGCTGAACGATCAGACGACGCATGCGCATACGTTACTTCATGTTTAACGCTGTCTCCGCGGCGGGCTTCTGGTGCTCCAATTTGAACTTCTCAACAGAAACGTCCGACTTGAGCCACTCCAGGGCCTTCTTAAGCACAATATCCTTTTCCGCGTCAGGCTTGGCGCGCGCCAGCAGTCGCTCCATACTCTTGTCTTTCTTGTCCTGCTTGGCCTCTTCTTTAGCCTGAGCGTCGAGCTGGGTCTCAACCTGCTCCTTGAGATCCACGTCCGGAAGGATGCCGGTTTTCTGTATATGGCGGCCCAGTGGAGTGTAGTAGTATGCGGTGGTCAGCCTTAGCCCCGATCCGTTGTCCAGGGGAATGATGGTCTGCACCGAAGCCTTACCGAAGGACTTGGTCCCTAATACCAGCCCGCGATTATGGTCCTGCATGCAGCCGGCCACGATTTCAGAAGCGCTCGCGCTGCCTTCGTTAATGAGGACCGCAAGCTTGAAATTGTAGTGCCGCCCGCTCTTGGTGGCCTTGAATTCCATACGCTGATCCTTGACCCGTCCATCGGTGTACACGATCAGACCTTTGTCTACGAAAAGATTGGCGACCTTGACCGCTTGATCCAGCAGACCCCCAGGGTTGTTCCTCAGGTCAAGGATCAGTCCTTTGACCGAGTCCTCGCCACCTAGATCCTTGATGGCTTGTTTTAGATCTTTGGTGGTGCTCTCCTGGAAATTCACGACCCTGATGTAAGGATATCCAGGCTCCAGAGCTTCCTTTTTCACCGAACGCACATGGATAATGTCTCGGGTGATGGTGAAATCTTTAAATTTCTTGAACCCTTCTCGCATGATGGTGAGGGTGACCTTGGACCCCTTCTGGCCTCGCATTTTCTTTACCGCCTGGAGCAGCGTGATGTTCTTGGTGCTCTCTCCGTCGATCTTGATGATCTTGTCCCCTGCCTTGAGGCCGGCCTCGAACGCGGGCGTATCCTCTATGGGCGAGACGATGGTGAGTATGCCGTTGTCCAAGGTTATTTCGATCCCTAGCCCGCCGAACTCGCCCCGAGTCTCAACCTGAAGTTCTTTGAACAGCTCCTCGGTCAGAAATGAAGAATGTGGGTCCAGAGATTGCAACATCCCGTTGATGGCGCCCTGGATCAAATCTTTGTCCGTAACGTCTTTCACGTAATTCTTTTGCACGATCTGCATTACTTGCCGGAAGAGGAGCAATTCCTTGTAGTCGGGGGACTTGCCGACCGCGGTCTCTGTCCCCCCGGAGACGGTGACAATGAATGTCACACTTATCAGCGTGAAAACGCACAGTGATATGGTTACGAGCCTTCTGCTAGACATCAGGAGATCCTCCTCCGAATTAAGGCGCCGGCAGGCGCTGAAAAAGCTCCCGCGGCAAAGGATATCATGATATCATATGCTCCGCTTGCCAACAAGGCAAGAGCTCGCCTCGACAGGAACGGCTATGGACAGCAGCTCGTACCGAGTTGACACGCGTCTGATTCCACCGGTGGTTCTCGCCATGGGATCCGGAGCATTCCTCGTGTACCTCGAATTTATGGCCGAGAATGGACTGATTGTTCTCTTGATTCTCGCTCCGTTCTTCTATCTCGGTCTGGAGATACTCGCCCGCGTCATAACTCTGGACAGCGCAGGCGTCACGGTCACCAAATTCTTGCGATCCGTGCGGCTGAACTGGAGCGAGATCGAAGCCCTGGATGCGGTGAAGTCACGCACTCGACTCTTCCTCATTCTGCAAAGCAGCGGGAACCCTCCGGTGCTCATCACCAATACTATCCAGCCGTTCCGGGATTTGGTGGCGCAGCTCATCGAGCGCATCCCGGAGGCGAAGGTGAGCGCAACGGCACGCGAAGCACTCACCGATCCGCCTTCCACGCGTCGCCCCGTGACGCACGCCTGGCTTATCTGCGCGTTCTTGGCGGGTCTTGTCGCGGTCCGGCTGATGGGTTACTGATTCGAGAAAGGGCTTGACAGCCTCCAGACCCGGCGATATGGTCCAGCCCGACGCATTCCGTCGAGGTGGCGCCTGATGAAGATCATCTCTCTGGCCAGTGGCAGCTCCGGCAATTCCTTACTCGTTCAGGCCAATGGGAGCGCCATACTCGTCGATGCCGGTATTTCCGCCAAGCGGATCGCCGAGAGGCTGGAACAGGCAGGCTCGGACCCCGCCTCAATTCACGCGATTGTCGTATCCCACGGGCATTCGGACCATATAAAGGGCGTCGGGGTTCTCTCACGGAAGCACAAGATTCCTGTGTGGATGAACCGCGGCACGTACGACGCCGTGAAACAGTATATCGGGAAGATCCACGAGCTGCGGTTTTTCCAGACCGGGAAAGTATTCGAAGTCAGCGGCTTCAGGATTCACCCCTTCTCGGTGCCACACGACTGCGTTGACCCGGTGGGTTTCCGCATCTCCCGCGGCTCGTCTCGACTCGGGGTGGCAACCGACCTCGGATCGGTCACCGGTCTGGTGACAAACCTCCTCCAGGGCGTGCAAGTTGCGGTCCTGGAGAGTAATCACGATCCCAAGATGCTCATCGACGGCCCCTACCCTTGGGAACTGAAACAACGGGTCAAAGGCCGACTGGGTCATCTCTCCAATTCTCAGAGCGCGGGCCTCTTGCAACGGATCTTCTCCGACGAATTGCAAGCCGTGTTACTGGCCCATGTATCTGAGACCAACAACCTCCCGGAACTGGCCTTGGCCTGCGCTCGCGATGCTTTGGGAGAATTCGTGGCGCAGAATGGCCTGCTCTGCTGCGCTTCCCAACACCAGGTGGGCCCAGAGATCGAGTGGTGAGGCATCTAGCAACGTTGCTTCCCTATGTGGTTGAACGTTTCTTCTGCTGCGATTTCTGAGAAGCCGAGAAAGGGGCCGGCGTCCCATTGCAATTTGTACAAGCACATTGCTAGGATGAGTCCCGATGGATCAAGAACAACTTCAAAAGGTTGCAGCCGTAATCGCCAAGAGATTCAACCCCGTAAGGATCATTGTGTTTGGGAGCCACGCGAGAGGCGACGCAACAGACGATAGCGACCTGGATCTGTTCGTGGAAATGGAGACAGACCGTCGCCCGCCGGAAAGGGCGATTGAGGTGAGCGCCGTGTTCGGTCTCAGACCTTGGCCGCTGGACGTTGTTGTCTATACTCCTAGTGAAGTAGCACGGCTGCGTGGAGTTCGGGGCACGCTCCTCTCGGTCATCGAAGCGGAAGGCAAGGTCCTTTATGAACGTGCCTGAAACCAACTACGCTGCCTGGCTCGCCAAAGCCGAGAACGATTTTCTTAATATCGAAAACAATCTAAAGGCGGCGCGAATCCCCTGGGATACTGTCTGCTTCCATTCTCAACAGGCGGCTGAAAAACTGCTCAAAGCTTTTCTCGTGTACCAAAGCCAGCCGCCGACCCGGACCCATGATCTTGTGGCTTTGGTGGCCCGGTGCGTGGGTATCAAAGCGGACTTTCAGGTCTTGGAGGAAGATTGCCGGAAATTGACTGTGTATGCTGTTGGATCTCGCTACCCCAACGATCTTTTCACACCGACCAAGGAAGATGCTCTGGAAATGGTGGGCGCCGCACAGCGGGTCCGCAAACTCGTCCTGCATTCCCTGACTGGGTTACCGCCAGGAGAGACCCAACGCTGACAAAAATCCCTCCGCCGCTCATTTCCAAATTCCTTGCATTGGGAAGGACCAGTCCCCGGAAACGGCGTCTTTACGCTAACGAACGCGAAACGCGGTGGCGCAAATCACAAAAAAACCGACCTGGGCAAGGTCGATTTGCTTCGCTGTGGAGGCGGCTGGCGGATTCGAACCGCCGTATAACGGTTTTGCAGACCGTCGCCTTACCACTTGGCTAAGCCGCCTTCTCCACGACGCGCATGGTACGGCAAGCGCTGAAGTATTGTCAAGGCTGGAACGCTTGAGGGGCGCAACCCGGAATCGCGATTCACCTGAAAGCATACAATGCGGACGACCTTTCCTTAGTCAACACTCGTTTCCCGCTCCGGTGATTCCAAGTGTGTTTTGCTGAAGCCCAAAAGGCTCTGGAGAGATCCCAGCGCGAACCGCCCGCGAAGGATGCCGTGGGCCTGGCATTCTCCGCCGGCGGAGCGCGCGGCGCGTACCAGATCGGTTGTTGGAAAGCGTTTATCGAGCGGGGCTTTCAGTTCCATGCGTGCGCGGGAAGCTCTATAGGGGCCCTGAATGCGGCTCTCGTCGTGCAAGGAGATTGGGACCGAGCGCATGATCTTTGGACCACCTTGGCTCGTTCTCCGATCCCTCGCACCGAAATTCGACGACTACGGCGATTGGCGCTGAAAACCGCGGTGGAACTCGGCCTCCTACTCGCGCCTATACCAAAGTTTCAGGCCGGTCGTCTGGTCAAGGCCGCGCTCTCCTCCGCGGTCCTCTTCCGACGACGAGGCGCGTTGCGCGCCTTGAGCCGGGAAGGACTGCTCAACCTGGAGAGTTTCCGGCCTCTGGTGAGCAAGCATCTGGACATGGCCAAGGTGCTCGACCGGCCCACCCCGGTGTTGGTCACCGCCTCCACACTCCCCGGGTGGCAAGAGCCGACCGGCGGCGCACGGTGGTTCAAGCTCCAGGACTTTGATGTTGAAACCGCGTGGAAACTCCTTGCCGCGTCCATGTCACTCCCCGTGCTTTGCCAGGGCGTAGAACTGGAAGGAGGTCGCTACCGTGACGGAGGATTCACCCAATGGCTTCCTATAGGCCCTTTGTACGAGAGCGGTTTTCGGAGGATCATCGCGGTGAGCGTGAGACCCGGCCTAAATCACAATCCCCAGCGCTATCCCGATTGCGAGATCACCACGGTCAGCCCTGAGCGATCCCTGGGCAGGTTCCCTTTTGCCACTTTACGGTTCAGAGAAGAAGCGGTCTTTGCCTGGATGAATCAGGGATATGACGATGCGCTGAGGACTTTGGCGCGCGGATGATTCCCGCAAGGACCATGATTGTGCCCAAACGCGTCTGGGGCTCACAAGAGTGTAGATCTTGAGCCCAGGACTGTGCTAGAGTAATTTCCCTTTGCTGCGCGCCGGCTTGGCGGTGGGGACTCCATATCGTGATTATTGCCGGGCAAGAAAACGGTTTGAACTCTCTTTTGAACAGCAGTTCAACGAACGGAGGTGTAGGATGAAGAAGTTCTTGGTTTCGCTGGTCTGTTTCTCTGTGGTGGCGCTGTGCGCTGCGCTTTCAGCGGCTCAGGACAAGCCGATGGAGGTAAAATTCGGCCATGTCGCCCCGCCGTTCCACGGTCAGTCCAAAGGCATTGACGCTTTCGCGAATTACGTGAAAGAAAAGACCAACGGCGCGATCGAGATTAAGACCTTCCCCTTTGGACAACTGGGAAGCGAGCAATCTATGGCCGAACAGGTCCAGGGAGGGACTCTGGAGATCGCGTCCATCACCACCGCGATCCTGCAGAACTATGCGCCCCAGGTGGCATTGACGGACCTACCGTTTGTCTTTCCCGATCGGAAGACAGCTTACGCTGTGCTGGACGATCCTGAAGTGCAGCAGAAGATTTTCAGCTTTTTGCCGGAAAAGGGCTTTATCGGCATTGGATGGACGGAGAACGAGTTTCGAGACATCACCAATATGGTTCGGGAAGTGCGCAAACCCGAGGACCTGAAAGGCATGAAGATCCGGGTGATGGTCAGCCCGATCTACCTTGACACTTTCAGAGAGGTCGGCGCTTCTCCTGTGGACCTTGCGTTCACGCAAATCTACAGCGCCCTTCAAAGCAAGACCATCGACGCGCAAGAGAACCCCCTCCTCACCTCGATCTTGATCAAGGCCACCGAAATCACCAAGTTCGTCACGAAAACCGGTCATATCCTCACCGAATGTATTATCATCGTGAATCCCGCATACTGGAAAAAGCTGACCCCGGAACAACAGAATATTTTCCGGGAAGCGGCCAAGGTCTGCATCAAGGTGAATCGGGAAGAAAACGAAGCGCTGATGAAGAAGCTCCCTCAGTCCGGCCTCTCCGTGGAGGAATACTGCAAGCAGAACAACGTGAAAGTGATTGAGCTGACACCGCAAGAGCGCGAGGCATTCAAGAATGCGATGAAAAAGGTGTGGGAGAAGTACCGCACCAAGATCGGCCCGGATCTGTTTGATTTCTTCGTGGCCAAGGTGGACAGCCACGCCAAGAAGTAATCGCGTCTCCGTTGTTTCATAACGCCTAAGTTTGCGCCTGCCCGGGCCGCGCCTTTCACGGGCGTTGGTCCGGGCAGCCTGTCGCCACACGCGATGAAACGAATCATCGGAATTCTCAACCGAATCGAAGAATGGACGCTGGTGCTGACCCTTCTTGCCCTGGCGGGGTTGACCGCGGTGCAGGTCTTTTGTCGGTACGTGCTCAATTTCAGTTTTGACTGGTTCCAGGAGGTCGGCAGGTACGGAGGTGTCTTCATAGCCTTTCTCGGGGCATCCCTGGGGGTCAAGTACGGCTCGCACTTTGCGATGGACCTGGTCTACGAGCGCGTTTCGAGTGATCGCTTTCGCCATGCCTTGAAGGTTTTCATAAATGCCTTGGGCGCAGTCACGTTTCTGGTCGTCGCGTGGTATGGCTTGGAACAGACCATGAAGCTCAGGCAATTCGGCGCGATCACCTCCGCTCTTGAGTTCCCCAAGTTTTGGACATGCTTACCCATTCCGGTTTTTTCCGTAGTGATGGCCTTCCGCTTTTTCCATTTGGCGGCAAAGCATCTGCAAGGGCTGCTCCGAAATGAGCCGTTTGCACCGGGAGCCGACCGACCATGATCGTCACCGTTGCGCTCTGTTTCGTCATTCTTCTGGTCCTGGGCATGCCCATAGCCGTGCTCCTGGTGGTGACCACGGGTATGGCGGTGCTGCTCCATACCACGACTTCACTCCTGGCCCTGCCCCAGCAGCTCTTCAACGCGCTGGACAACTTCATTTTGCTCTCCATCCCGTTTTTCATCCTTGCCGGCGCCATCATGACCCAGGGGGCCATGGCCAAGAAGCTCGTCGCGGTGATCAATGCGATGGTCGGGCCTGTGCCCGGAGGCCTTGCCATTGCGACGACGCTTGCCTGCATGTTCTTCGCGGCCCTTTCCGGTTCCAGCCCGGCTACCGTGGTGGCTATCGGTTCGATCATGATTCCCGCTCTTGTCAAGGCAGGGTACCCTGAGCGTTTCTCCATAGGGCTGGTCACGTCCGCCGGCTCTTTGGGCATTGTTATCCCGCCCTCCATACCGATGATCCTCTATTGCCTGGTGATGAATGTCTCGGTCGCGGAACTCTTCATGGCGGGCATCGGACCAGGGCTTCTGATCGGTGGCCTCTTCATGCTCTACACCTACGCGCTTGCCTGGCGGAACAATTGGCAGGCGCAAGAAAGACTCACCTGGAGGGAACTCCTGGTAACGGTTAAGGATGGATTCTGGGGGATCATGCTCCCGGTGATCGTCCTCGGAGGGATATATTCAGGCGTGTTCACTCCGGAAGAGGCCGCCGCGATCAGCGTGGTCTATGCGCTCTTCGTAGAGCTGGTGATCTATAGGGAATTCCGGCTCAGAGATATTCCCGAGGTGTGCAAGCAGGCGGCCATTCTCTCCAGTTGTCTCCTGTTCGTTCTTGCCGCCGCGATGACGCTTATCTGGTTACTCACCGCCTTCAGGCTGCCTCATCAGATTGCGGACCTGATCACCGCGCATGTGCGCAGCCCGAGTATCTTCCTGCTGTTCGTGGTGGTGCTCTTTCTGCTCATGGGCACGGTCATGGACAATGTCTCGGCAATGCTCATACTCTCGCCGCTCTTCGCGGAGACGCTCAACCGTTTCGGCATTGACTTGATCCATTATGGCATCATCATGGTCTTGGTGATCGAGTTCGGTTTTCTCACACCGCCGTTCGGCTTGAACATCTTCGTGGCAATGGGACTCACCAACAAGAGCCTCGTGGAGGTCTCACGAGGCGTTTGGCCTTTCCTTGCGATCCTGCTCCTTTGCGTCCTTCTGGTTACGTACGTGCCGCCTATTTCCACGTACCTTCCGTACAAACTGCTCCGCTGAGGGAACATTGTTTCATTTCAGGCGCTCTTATGCGTCAATTGCGGCCCGAGCGCGCCCGCGGCGTTTAATTCATGCAGTCTATGAAGTTGTCCACAAATTATATTGAAATTTATAACCTATTTTCTTATAGGCATGGACGAGCGAACCGGCCTGTGATAAAGTCACGGGCCCAGATACCCTGTCGAGGAGGCAGGACGTGAATCCCGCCCCACCATTCAAACGCCCGGGCAAGAGCCCCTTCTACGCGGCGCAGGAGCGCGTCCGGAAGACGAGGGGACGAGGATCGTTCTTCGGCGGAATCGCCCGGCTCATGACGCTGATGGCGCTGGCGTGCTTCGCGGGCGCGGCAGGGGTGGCGACGCAGGCGTACGTGTACTTCACCCACAGCCTGCCGAGCATCGAAAAGCTCAGGAATTACACACCCCCTATCGTCACTCAGGTCTACGCGGATAACGGCGAGCTCATTTCGGAGTTTGCTTTCGAACGGCGTTTCGTGGTCCCAATCGAGCAGATCCCGCAAATGCTGCAGCAGGCATTTGTCGCGGCCGAGGACAAGAATTTCTGGCAGCATCAGGGTGTGGACAAGGAAGCCATCCTGCGCGCTGTCAAAGATACCGTTACAAAATGGAAGATCGGTGGAGGCGCCAGCACCATCACCCAGCAGGTAGCCAGGACTTTCCTACTCACCTCGGAAAAGAAGTTCAGCCGTAAGATCAGGGAAGCCATACTCTCAACCCGGATCGAGAATTCTTTGAGTAAGAAGCAGATCCTCTATCTCTACCTGAACCAGATCTTTCTGGGGAGCAGGGCTTATGGGGTGGAGGCTGCGGCGCGGACCTACTTCGGCAAGCACGTGAACGAATTGACCCTGGCAGAGTGCGCTCTGCTTGCGGGCCTTCCTCAGCGTCCCGCCGATTACTCTCCGAAGGTGAACCTCAACGCCGCCATGAATCGGCGAGCATACGTGCTGGAGCGGATGCTGAAAGACGGATACATCACCCAGGAACAACATGACACCGCGGCCGGAGAACAACCGCAACTCGTCGCGCAATCCAATCCACACCGTAGAATGGCTGCGGACTACGCGGAGCATGTTCGAAGATACGTCGAAAACAAGTACGGCGTGGACACGTTGACCAAAGAAGGGCTCCAAATCCGCACCTCGGTGGATCTGAACATGACCAAGCTCGCGAAGGACGGGATGGATCGCGGCCTGAGAGAGCTGGACAAGAGACAAGGTTACCGGGGACCGATCAAGACCCTCAATGTGAAAGGGGTGATGGAGTTTCTGGAAAAGAAGACCCGCGAACGGGACGCGCCGCTTCTCTTCGGGGAGATCACCGAAGGCGTGATTACGGACATCGACGAGGGGCATGTTTACGTCCGAATGGGGAGCTACCTGAAAGGCGGAAACAAACGGGAATACGTGGGGAAGATCAAAATCGAGCCCGATTCCAACTGGTGGGCCAGGAGACCCTTCATTCGTCCGGAGCTGCGGACCAGGAACTTCGCGGAAGGGCATCTGCCTTTCCAGGTAGGGGACGTGATTCAGGTTCTCGTAACAGATCCGAACGCCAAGCGTCGAGAGCTGTACCTGAAGAAGTTCGGCCCGGCCGATCCTCAGATGAAGAACTATAAGGTTTACACGGAGGATATGGTCGACTACTTCCCGCTGGAACTGGAGCAGGAGCCCCTGGTGGAATCAGCGCTCATGCTGAGAGAGAACCGAACGGGGTACGTGAAGGTGCTCTTAGGTGGCCGCGGTTTTTCCGAAGCCAAGTATAACAGAGCCATCCAGGCTCGGCGCCAACCCGGGTCTTCATTCAAGCCGGTGATTTATGCGGCCGCCCTGAATAAGGGTTTCACCTGTGCGGACATGATTCTGGACTCGCCTCTCGCACTCCCCATTCCCGGGACCGGGGAAGTCTGGCGGCCAAAGAACTACCGCGGCGGTTTCAGCGGCCCGGTGAGTTTCCGCGAGGCGCTGGTCAAGTCCATCAACATTCCCACGATCAAGATTTTGCAGCACACCGGCATCGAACACGCCAAAGCCTATGCCCGGAAAATAGGGTACAAGTCTCCCCTGGCGAATAACCTCACCTTGGCGCTTGGCTCCACCGGTGTCTCGTTGGAAGAGCAGATGAATGCCTACTCGGTCTTTCCCAACAGGGGCTTTCTGGTGGAATCGGTCTACATCAAAAAGATCGTCGATCGAAACGGCAAGATCCTGGAAGAGCATCACCCACCGGTGTTTCTGGATGACCCGCTCCAGATTGACCAGCCGCAGATTCAGAGAGTCTCCCACGAGCTCAACCCGTCGTCCGTCCCAAGCCAAGAGACCCAAGAATCCGGAACCCCAGTGATAAGACGGCGAATCGACGAGGGGACCGCGCACATCGTGACGAGTCTTCTACAAGGCGTGGTCCAGCATGGAACGGCCACGGCGCTAAAAAAGATCGTAGGGCGGCCCGACATAGCCGGCAAGACGGGAACAACGAACGACAACAACGACGCGTGGTTTATGGGATTCTCCCCTGATTATACCTGCGGCGTCTGGGTGGGCTTCGACGACGAGTTCACCATCGGTCACGGCGAAACCGGCGGCAAGGCCGCCGCGCCCATCTGGGGCTACTTTATGAGAGAAGTGCTCAAGGACAAACCGGTGAAGGAATTCCCACCTTCTGATGCGATTGAGATGCGACGAGTCGACCCCAGAACCGGCCTGGTGACTGCGTCGGCGGAAGGAGTGCAAGAGATATTTAAAATAGGGAGCGCTCCGGCTGAACTTGAGCCGGGCCTGGTCAAAGGAGCACGCTGGGACCACACAGGCGCGGACCTGGATCAGTACTGAGGGTTCGGAGCGAACCGGCGTCACGTTCTCACTTCGCCGGCGCCACCTCTTTCCCTCCGCCGGAAGCCAAGACGAATCATGACAGCCTCTTTGAGTCTCCGACCAAGGCTCTTCGGGGCCGAAAAGAGCCTCAAGAGAGCTTGACATAGGGGTTTGCGGTATATATTTGTAGATTGTGGCGCAAGAATACCCGTATCTCAGGACTTGGACCCGTGATATGGTGTTTTTTCGTGTATCTTGGGCCCTTGAGAGCTAATCCTACGGCCTGTGAAGGACGGTCATATGGTGGAAGACATAGGAAAGAAAGACGATTTCTCGGAAGAGGACGCGGTCGGAGTAGACCAGGTGAACTTCTCCGACATCCCGGATGTGATTCCGCTTCTCCCCGTTCGAGATGTGGTTATCTATTCGTACATGATCCTGCCGCTCATGGTTGGTCGCGAGAAATCCATCAAAGCGGTCGAAGAGGCCATGGAGCACGACCGCCTCATATTCCTTGCCACGCAACGATCGTCCACCCAAGAAGAACCTAAGCCACAGGACATATTCGACACCGGCACGGTCGCGATGATCGTCAAGATGCTCCGGCTGCCTGACGGCAGGGTGAAGATCCTGGTTCAGGGTCTTGCCAAGGCGCACATTGTCACCTATCTACCGACCCCGGACCATTTCAAGGTTCGTATCGAAAAGATCGCCGAGCCCTCCGCGACCGCCATTAACCTCGAAGTGGAAGCCTTGATGAGGTCGGTGAAGGAGAACTCGGAGAAAATTCTCCAGCTCAGAGGCGTGATCTCTCCTGATGCCGTAGCCATACTCGATTCCATAGAAGAGCCGGGCCGTCTGGCCGACCTCGTGGCGTCCAATTTGAAGCTCAAGGTGGAAGAGTCCCAGGCCATCCTGGAGATCATCAATCCGGTAGAGCGGCTCCGACGCGTGAATGAATTGCTCTCGAAGGAGTTGGAACTCTCGGCCATGCAGGCCAAGATCCAGACCCAGGCAAAAGAAGAGATGGGCAAGACTCACCGAGAATATTTCCTCCGGGAGCAACTCAAAGCCATCCAGAGCGAACTGGGCGAGATCGACGAGAAGACCAAGGAGATCGAGGAATTCCGGGCCAAGATCGCGAAGGCCAAAATGCCCAAGGACGTGGCTAAGGAGGCGGAAAAACAGCTCAGCCGCCTCGGTCAGATGCACCCGGACGCCGCGGAAGCCTCAATCATCCGCACATACTTGGACTGGATGGTGGAGCTCCCCTGGGCCAAATCGACCCGCGATCATTTGGACGTAAAGAACGCGCAAAGGATACTGGACGAAGATCATTACGACCTGGAGAAAGTCAAAGACCGCATTCTCGAATACTTGGGCGTGCGCAAGCTCAACAAGAACATGAAAGGACCCATTCTCTGTTTCGTGGGTCCTCCCGGGGTGGGAAAGACCTCGCTCGGCAGGTCCATCGCTCGGGCGCTGGGTCGGAAATTCACCCGCGTATCGCTGGGGGGCCTACGCGACGAGGCTGAAATCCGCGGACATCGCCGCACTTACATAGGAGCGCTGCCCGGTAGGATCATCCAAGGCCTAAAGACTGCAGGCTCGAACAATCCCGTCTTCATGCTTGACGAAATCGACAAGGTGGGCGCAGACTTCCGAGGCGATCCCTCCGCCGCGCTGCTGGAAGTGCTCGACCCGGAACAGAACTGCGCATTCAGCGATCATTACCTGAATGTCCCCTTTGACTTGTCAAAGGTGATGTTCATCACCACGGCCAATCTGGCGGATCCCATCATCCCCGCGCTCAAAGACCGCATGGAGATCATCGAGATCCCAGGGTACGTGGACGAGGAAAAACTCAAGATCGCTCGGCATTTCCTCATTCCACGGCAGATTAAAGAGAACGGGATCAAACCGGAGCATTTCAGAATCACCGACGAGGCTATTCTGGGCATTATCAATCAGTATACCCGTGAGGCGGGCCTGAGGAATCTGGAACGAGAAATCGCCAACCTTTGTCGCAAGATAGCCCGAATGATCGCGGAGGGGGAAAAGAAGCTTCCCGCGATCACTGCAAAGAATCTGCACAAATACCTGGGCGTGGCCAAATTCCTACCCGATGAGGAGCGGAGGGACAATGAGGTGGGAGTGGCCACAGGGCTGGCGTGGACTCCCTACGGTGGTGATGTTCTCCACATCGAGGCCACGCCTATGGAAGGGAAAGGGAACCTCCTGCTTACCGGTCAATTGGGAGACGTAATGAAAGAGTCGGGCCACGCGGCCATGTCCTACTTCCGGTCCAGGGCATCGCGATTCGGGCTTAAAGACAGGTTCTACTACGCGAAGGACATCCATGTGCATGTTCCGGCGGGCGCCATACCTAAGGACGGGCCTTCTGCGGGAGTCACCATGGCTACCGCGGTGATCAGCGCGCTCACGGGCATCCCCACGAGGTCCGACGTGGCTATGACAGGGGAAATTACTCTGCGCGGACGAGTGCTCCCCGTGGGTGGCTTGCGGGAGAAGTCGTTGGCAGCGCTCCGGGCCAAGATTCATACCATCATTGTTCCTCAGCAGAACGAAAAGGACCTTAGCGAGATCCCGAAGCATATCCGACGCAAGCTCGATTTCAAGCTCGTCAAGCACATGGATGATGTGCTGAGGATCGCGCTGATGGAGGACCCGGAGAAGCATGGAAAGGCTTTGAAGGGCTCCGACGGTACGAAGCCCCAGGAGCGCGCGAACAAGTCTCAGCCCGAGCGGCAGCCGGTCCGCAGGAAAGACTCTCGCCCGACCGCTCGCATCTGAGCTTCCGGGAAGCCACATGAGCACTCTAACCATTGTGTATGTGCTACTGTTGATCGCGGGGATCGGGTGGGTCGTTTACCGCATATCTTTGTACATGCGCGCCGAACGAGAACGAGAAGCCCGCTGGACCAAGATGTTCACAGACGATCAGTTCAAGAAGCTCCTGGCAAGAATGAAGACCGGGACGGCATCCGGAAACCCCACCGAATCCTCAGGCCGCGAAAAAGAAGGCAAGACAGGACCTACCTCCGGATCACGCCCCAAAGGCAGACCTTCGTAGTATCCCGTTTCCGTCAGCGCCCGCGGACCTCGAACCGGAAGCCCCGATTGTGGTTTGCGTAGTCACGACAAGCGACGGCGGGGCCGAATCCTGCCGAAGGCAAAGTAAAGGGATCGACGGGCGAATCGCCTGTGCGCCTAGATTCCGTGTGAGACGACGAAACGAAGTGAGGCTCGAGACATAACCGTCTCGAGCCTCACGCGTTCAAGTGAGAGCAATAAGCGATCGCCGAACGGTGTAGCAATAATCCGGCGCCGTGCCGCGGGGTCTATTAGTAATTATGCTCGTGGCCCCCGTTGATAGGCACCCTACCCAAGGTCTGCCCAGCGATCATTGACTTAAGTCAAGAATTCCACAAAACGTCAAAATTTGTCTTGAGACCGATACAATGGACTGAATCACTGCGGCGGATCGGGAATAGCGTCAAGCGTTGCGGTTGTAATCACTTTCTTTTCTCTGATGAAGCCAATGAGCAGGTCACTAATCTGTGAATAATTCTGACTGACGTTTCGGCCGGCTTCTTTAAACATGGTATACCCGTCACCGCCCGCCATGAGGAAGTCATTTATCGCGATGGAATAGACGTGCTGCGGATCAAAAGCTCGCACGCCCACTTGACGGATGGAAACTCGGCCGTCATGCGCTTCCCAAGCAATGCCGTAAGTCTGAAGCTTCCCGCCGTTCCCCACCGGAAGGTCGAGGCTCCTCTGCATCACCTTCACCAGGTCCTCGCCTTTCATATCCATTTTGACCACCATGGCCCCAAAGGGGAGGATCGTATAAATATCGTTCAGGTTGATGTCGCCGCCGGGCAGACTTGCCCGGATGCCGCCGCCGTTAATCACGGCCGCGTCCGCGTTTACGCTTTGGGCCATCGTAAAGGCGATGAGTTTCCCCAGATTGGTCTGCCTGCCTGATCGGACCTCGCTTCGACCGCCCTCGAGCAGGATCTGGGTGCTTCCGATCACCATTTGGAGCTGGGCATCCATCCGCGATTTGTACTGTTCAATCACCGCGGCTATGTGTGGATCTTCTGCCAGTGACGCTTCCAGGGCTATGAGACGCCTCTCGTAGCCCACGACACGGCCCCGCTTCACGTCCAAGTCCAGTTTGCCCACGTAGCGCGCATATGCTCCGGCTTGCACGATGATCGTATCCCGCACCTTCAGGGGCTCCTTGATCGCCGTATGCGAATGACCACCGACAATCACGTCAATGAGAGGAAAAGCCTCGGCCAGTTGCTTATCCACGTCAACGCCGACATGGGTGAGAGCGATGACCAGATCCTCCTCCCGACACCGCTTGAGAAAATGGTTCGCCGCGATCTCGGGTTTGAGGAACGTAAGCCCCTGCACGTTTCGCGGATGCGTCGTGATCGGGGTCTGATCAGTGGTGAGACCAAAAATAATCACTGGAGTTTGAGACGGAGGAAAGGTTTTCCCCATGCTTTCTTTGAACACCAGGCGTTCTTGCTGTTCCAGGATGTTGGCGCTCAACAGAGGGAAACGCATCATCGGTTCAAGCCGCTCGACCAGATGATCTTTGCCGAAATCGAACTCATGGTTACCGACCACCATTGCGGTGAAGCCCATCTCATTCATGAGCTTGACACCCATTTCGCCTTTCCAAACAGTGGAAAAAGGGGTCCCGGTAAGCAAGTCGCCGCCGCAGAGCACGAGGGTCTTGCGTCCCCGGCGTTCATTCTCCGCGATTTCGCGTTTGATGACCGTCGCAGCTTTGGCAAATCCGCCGATGAGTCCGACCTCGTCTTTCTCCTGGTACGGCGCGTAGTGGGCATGGGGATCGTTCATGTGCAAAATGGAGATCCGCAGAGTGTCCTCGGCCGCGAACGCGCATGAGAAGAGCAGAAGGCAGAGAAAGAGCGCTCCCGCAACTACTGAGCCTTTTCGAGGTTCCAGAGGAAAATCCATCGAGCGCATCGCGGGACTATCTCCTTTTCAGCAGAGCGAGATGGTCGGGGTGGCCGGATTTGAACCGGCGGCCTCGTGCTCCCAAGGCACGCGCGCTAACCAGGCTGCGCTACACCCCGACGTTTCACTTATAAAATGCGAAACCCAAAATCGCAAGGGCTCCTCCGAGCGGGAAGACGGCTCGGAGAGAAGACAACGAACTTTCGCGACTGCGCGTCCCCTCATTACTCACCGGATATGAGAGCCGTGAGCCACTCTGCAAATTGGCGCAGGGCCTTGCCACGATGGCTCACACGGTTCTTGGCTTGTCGTTCCATCTCCGCGAAGGTGCAGCCGGCCTCGGGAAAGTAGAAGATCGGATCGAATCCGAACCCGCCCGAACCACACGGCTCGTGTGTGATACGTCCTTCGCATGTGCCCACAAATATTTTGCTCTCGTCATCGGGCCACGCGAGGGCCAGCGCACAAATAAAGCGCGCGGAACGCTGCTGTTCCGTCACGTCTCGCATCTCGTCCAGGATCTTGGCTATTCTATCGGCGTCCGAAGCCCCTTCGCCCGCATACCGAGCGGAACGAACTCCCGGCCGGCCTCCCAATGCATCGACACACAACCCTGAATCGTCCGCGAGCGCGGGTATTCCGGTGGCTTGCGCTAGGATGCGCGCCTTTTTGAGCGCATTTCCCTCGAATGTCTCCGCGTCCTCCACCACATCGGGCGCGTGAGGCACGTCTTCCAGGGAGAGAAACGTCAGGGGCAGATCTGCGACAAGGTCTCTGATCTCTTGAATTTTTCCCTGGTTCCGGGTGGCGATGAGTATATGGGCGGGGAGTCGAATCTCGGTCAATGATCTAACCCCTGAGCATCATTGGGGGCCAATATTCTGCGATTTGTTGGGTCGGTCAACGACCATCACTTCTGTGGAGCGCTTTCTTGCCGATGTCTTTTCGGTAGTGCGCGTTCTCCCAACCTATTCTTGAGACCGCCTGATACGTCTTCTCAATGGCCTGTGCGATGCCTAGGCCCTTTCCCGTGACTCCGAGGACTCGACCGCCCTTTGTGACGAACCCGTTTGCGCCGCGTGCGGTTCCTGCGTGAAAGACCTTTACGCCGTCGATCTTTTCCGCTTCTTCGATTCCCCTGATGGGTTTCTCTTTCTCGTACGAGCCGGGATACCCCCCGGAAGCCATGACCACGCAGATTGCGTCTTCAGGCTCCCATTCGATGGTCATTCCTCCGAGCCTGCCTTCCGCGGCCGCGATCATGAGGGGAACGGGGTCGGTTTTCATGCGGAAAAGCAAGGGCTGAGCCTCCGGGTCACCCATGCGGGCATTGAACTCCAGGACCAAGGGCCGGCCGTCGGAAATCATCAAGCCCGCGTAGAGAAAGCCCTTATAGGGCCTATCCTCTTGCTCCATAGCCTTGATCAAGGGCGCCATAACCTGAGTCATGATTCGGTCATGGACCTCCGGGGTAACAACAGGCGCGGGCGAGTATGCTCCCATACCGCCGGTCATAGAGCCCTGATCACCATCGAAGATTTGCTTGTGATCCTGCGAGGACGCCAGGGGAAGCGCGTTCTTGCCATCGGTAAAGGCAATGAAGGACGCTTCTTCTCCCACCAAGCATTCCTCGACTATCACTTGATTGCCCGCGTCGCCGAACGCGCGTTCCTTCATAATGGTGGCGAGCGCAGCAAGAGCTTCTTCGCGATTGTTGCAGACAAAGACCCCTTTTCCCGCGGCCAGGCCGTCAGCCTTGACCACGGTGGGACCGTCACTTTGCATCAGGTAATCCACGGCGCTGTCGAACGTGTCGAAGACCTCGAACTCTGCAGAGGGAACTCCATATTTCTTCATGAGACGCTTTGTGAAGACCTTGCTCCCTTCCAGGAGCGCCGCGGCCCGGGAGGGGCCGAAGACCTTGAGGCCCGCGGCCTCGAACAGATCGGTGACGCCCGCGACTAACGGAGCTTCCGGGCCCACAACGGTAAGGTCAATCCGTTCGGAGAGCGCGAGGTCCTTGAGTCCTGCAATGTCTTCCGCGGAGACGCTTACGAGGCGACACTTGGGTTCGCGCTCTATGCCTGCGTTTCCCGGGGCCACCACCACTTCGCTCACGAGGTCGGAATCGGCTATCTTCCATGCCAGGGCATGTTCACGTCCGCCGGAACCCACGATCAAGACCTTCATTTTGCGCCCTCGCCCCAAGATGCCCACATGCCGCGCTTTGCTTGCTTGGCCTCCAGTTCCAGCTCGATGTACGGTCTCACATCCAGATCTTTCGCCTCCCGATCCATCCTCGCCATGCCCTGTCTTATGACGCGTGCGTGCGTGTCTTCACCTGACAAGTAGACGAACCCCGCGCTCACCCCGCCTGCCTCCTCTCGAACCGCCTTGATGCGCACCCACTTGTCCTTGAGCGCGTGTGTGAGAAACTCCTTGAACGCCTCGGCTCGGGCAGGCTGAATCTCCAGCGCGACCAGCTTGAACTGAAACGTTTTTCCGCCCCCTTTGAGATCCAGCTTTCCGTCATCGAGCACCCTGGTGACCCGGAACAGGAGTTCTCCGCCTTCGGTGGGCGGCCTGGACTCCCAATACAGAAAGGCCACTACCAGGACTAAGATGCCCGCAATGGTCGCCCACAATCGCCATTCCTTATCGATACGCGCTTTGGCCAACCCTTATACTCCCATAGATATTTGTTTCATCAGGACGGTTCCGAAATCATGAAACTACTCGGCTTTCCCGCACACTCCGAGGCTTCGCTAAGGAGAGCCGCGGCGAGAGCGCATCGTTGCGCAACAATTTGGAGGGGAGACTTATCTCCCCTCCAAACGTCCTCTTAGGTAGACCCCACCGAGGCGCCTCGCGCCGACAACTGTCATATGAATGCCGCAGAGCCGACGGCGCCCTCTCGCTCTGTTACGAGGCTAATCCGTGGCGCCGGCGCTGCTGATCTTCTCAAGCTCCTGCGCATAGATTTCTTCCGCCTTGAACAAGTCCGGGCCTATGTACTTCTGGTGATATCTACCATCATCAGGATAGCGCACGATGACGGCAAAATCCTCCCCCTCAAGCTGGACGACCTTAACGAACGCTCCGCGCCGCCCTTGGGCTTGTTTGGTTATCTGGAACATGATGAGACTATAGCACACCCTTTCTGGCAGAGGAAAAACTAAGATGGGCCCAATCAAGGGATAGGCATCGAGGCCGGGATAGGGTATACTAGCGTGTCAACTGAAGGAATGGTGAGGGGAGCGGAGCCCTGATTGATGAATAATGAAGTAATCATCGAGACAAGAGACCTCGGCAAAGACTACTTTGACGGCGAGAACTTGATCCAGGCGCTCAGGTGCGCGTCCATGAAGGTCCATAAGGGAGAAATGGTGGCTATCATGGGGCCGTCCGGCTCCGGCAAGTCCACGCTACTGTACATCCTGGGCTTGCTCCAACCACCGACGGGGGGGGAATATCTCTTCAGAGGACAGAATATCTTGGAATTCAGCCGCGAAGAACAGGCTCGCTTCCGTAATCGGCAACTCGGGTTTGTGTTTCAGACCTGCGACTTGCTGCCCAATTCCACGGTGTACGAGAACCTTGAATTACCGCTGATCTACGCGGAAGCCGACCATCATAATCGCCGACGCAAGATCCTTGGGGCCCTAGACCGGGTAGGGCTTTCCCATAGGGTGGACCACTGGGCCAATCGACTTTCCGGAGGCGAGCGTCAACGAGCGGCAATCGCCCGCGCGCTGGTGAACAACCCGAGCCTGATTCTCGGTGACGAACCCACCGGCCAGCTCGATCAAAGGAATACGGAAATCGTTGTCGAACAACTACGGGACATCGCCACCCAGGGATACACCGTAGTCCTCGTAACGCACGAGGAAGAGATTGGACAGGCCTGTGACCGCGTCGTCCGAATCCGTGATGGAATGATTGTTTCCAACGGCGTCGAAGAGGTGAACGGCGCGGATTCCCGCGCCTTTGCCCAAGGACCCTCCTCGTCTGTGGCGCGTTAGTGTGGTGTCTCGAAAATAGCTTGCAGAATCAATACAGCCGTATGCGGTCTAAGTATGCGACGGAGACCGGGGCCCCGAGAACCATTCGAGCCCGCAGAAATCTTCATCCGTCATTCCCGCAAAACAGGGAATCTGGGCGCTCAGAGACAAGAGCTGGGGGCTTGTTCGGGAGAACCGCCTTACATGTTGGGATTAGGCGGTTCACTATTGTTCCGGACTCACGCATCCACGGGAACGACGAACCGCTAGAAAGCCTTGTTTCCGTGGGCAGTTCCGTGATGCTCTTCTTTGAGCTTAGGACCAACGGACATGACCTCAGAAAACGACGATCGAATTGAGCCCACTGACGAAGCTCGCATGTCTTTCTTGGACCACCTTTCGGAGCTCCGTTCCAGACTCATGCGGGCCATGATAGCCATTGCCTTGGGGTTCGCGCTGTGCATGGTATTCAGTGAGAGGCTCTTCAAGCTTCTTGCCGCGCCGATCATAAGGTATCTTCCCGATGGGGCTTCCCTTGTCTTTACGGCCCTCCAGTCGCCGTTCTTCATCTATATCAAGGTCGGATTTATTGCCGGGCTTTTCCTCGCCCTTCCCTACGTGCTCTATGAAATCTGGCTCTTCGTGAAACCCGGCCTGTACGAACGAGAAAAGAAACTGGCAGCGCCGTTCATTGTCCTGGCTACGGGCCTTTTTTACGCCGGAGCGGCCTTCTGCTACTTCATCGTCTTTCCCGCTGCGTTCCAATTCTTCCTGAGCTTCGAATCGCCCGAACTAAAGCCAATGATCGACATCAAGGAGTACGTCTCTCTCTTCACGATGCTCCTACTGGCGTTCGGCGTTATCTTTGAGACACCGATCATTGTGGTCCTTATCGGTCTCCTGGGCCTTGTAGACAGCAATCAGCTCCGGAAGGGCAGACGATATTCGATTGTGATCGCGTTTATCGTCGGAGCTGTTCTTACGCCCACCCCCGATCCGTTGAATCAGACGCTCATGGCGGTGCCCATCATGATCTTGTACGAAGTGGGCCTGCGGATCCTCGGGAGCTTTGAGAAAAAGAGAAAAGCCGAGGCCGAGGACGAAGCGACGCAACAGACCTCGCCGTAAGGCAGTTTGTCTTTTCGGGAAAAAGGCGGAAACGAAGCAAGAACTAGGAGAATACCAGGGCTTCGTAAACCAGATCCGACACCAATTTCACATCCGTTTCCAATTCAAATTCGTCGTTGAGGTCCTTGAGCTGTGCGAGGCACATCTCGCAGGCTGTGGCCAGGATGTCCGCGCCGGCGGCGCGTATCTGGTCCGCTTTCACCCGCGAAGTCATCATGCGGAACTCGGGCTCCTGCGCGATAACAAGGCCGCCTCCGCCACCACAGCACCAGTTTTCGGAACGGTTGGGGATCATTTCGACGAAACTGTCTGTGAAAGCCCGAATTACGTTGCGTGGGGCCTCATATACGCCGCTATTTCGCGCAATCTGGCACGGGTCGTGGTACGTAACGGTCCCTTCGATTGAGGACTTGTCCAGCTTGATGCGTCCCTCGGTCAGGTAACGGTTTACAAGCTCCAGGATCGAGATCACTCGGAACGAGCGCTTGCCGATAATGTGCTTCATAATACGGTACGCGGTTCCGCACTCACAGATCACCAGTTCCTTGACGCGCAGCCGCTCGGCTTCGGCCACGATGCGACCGTATATCTGTTCGCTCATGTTCGCGTTGCCCGCGAACGCGCCGAAGTTGACCGCCTCAAAGTAGCTCAACGACCAGCTTTCTCCCGCCGCGTTCAAGATCGCTGCGCCGGACGCAATAGAAGGCTTCTCCACCATCGAGACAAAGAGAATATTTGCGCCCTCTTTGTCCAGAGGAACGATCTCCTTCCCTTCGAGGCTCGGATACTTCTCCAGGAGTTCAGCCTTCACCCCGGTCAGCTCCTTTTCGAGCTTTTGTCTGGTCAATTCGAGATTCTTAGCTTTGTCGATCTCCCCGCGGGCACGCATGGTGAGCGGTTTGGGGTCCATGTCCATGCCGATGAGCAGCGCTTTGGCAATGGCTTGAATCTGTTGCGTATCAATACCGAAAGGACAATAGACCATGCAGCGTCGGCAGCCGGTGCAGGAGAATGCGGTTTCATAGAGTTTGTCCATCCAGGCTTCATCCAACGTCTCCGCATCGTTCAGCCAGGGCGCGATCTTGCCCGTAACACGGAAATAATTCTCGAACAGCCTGCGAACATTCTGGGCTCGACCCACCGCTGAGAAACGAATATCTCTGGTGGACGCGTAAGCATGGCAGGCGTCAATGCAAGTCCCACATCGGGAGCAGTTTTCCAGATAGAGCCGCACAGCCCGGTTCATCTTGTCAGCCATTAGTGTGAGTAGGTCTTGTCTCTTCGACGCTTCCATAATCATCCTCTCCGCAGCGCATTCAGAGGCACCGAAAAGCACGTGTGCATGAGATTGCTGAATGGCAGAAATATCAACAGTAGGTTCACGAGCAAGACATGCGTCCCGATTACCACGTAATGGGTTCCGGGCAAGAGCTTCAGAGGGTCCGCGAAACTCAAGGTGAGCAAGCCGGTCATATATTGCCCAAACTCTTGCTTGGTAATGACAAAGCCCTGCTCTGTCCACGAATTGCCCCAACTGATCACATCTCCGGTGATGGCGATGCTCAGGAGGAGCACGAGCAGCAGATAATCCGAAGCGACCGAAACCTCGCGCACCGGGCCCTTGAAGCGTCGCAACAGGAAATAGGCGAGCGACACGGTGAAAAAGACCCCCACCGAGCCGTTGCCGAGCATGTGCTGCGATTCCGCTGACAGTATGTTTATCTGTGGCAGAATGTCCAGGTGTGCGACCACAAGAACCAAGAGAGAAACATGAAAGATCATGAGAAAGACCCAAAAGACCGGCTGGTATCGGCGGATAGAGGGCATGGTGAGCGCGTCCAAGAACGCGGCGCCGAGGCCCGCACCAAGAGGGTCTTCGGGCGTTTCATCGTCCCGAAATATCCGCAAGGTGTGGGGCGGCCTCGGTTCACGAACGACCTGAGCGATCCTGACGACAATCCCCACAAGACACCAGATCACCGATATGTAGACCATAGGGACCATAACGAAGTACCAGAATGCGTTCACCATATGTTCCGCTCCAGCAAACGTCTTTATACTATCCCGCACGGAACGCCGCACCGGCTCCCGGTAACGCGAAATCGGCGGGGAATGTCTTTGCGCTATCCGGCTGCGCTCGGATACCGATTTGTCGGATCTGCTTCGAGAAAAGCTGTGTCCTCAGTCCGTGCCGCGTCGGACAATCTCGAAGGAGAATAACCATACCATATTTTGTCGGGTATTTGTCTCTGGAAGCAGGTCCACGGGAGCGAGTTGCAGCGAGGACGGGCGGTGCATCGCTCCCGTGGCCGGCCGGGCCCCGGCCTCACAGGGAAGGAGATGACTGTGGGCAGGGCGCGTTGACTTTGATCCCCCTGGACGTCTGACGCTACTTCGTCATCAGGTCCTGTTTGGTCACGTTCATGACTCTGAGGGCCTTGAGTTGGTCGCCCTTCTGGTCATAAGCAATCCTCAGGATATCTCCAGGCGCGGGCGTAATGCCCACGAGAGCTTCGGATATGTCGAAAGTAAGCTTCTTGCCTGTGGTCTTACCGTACTTGTTTTCCTTGGAAATGCTTGTGTCATATTCATCTATGCTGACCGACTTTCCTGCTTCAAATGCCAGGCACTTGCCCTGCGCCACTTCGGCGGCCGACGCAGGGGCCGCGAAAGCCAGAATGAGCATCGCAGTCGCCACTGATGCCAGGATTTTAAATCTCATCGTATATCTCCTCTTGTCATGGTGAGCTTTCAATCTCAAGTCGTCACGCGGTGAGCCGTTCGTTCCCCTTCTTGGCTCTCAATTCTTCCGCAGCGCCCTTGAACATGATCCCGCAGATGTATACGCAGATGGCGCCGACCGCGCCCAGAATGACGACTGTCGCAGCCGCGTCGATCTTGAACTGCTTGAGGATGACCGAAATCATACATGCGAAGACCGCCAAGCCGAAGGCTATCCGGATCCCGTACCCCTTTGCGTACTTGGTGGCCACTGTGCCGATCTGCGCGCCGATGGCCGCGCCGCAGAGCATGACGAACACCGCCCAGATCTCGATACGTCCCTTCACGCCATAGGTGAATGTTCCGTACAGACCGGAGATCATGACTTCAAACAGGTCGGTGCCGACCGCGATGTGAGTAGGACAGCCCACGAGGTAGACCAGAGCGGGCATGCGAAGCAGGCCGCCGCCAATCCCCAGGAAGCCGGCCAAGACACCGGTCAAGAAGCTCACGAAGATCGGGAGCCACATGGAACAATAGATCCCGGCAACTTTGAAATGCATCATGGGCGGAATCTTGATACTATGAAGCGTTTTGTACCAGGTGAATCCAACGGCGCCGTGCTCGTCCACGACGCCGGCCTTTTTCTTCTTCATTGCTTTGCGGTAATCGGCAAAAACCATCAGCGCTATCAGGGCCAAAACCACCACATAGACCCATCGAACCACCGGTCCGACGCGTCCGATGCGCTCAAGCCACATGACGATCTGCGCGCCGCACTCGATGCCGATCACGGTCCCGATGATCATGATCAAACCGAGTTTGTAGTCCACGTTGCCGAACTTTGAGTGCCTGAATGTGGACACCATCGACTTTCCCGCGATGTGGGCGATATCGGAGCCGATCGCGAACGCCATGGGAAAGCCAAGGATGTTCAAGCCCGGGGTAACCATCCACGCGCCGCCCATTCCGAAGAAACCGCCGATCACGCCCACCGAAAACCCGATGAGCACCAAGCCGGGCCAAAAGATGTCAACGCCGGCGATGGGCATATACATGTACCAGAATTCCATGATCCGATCCTCCTTGTGCCTTCCTTGGGTATCAGTGTTCGACGATCTTTCTGGACGTGAGATCAAGCCCTGTCATCTTCATAATCTGGTCGGTGATGAACCCCAGCGTCACACCCAGAAGCCCGGTGAAAATGGTGCACCATAGGCCGAACATGAACGGGTCCCTGTTGTACAGATCAACCCACCACCTGCTGACGCTCCACTCAACCATGCGCTTGTCAGCCACGACGATGAGCATTTCTGCTTTGCCCCCGGCCGCGACGGCCAGATCGGGGATAAACACTGCAACCGCGGTGATGAAGATCACCAGAAGAGTCATTATTCGCCTCATTATCGAGAACCTCCTTTCAGGCGCTTCTTGCTGCATAGCTTCTCCTAATAATCGTTGTCCGCGCACTGCAACCTCCGTACCACACGATTATCTTGGGCAAAGCCATCGCTATGCTGCTTCAAGAGGGACCCCGGTTGACTGTGCTCGCCGCGTTCCACCGCGGAATTGTCCGTGGTTCCTGTCCGAATTCTTTACAGAGTGTAAAGAGTCCTAACGACTGCGATCGTGCGAGGGTTTACGCAAGCTCCTGCGGCAACATGTGTGGGCGCGCTTTCGAATGAGAAAGTGAGGCAGGCGCAGCGACTTCCGCATCCGTCTCTCCGATTCCCGACCGTGCTAGGACGTGCTATGGTTCATGATAGGGAGTGACCCCGAGTTACGTCTCCCCGGGGGCATGTTTATTGCCGCGCGAACCGGAGATTCGGAATCGGGCGGTGTGTTGCAACGCTTGTTTCACGGCTCTCCTGGTCAAAGACACGATGAAGGAGCTTATCTCAAGCCTCTGGAATAGAATTGGGCCGATGGTGGGTTTCCGTCGGCCCCCATCTCGAAAATCCGTGTCTCGGGTATTCAAGTTCAAGTACAATTGCTTCAAGGACCTGCTGGCTTCCAACACTGAACTACTTAACATCATCACCGATTTTGAAGTGAAACTTCGCGGCCAAACGGTGTTCGGCATGTCCTACGTCAGGTCGCAGGCCACGCGCGCGGTCTTCCACGCGCTCCGTATGGTCAAGAGTCTGGACGACCTCTCCAATCACGCTTACCCGCTGCTTTTCGACGTTGTGGACAGGATAAACCTAGCCATAGAGGAAGAATTGGGTAAGAAAAAAGAGCTGCCTCTCAGGGAGCTGGTCCTACCGTACTCCAACATTACCAAAGAGATGGCGGATTGGGTGGGGGGTAAGAGCGCAAATCTGGGCGAATTGCTCAACAAAGCTCGGATTCCTATTCCCGAAGGCTTTGCCATCACCACCCGCGCATACGAGCTCTTCCTGGAAGAAAACGACCTTGCGGAAGAAATCAACCGTGTCCGCCAGGACCTTGACCCGGAAAACCCCAACGCAATCAACACCGCCAGCGAACGGATTCAGCGCCTGATCATCTCCGCGCTGGTTCCCGTCGCCCTTCAAGAAGCCATATACGGTGCGTACGAACGGATGGTGGAAGATATCGGGAAGCGCAGAGGCGACAAATCCCGGCGGCCTCCGGTCGCGTTACGCAGCAGCGCCATTGGTGAAGACAGCGACCTCTCCTTTGCCGGACAATACCTGTCGATCCTGAACGCGCCCTACGAACGGATCGTCGAAACGTACAAGATGATTCTAGCCAGCCTGTATACCCCGAGGGCCGTCTCCTACCGTCTCAACAAGGGCATCAGAGACGAGGATATCGCCATGAGCGTCGCATGCCTGGAGATGGTCAGGTCCAGCGCCAGTGGCGTGATGTACACCCGTAACCCTTCCAATCCCTTAGAAGAGGAAATCCTCATCACGGCCGTCTGGGGACTCGGGCCCTATGCGGTGGACGGGATTATCACCCCTGATACTTACTTGGTTTCGAAGGATGAGCGCTTTCACATCAAGGACATGGTCGTTTCTCACAAGCCTGTGCAGCTCCTAGCAGCGGTTGACGGAGGTTTGCGAGAGGAGGCGGTTGAAAAGGATTTACAGGATCGCGCATGTCTGACACCGGATCAGATTACCAGGTTGGCCGGATATGGGTTGAGCCTTGAGAATCACTACAATTATCCCCAGGATATCGAATGGGCCTCGGATGAGCACGGACACGTGTTGATCTTGCAGACAAGGCCTTTGCACCTGGAAGAGATTCAACGAGAGGGGCTCAAAAGCCTACCGCTCGTTCAAGGGTACAAAGTGTTGGTGGAGGACGCTGCTATCGCTTCCCCGGGTGTCGGTTGCGGCCCGGCAATCCATGTGCGCTCCGACGAGGATCTCCAGCGCTTTCCCCGAGGGGGCGTACTGGTTGCCAAGCACTCCAGTCCTCAATTTGTGATCGTCATGCAGAAGGCGGAGGCCATAGTGACCGATGCCGGCAGCGTCACCGGTCACATGGCCTCCCTGGCCAGGGAATTCGGCATACCGACTCTCCTGGGCGCCCGGGTCGCCACGGACGCAATTGCGCCGAACATGGAAATCACGGTGGATGCGTACTCGGGACGGGTCTATCTGGGACGAGTCCCTGAAGTCCTGGGGCTGCGGAGAACCAGGGAATCGCCCATGAAGGAGACGCCGATCTATCAAACCCTTCGCCGCATCGCAGACTTGATCGTTCCTCTTGACTTGGTCAATCCGCGCGCCGCGAACTTCGCGCCGGAGTATTGCAAGACACTCCACGACGTAATGCGCCTGGCGCACGAATTGTCCTACCAAGAGATGTTCCAGATAAGCGACCTGGTCTCAGACACCACCGGCGCGGGAGCGCTCAAGCTGGCGGCGCCGATTCCGCTGGACCTGCACATCATTGATCTGGGTGGCGGCCTCCAAGGGATTTTCCTGGGCGCCCGGCGGGTAACAGTTGACGAAATCGCTTCCGTTCCTTTGAAGGCGCTTCTGAAAGGCATGCTGCGCGAAGACTTGCGTGACCAGGGGCCTCGGCCGGTGGACCTGGGCGGGTTCTTATCCGTGGTGAGAGAACAAATGCTCTCCCCCGCGAATCTGGCTGATCGCTTTGGCGATCGCAGTTACGCGATCATTTCCGACAAATACCTGAATTTCAGTTCACGCATCGGATATCATTACAGTGTGCTCGATTCCTATTGTTGCGAGACGGTGAACAAGAACTACATCACTTTCTCGTTCAAAGGAGGAGCTGCAGACGTGATCAGGCGAAACAGACGAGCACGAGCGCTCGCTCTAATTCTTGAAGGGCTGCAGTTCGAAGTGGAGGTGAGGGAAGACAGGGTTGATGCGCGGTACAACAAGTACGAAGAGTCCGCGACCGAAAAGCAACTCGATATGGTCGGCCGTATGCTCCAGTACAGCCGCCAAATGGACATGCTCATGCAGTCAGAGGCTAGCGTGGTTATATTTGCGGAGACGTTTCTCAGTGGGAAGTATAATTTTGACACCGAATTCATGGCTCAACTTGCCAACAGACACAACTGATTTAATTTGCTCGTAATCCTTCACGCGTCACGGACCGGCGGCTTGCCGATCCTAGGGCCGGTGACGACAGGAGCGAGGGACTGCTTATAATTGTTCCGCCTCGGAGACTGGAGAATTCCGGCTGATCTGCTATAGTGCCAACCGTGCGCGGCGCGCCCCCGGGAGCCCGCGCACAAGCTCATGAGCGGAATAGGCGGCGAGATACCCTTGAAGTTCGAAGACCTCATCACTATGTGTTGGCGGTTGGTCCTGCGAAACCGCAGGCGTTACAAAGCGGTCATGGCAGGAATCGCCTTTGGAACCGCGGGGTTCATCGTTATCCAGACCATGGGGGACTCGGTGGAACACAAGATCAACGCGAACCTGGAACTCTTGGGTGAAGCCACTATTCTCAAAGCCTATTGGGACGAAGAGGAGCAGTACCACCCGGGCCAATTCTACATGCGGGACGTGGCCCGCCTGAGAAGGCTTTCGAACCTGTCCGCGGTGGCGCCGGTCGTCTCCCTTCAACTGATCAGCGCGCATCACCGCGCCATGGAATACAAGTGTCGCCTGTACGGGGTGGATGATGCGTTTTGGAGGACCCAAACCGCCACGATCGCTCGCGGCCGTCTGATCAGTCCCTCCGATGTGGTGGCGCGAAAGAAGGTGTGCGTCCTCGGCTCCGACGTGGTCAAGTACCTCTTCGGGGAGGATGATCCGCTCGACAAGGTAGTGCGTGTAGGCAATCTGAGTTTTCGGGTCATCGGTATCTTGGGGGGCATGCAGCAAAGTGATATCCGCAGCGCGGTCTTCATGCCCATCAACACGGCGCAGAACCTTTTCGAGGGTCTCCACTGGATTCGGGAGATTTACATCCGAGTGGACGATTGGAGTCGAGTGGAGTGGGCCCGCCAACAGGTGCTGGAGCTGCTCAAGAACGCTCACGTGGGTTATGATCATTCCATTCGCATACAGCACTATCCTGAACGCATCAAGAAGGTCCAGGCCACCGTTTACGTGGTGAAGCTCTTCATTTATTCTTCACTCGTAGTGACCCTCATTCTTGGAGGAATCGGCATCACGAACGTCATGCTCGCGGCCGTGCAAGATCGCACCCAGGAAATCGGCCTCAGAAAGGCGCTGGGAGCCAAAGAAGAGATCATCCTTCTCCAATTCCTTACCGAATCGGTCTTGATCAGTGTTCTTGCCGGGGTGTTCGGCGGAGGCGCAGGGCTTGTAATCGTCCAGGTGCTCAAGACCGTCCTTGAAATCTCGGTGTCTTTCGCGGTGATGACCGGCAGCGTAGTCGTTGGACTCGCGTTCACGTTGCTGCTGGGCATCCTGTCCGGCCTCTATCCCTCCATGCGCGCGAGCCGCCTCGATCCTGTGGAGGCCATGAAATTCGAATAGGGTCTGGAGGCGACCTCCGAGACCCTCGATTGCTCGGTTTCACCCATCAGACTCAGATGACCGCGTGTTTCCTCCCTATGCGAATGAACGCGTCTATTGCGGTGTCCAACTGATCCCGGGCGTGCGCGGCCGAAATCTGGACCCGAATTCTCGCCTTGCCCCGAGGCACGACCGGAAAGCTAAACCCTATCACATAGATACCCTCAGCCAGCAAGTCTGCGGACATGTCGTGGGCCAGCTTCGCGTCACCCAGCATGATCGGCACGATTGGGTGATCTCCCTTGGGGATATGGAACCCCCCTGCGCTCATCTTCTCTCGGAAATATGCTGTGTTTCCCATAAGCTTCTTCCGGAGATCGTCGTTCTCTTGAATTAAATCTATGGCTGTGAGGGACGCGTACACGATCGGCGGGGCCACGGAGTTGGAAAAAAGGTACGGCCGAGACCTTTGGCGCAAGTATTCCACCACCTCTCGTCTTCCGGATGTAAATCCGCCGGAAGCCCCGCCCAGAGCCTTACCCATAGTGGACGTGATAATGTCCACCTGCTCCTGAACACCGAAGTATTCCGGAGTCCCCCGCCCATGCGCCCCAACGAAGCCGGTGGCATGGGAATCGTCCACCATAACTGCGGCGCGATATTGCTCGGCAAGCTCGCAGATCCTGTCAAGAGGCGCATAATCGCCATCCATGCTGAAGACGCCGTCCGTGGCGATCATCCTGACTCGTGAGTTCTGCGTGGCTATGAGCTGCTTTTCAAGGTCTTTCATGTCCGCGTGCTTGTAAACCTTGCGCTCGGCCCGGCATAGGCGGACCCCGTCGATGATGCTCGCATGATTGAGCTCGTCGCTGATGACGCAGTCCTCCTTTTCCAGGAGTGTCTCGAAGAGTCCTGCGTTTGCGTCAAAGCAGGAAGAATAAAGTATGGTCTCCTCAGCGCCGAGGAATTGGGAGATCTTCCTTTCCAGCTCTTTGTGGATGTCCTGGGTCCCGCATATGAAGCGCACCGATGACATTCCGTAGCCTCGTTCGCTGAGCCCTTGCTTTGCGGCCTCGATCACCGCCGGGTGAGAAGAGAGCCCCAGGTAATTGTTCGCGCAGAAGTTGATCACTTCGCCGCTCGGGACCTGGATTTGAACCGCCTGCGGGCTCAGAATGCGCCTTTCCTCTTTGTACAGGCCGGCTGTTCGTATTTCAGCCAGCTTCGCCTCAAGCGCCTCTTTCAGTGGATCTATCACGGCACACTCTCCCAAGGTTGCGGAATGAAGAGCGCAAGTCAAGTTACACACGGCCGCGTGATGTTCGCTTACCCTGGAAGCGGAAGGTTCCCGTCCCCAGAAGCGCCGATGGACTCGAACCCGTATTTCTGACGAATAGCGTCCACCGCGCTGTCTCTGCGCTCCTTGATTTCATGTCTTGAATCGAAGAGGTTGAGCTGCGCTCCGTACGAACAAACGCCGGAGAGCTTCACACCGATCTGGCGTATAGGTCTGCGCGGCTGGACCGTCTTCCAGAACAGTCGATCGATGCAATCAAGGATCTCTGCATTCACATTCGTCGGTTCCCACATTGTCATGGATCGGCTGCAATCGACAAAATCGGCATATCGCACCTTGAACGTGACCGTGGCCGCGCGTTGGCCGTCCTCTCTCACTCTGGCTGCCAGTTTCTCAGCGAGTTTTCTTGCCATGTCGCGCACGAATTCGTAATCCAACGTGTCCTGGGCCAGGGTCCTGTCCTTTGAGTAGGACTTCTGCGCACCACGTGGCTCGCGCCTGACGGGACGAGAATCATTTCCACGGGCTATCTGGAGCAGTTTTTCTCCCCATACGCCGAACAAACTTCGGAGCAGACGCGGAGGCGTATGCGCGAGGTCCGCCACTGTCGTTATGCCGCGTTGTTCAAGGAGTTGACGAGCACGTTTTCCGACCCCGGGAACGGCGTGCACAGGGAGGCGCCCCAGAATGATCCAGGCGCGATTCGGTTCAAGATAGAGGAGGCCGTTCGGTTTCGCCAGGCGAGTTGCCATCTTGGCCGCGGTCTTGCTCCCGGCCAAGGCCCCGGAAACACTGATCTCCAGAGTAGACCTGATGCGATCCAACATCCGGTGCGCAATTTCCCACGGAGGCGCGTTGTGGAGCCTCAAGGCGCCGGTAAGGTCCACATAGCCTTCATCGACGCTGGTGGCCTCCACCATGGGCGAATACTCTTCCATAATTGCGAACATTCGGCGGGAGTAATCCTTGTACGCCCGGAAATTGGGTTCCAGAAATATGGCATGAGGGCAAAGGCGTCGCGCTTCAACCGTAGGCATCGCGGATCGCACGCCAAAGGCGCGCGCTTCGTACGAAGCAGCGGAAACCACTCCGCGATCACCGCCCCCCACGATAACCGCTTTTCCCCTCAGCTCAGGTTGAAGAGTTTGCTCGACTGACGCAAAGAACGCGTCCGCATCCACATGCAGGATGTATCTAACGGCGCGGCCGCGCGGTTCAACCGGATTCGAAGGAGGCTCTTGCACGGCGTTATTCACTGATCGAACCTCAGACTCCCAATCTCACCGGCGATACTTTCTGAGAATCCCCACAACCACGCCTCTCACGTTCACGTCCTTCTCCTCGTACACCCGGGCTTGATACCGCGGGTTGGCCGGCTCCAGACGCACCTTGTCGCCTTCTCGTCGAAACCTCTTCAGGGTAGCTTCGCTGTTGTTGATCAGCGCCACGACCATCTCGCCCTCTGCGGCGGTCTCTCGTTTTTCCACGATTACGTAGTCGCCGTGCATGATGTGGTCGTCGATCATCGAATCGCCTTTAACCTGAAGCACATAAGCTTCGCCCTTTCCCAAAAGATATTCGGGGAGCGCGATTGTTTCGAGGTCTTCGATCGCCTCCAGGGGCTCTCCTGCCGCAATGCGACCCAGCAGAGGCGCTTCACGCGCTTCAGAAGGAGCGCGATGGCCCACATCAAGATCGATGGACCTGTTCGCGTTCCATCTCTTGGTCAAAAAACCTTTCCTCTGGAGATTTTCCACATGCGCGTGGACCGTGGATTGAGAGGACAATCCCAGACCGTCCGCGATCTCCGCGTAACTGGGCGCATACCCGTATTCGGCCACGAATGACTTGATAAAGTCCAGCACGAGCTTTTGTTTTTTGGTGAGTGTGGGCATGGCAATCACGGTACTACGAATATAATACGAAAGTCAAGCGAACTTGAAACGGATGTGGCGAAGAATGAGTCACAAGGGGGAGCAACGCACACCTCACTTGACACTGCATAGAGGAAACGGTGGGGCAAGCGTTCCTGTTAACTAGGTTCAGGCGCAGAGCTCGTTGTGGTTCTGGAATGAACTAGGGGCGATCTCTCAAATAAAATAGGATTATTTTGCCGTAACGTGTAAGTATCTTGATGTTATTGTTGACAGCTTTCAGAACCTGAGAGGATCCGCGCGTGTGAAAAAAGAACAACGATATCTTCGAATTATTCCCTGCATACCAGGGCCTGAGGGATAGGATGCTACGCATTTTAACGAAAGTGCCAGCGTCTTAGTAACCGTCCCTCCACCTGCGGATCACGCAGGTAGGGATTTCCTTGAATGTCCGCTCCCACGCTGCTGAAGAACCCCGCAATCTCTTCGTTTGTCATAGTTTTTCAGCCCAATCTCGGCAAAGGACTTCCGCCTGCTCTAAGACAAGCTCCGTAGCGCGAGCCTGCTTATCCGGCGGATAGCCATGCCGACGAAGAATTCGCTTTATCATAACTCGCATCTGGGCTCGGACGTTCTCACGGAGCGTCCAGTCGATGGTGACATTGTTACGGACCGCCCCAAGCAGTTCTTGGGCAATGGTTCTCAAGACCTCGTCGCCAAGAACCTTCACAGCGCTGTCGTTTACCTCCAGTGCGTCATAGAAGGCTATTTCATCCTCTGAAAGGCCGAGCTTTTCGCCCCGACGGTCAGCGTCCCGAAGTTCTTTGGCGAGAGCGATCAGTTCTTCTATTACCTGAGCAGTCTCAATGGCCCTATTCTGATATCGGCGGATTGCGTTTTCGAGCATCTCTGCAAAGGACCTTGCCTGAACAAGGTTCTTCTTCCCGCGTGTCTTGATCTCGCCCTGTAATAGCTTGCGAAGCATTTCAACTGCCAGGTTTCGTTGCGGCATGCCGCGCACTTCGGCGAGGAACTCGTCAGAAAGAATCGATATATCCGGCCTTTTCAGGCCCGCTGCGGCGAAAATATCCACCACTTCATCCGACGACACAGCCTTCGACACGATCTGGCGAATTGCGTGCTCGATCTCTTCAGGACTGCGCCGATCAGTACCGGCCCTTTTAATGAGTACGGCCTTCACAGCCTGGAAGAAAGCCACATCGTCTCGAATCTTCAGCGCCTTCTCATGGGGAACCGCCAACGCGAAGGCCTTTGACAGCTCGGCCACCTCTTTCGCCAATCGGTTCTTGCCGTCGTTCTGGGCTAACACGTGTTCCTGAGCCATAGGAAGCACCGAAAGCCGTTCCTTTGGGCCGCCGCTAATCCACGCCGACCAGTCAAACCCATGGAAGATGTCGCAGCAGACCTCATAGCGCTCTAACATGAAAGCCACAGCCTCTTCCTGGTCGACGGCCGTTTGTCCCTTGCCCCCGCTTTCGGTGTATGTGGCCAGAGCAGACTTCAGTTCGTGGGCAAAGCCCAGGTAGTCCACAACTAAACCGCCCGGTTTGTCTTTGAAAACCCGGTTAACGCGTGCGATAGCCTGCATGAGGCCGTGGCCGCGCATGGGCTTATCCACATACATCGTGTGCAAGCAAGGTGCGTCGAAACCTGTCAACCACATGTCGCGCACAATGACTATTTTGAATGGGTCTCCGGCCTCTTTGAAATGTTTGGCCAATTCTTCCCGGCGTAACTTGTTGCGAATGTGGGTCTGCCAATCTAGCGGGTCCGATGCTGAACCCGTCATAACGATTTTGATGATTCCCTTGTCATCGTCTTCATGGTGCCAGTCAGGCCGAATCGCCGTGATGGTCTTGTAGAGTTCGACGCAAATGCGACGGCTCATGCAAACGATCATCGCCTTGCCGTCCATGGCTTCTAGTCGCTGTTCGAAGTGTTCCACTAGATCCTGGGCAATCAGCTTAAGCCGCTTCTCCGTGCCGACCAGGGCCTCAAGTTGGGCCCACTTGGTCTTGAGCCGCTCTTTGTGATCGACCTCTTCGCCCTCGGTAACCTCCTCGAACTCGTCGTCCAGTTTCGGCTTCTCTGACTCGTCGAGAGCAAGCCGCGCAAGGCGACTCTCGTAGTAGATTGGGACGGTAGCTCCATCCTTCACGGCCCGCTCGATGTCATAGATGCTTACGTAATCGCCGAACACGGAGCGGGTGTTCTTGTCTGTCAATTCTATGGGCGTGCCTGTGAATCCGATGAATGAGGCATTGGGCAAAGCCTCTCTCATGTGCCGAGCAAAGCCGTCAATGAAGTCATATTGGCTGCGATGGGCCTCGTCAGCGATCACCACGATGTTCCTTCGATCCGACAGCAGTGGATGTTGGTCTTCGCCCTCTGTCGGGAAAAATTTGTGGACCGTCGTAAAAACAACGCCACCAGAGGCGGTCGTTAGCAACTCCCTCAAATTAAGGCGGCTCTGCGCTTGTACTGGCGGCTGGCGCAGCAGTTCATGGCACCGCGAGAAGGTTCCGTAAAGCTGGTCATCCAAGTCGTTGCGGTCAGTGATAACCACCAGTGTCGGGTTCTCCATCGCTGGGTGTAGGACAATCCGCCCAGCGTAGAACGCCATCGTCAGACTCTTGCCCGACCCCTGGGTGTGCCAGACGACCCCCACCCGTTTATCACCCCCAGCTCCAGCCGCTCGGATGGTCGAATCCAGGGCTAGGTTCACTGCATGATACTGATGGTATCCTGCCATTTTCTTGACCAACACACCACCGCCGACATCCTCGAACACGATGAAGTGCCGGATCAGATCCAGGAAACGTCGCTTGTCGAAGACGCCCTCCAGCACGACCTGTAGCTGCGGGAGATGAGTGTCCGCCAGTTCTTCGCCCTCGATGGTCCGCCACGGCATGAACCATTCGCTATTCGCGGTGAGAGTGCCGATCCTGGCCTGAATACCGTCAGAGGCCACCATTGCCTCGTTGAACGCGAACAGGGAAGGGATTTGTTGTTTGTACGTTTGGAGTTGATTGAAGGCTTTCCAAATATCAGCGTCTTCGTCGGCAGCATTTTTGAGTTCAATCACCGCAACCGGCAGACCGTTGATGAACAGCACCACGTCCGGTCGACGCTCATGACGATCCTCAACCACCGTATACTGATTCACGGCCAGAAACTCATTATTATCCGGCTCATCGTAGTCGAACACTCGAACCAGGTCGCCTCCAATCGAGCCGTCCCTCCGCTGATACTCGACCGGCACGCCCTCGACCAGGTATTTGTGGATGACATGGTTGTTCGCCACCAGTGACGGCAAGTCAGGCCGGGTCAGCTTTCGAAGAGCATCCTCTAAAGCATCCGAAGGGACCTGCGGGTTGAGGCGCTGAAGTCCCTGTCGCAACCGACGTTTGAGCACGACCTGGCCGTAGTCCTCACGCTCTGCATCCGGCGTATCCGGCGCGATCTCGGGGCCGTGGAGGACGACGTACCCTAGGTTCTGCATCCAGCCCAGCGCGGCTTGCTCAACTTGTGACTCCGTAAAGGATTGGGCCATCGTTGTACCTTCCTGGCTCACCCGTTGAACACCAAGACATTTGTGTATCAATAAGTCCCGCTTGTGAGACACAAATCTGCTTGTCGCGCACCGGTGAGTTTCAAAAGACCTCGTGCCCCTCCACGATGTTCAGCAATTCAGGAAAGCAGACGATGGCCGCCCGCCGGCCCGAGGCCGCCCGCAGTTCCCGCAGGAGCCCGCCATCCCGCGCCAGCCGGACAATCCGGTTTGCCGTTGGCTTGGGAATTGTCGCGGTCGTGACGAAATCGGACACCTTAAAGACCGGACGGCTGAAGAACCAGTCCAGTGCCCGAATCGCGTGCTGCGAATGCGTCATGTCGGTTATCCACTCCTTCTTCTGTCCGTACAGATCAAGGATGGCTCTAGCTTTCGTCTCATTGTCCTTCGCCTGCTGCGTCACAGCGCCCAGGAAGAACGCGGACCATCCGGTCCAATCCCCATCACGCGATACGGCGAGAAGGCGCTCGTAGTACTCCTCGCGCCTAGCCTCAAGGTAGGCGCTGACATAGAAATCCGGGCTAGTCAGCAGCCGCTTTCCCACGAGGAACAACGGGACCAGCAGTCGACCGATTCGCCCATTGCCGTCCAGAAATGGATGGATCGCCTCGAACTCGGCGTGCAAAATCGCCAGCTGCACCAACTTGTCGGGCGCGTCGTTATGGAGATATTCTTCCCATGCCGACATCAGGTCCGGCACGCGATGAGCGGCGGGCGGCACGAATCGTGCGGTCTCGACTGTGCATCCCGGGGGACCTATCCAGTTGGGTACTTGACGGTACTCGCCCGGCGTCTTGTTCTGGCCCCGCACTCCGTCCAACAACACCCGGTGCGTATCGCGCACCACACGCTGTGAAAGCGGTAGTTTCTCCAGCAATGCGACCGCGTGCCGCATGGCAAGTCGATAGTTGAGCACTTCCAGGATGTCGTGCCGCTTCTCGCCCGTGGCCGTCTCTTCAGCCGCTTCAAACTTCAACACCTCGCCGAGAGTCGCTTGCGTTCCCTCAATCTTGCTGGACAATACCGCTTCTTGCGACGTTAAGGGCCCGAGAAGCACCTGAGCGTTGGGAATGCCCTGCAGCACGCCATCGTATCTTGCGACCGCTGCATTTGCTGGACCTATGAGGGGCAACAGCCGAGACCAATCAAGCGTCTGGGGCGGGAACTGCCCCTCGTGATACACGACAGCAGCCATCAGAATTGCCTCCCCACGATTCGCTCAGCGTCCGTCACCCGCAGTTCGCCTGAGATTAGCTTTGTTAGGAGGGCGTCTCGTAGAGTAGCAAGAGTGCTGATCTGATCCTGGTTTGCCAAACGACGCTCATCCAGCGCGGCGACGATTGTCGCATGCCTCATTTGCAGGTCTGGGGTCGGATAAAGGAAGTCAAAGCCTTCCAGAATGTTTGTATTGAGCGAAGGTCTTGTGGTCCCCAGCGCGTAGCTCTCTACCATAGCAATGAATGCTGGGTGTTGGAAAACCGAGGCAAGATATCGTGGTTGCAGAATATTCCAATCAGAGACCCTTACCCTGAGAGTTTGACCCGAAATCATCCACCCAACGTGACGAGAATGTATGTAAGCGGAACGTCCCACGGCCCCTACTCGCGTGAAAACTATGTCTCCTCGTTTCAAACGATATCTCTCTAATTCTGCCACCTTGTGCCAACCAACGAGCGGCATCCCATCTTCTACAATTGCTCCATTCACAATGTTCTTGACCAGCAGCAACGGAGCCCCTTCCTCTCGATAGTCCGATGCGTGGAGATTGCTGCCGAAAGGACCAGTAATCACACAATTGGAATCAAGCGGAAAAAGTCGCTTCAGACTGGTTATCGTCCATCCCCTCGGAATGTCACCCAGTTCAGAATCCTCAAACGCGTCAGGGAAAAGAGCCGCGATTTCCGGTTTCAGGCCGTGAGGCTGCTTACCGGCTGCCTTGGCGTGGACGGGATCGAAATCCACAAACCAGCTTTTGAAGATCGCTCGCGCCATGGCCTCCAGTGTCTCATTCATGCGACGGTTTAACTCGATCTTGTCGTCCAATGTTCCCAGGATGCACGCGATGGCCTGTTGTTCCCGGAGAGGGGGGGCGACAACCGGGATTCGGTTCATACTCCCTTGTGTTAGCTTGGGCATCGTAGAACCGGTCAGATATCCGCTGATGTCAGTGACGGCCAGGGCATACATCAAATAGCGACTGCTGGCCTGATCATTTCCACGGACTACGTGGGCATGGTTGTTCACCCAAAACTTTCCAGTCGCCATGAATGCGATTGGTGTCTTACGGGTCCGTAAGTTTTCGCCATCCTCAGCTATAAGCAGATATTCGCCATTAAAGAGGTATTTATCGACATGATCGACGATCCCGGAGGCTCCGTAGTACGGATATGGTCCTGTTGTGCGGTCCTTTTCCTTGACAGCCACACGGACACTATCGAAGTTCTCGGTGAGCTTACCAAGCGGCCGTTTTTTCCACTCATCCGCCATAGCCGATGTCCTCCAAGTTGGCCCAGATAATCTGATCAAGCTTCTCGGATTGCTCGGTTTGTTCACGGAGTTGCGCTGCCAGTCTGGCCATTTTCTTTTCGAATGGCTCGCCGTCCTCTTCGACTTCAGCCGCTCCGACATAGCGCCCCGGCGTGAGGATGTGGTTGTGATGGCGGATATCGTCCAGTGTGGCATTCCTGCAAAAACCGGGGATATCTTCATAGTCCCCGGCAGACTCATCGCCCCGCCAGGCGTGGTAAGTGCTGGAAATCTTGTGGATGTCTTCGTCAGTCAACTCGCGGTGAACGCGGTCCCTCATGGTGCCCAGCTTGCGGGCATCGATGAAAAGTGTTTGACCGCGCCGGTCGCGAAAGCGGCCATTCTTTTTGTCTCGTGCGACGAACCAGAGGCAGACGGGAATCTGTGTAGAATAAAAGAGTTGACCGGGCAGCGCCACCATACAATCCACAAGGTCGGCTTCGATAATGGCCTTACGGATTTGGCCCTCGCCGGACTGATTTGATGACATGGAACCATTGGCCAGGACGAATCCTGCCAAGCCTGTCGGGGCAAGATGATGGATGAAGTGCTGGACCCAGGCGAAGTTGGCATTTGAAGTGGGAGGTGTGCCGTATTTCCATCGCTTGTCGTCCTTGAGCAGCTCCCCGCGCCAGTCGCTGTCATTGAAGGGCGGATTGGCCAAAACGAAGTCAGCCTTGAGGTCTGGATGCAAATCCCGATGAAAACTGTCCGCGTGTTCCTTGCCAAGATTGCCGTCGATGCCACGAATGGCGAGGTTCATTTTGGCCAGTCTCCAGGTGGTGTGGTTCGACTCCTGGCCGAAAATACTGACAGCAGCCTTCGCTCTTCCTCCGTTACCGTTACCACTGGCGTGAGCCTTCACAAATTGAACCGACTGGACGAACATCCCACCTGAGCCGCAGCAGGGATCAAAGACGCGACCCTTGTACGGAGCGAGCATCTCAACCAGGAGACGAACGACGCATCGGGGAGTATAGAACTGGCCGCCCTTCTTGCCTTCTGCGCTGGCGAACTGGGAGAGAAAGTACTCGTAGACTCGGCCAAGCACGTCCTTGGTCCGATTCTCCTTGTCGCCCAAGCCGATGTTGCCGATCAGATCGATGAGCTGGCCGAGGCGCTGCTTGTCGAGCCGAGGGTGCGCGTATTCCTTGGGAAGCACGCCCTTTAAGGTGGGGTTGTCACGTTCGATGGCCAGCATAGCGTCATCGACGATCTTTCCGATTGTGGGCTGCTTGGCGTTGGCCTGGAGGTGGGACCATCGGGCCTCTTTTGGCACCCAGAAGATATTGACGGCGCGGTATTCGTCGGGGTCTTCGGGGTCGGCTCCCGAAGCGCGTTCCGCTTCGAGTGTGGCGTGCTGTTCTTCGAACGCGTCGGAAATGTACTTGAGGAAGATCAGGCCCAGCACGACGTGCTTGTACTCGGCGGCATCCATATTCGAGCGCAGGGCATCCGCAGCTCGCCACAGTTCACTTTCAAACCCGAGATTCGCCCCGTTGTTTTCCTTGGCCACGTCAGCTCTCCTCTCTGAAGAATTCCCTCAACAAATCTTCGCCGCGTTCGCCCAAGCCCCGGAGCAAATCCTCGATCTGCTTCATTGCCAGCGGAGAAGGCTTAGCGCGCCCATTTTCCCAGCGGTTGATAGTCGGAAAGGTCACTCCCAGCTTGGCCGCGAATTTCTCTTGGGTGAGCCCGGTTCGCTCCCGCAGCGCACGGACGAGTCTAGAGGTGTCTGGCTGGTCGATCAAAGCTCTTCTCCCTTCGGATGTGACCGGGGACCCGGGCGAAACAATGTTCATATCAGGCGACCCATCAGACGCTATGTCATACACTAAAAGGAAAGGGCGTCAAGAGGAATCTTCGGCCACATTCATCACAAATGCTTCGTTGCGCTGGAAGTGACTCCTTTCCAATAGGTAACTGAGTGTAGGCACGGGCGTGTCGGGCTCTCGCTATCCGAGTTGCCCCGCGAGAGCGTCGATGCGCTCGACGCGCTCGACCAACGGTGGGTGCGAATAATGGAAGCGGACGTAAAGCGGATGAGGCGTGAGATTGGACAAATTGTGGGAAGCCATCTTCTTAAGCGCCAGGGCTAGAGGGCGTCCCTTGTCAACGGCTTTCACTGCATATGAGTCGGCCTGACGCTCAAAGTGGCGTGAAAGAGCCATAGCAAGCGGCCTGAGAAAGAACCCGGCCCTCTGGAGCGTGATCCCAATGATGAAGAGCGCCGGGCACGCCTGGGACGGATCCAAGAAAAAGGCTTGGTTCACCGCGGGCCAGGCCATGAGCAGCGACGTGACGTAAAACGCCAGGAATGTGCCCACAGCAGCAATAAGGAATGATTTAACAATATGCCTTCCTCGATAATGTCCGAGTTCATGGGCGAGGACAGCCAGTATCTCGTCCCGGTCGTGAGATTCCAGCAGCGTGTCGAACAACACAATACGTTTGGTCCTGCCGATTCCGGAAAAGTAAGCGTTTGAGTGGGCGCTGCGGCGGCCGGCATCCATCCGATAAATGCCCTTGGTGCGCATCCCGGCCTGCTGTGCCAGCTTCTCCACGTCGCGGACCAGGTTGTCGTCCTGCAATGGTTCGAACCTGTTGAATAGAGGCGCGATCAGCACCGGATAGAGCACCGAGAGCACGAGCTGACCCGCGATCACAATAGCGGCGCCCCATATCCACCATGAAGTCGGAAAGGTCTGGATGGCCCAGAGGAGCGGCGCGACCAGCAGCGCCGTGATCGCGACCGACAGCAGAGCCGATTTGAGATGGTCTGCGAGCCACAGGCCAAGCGTGGACCGATTGAAACCGTAGCGTTCTTCGATCACGAAGGTGTGGTGGTAATCAAAAGGCAGGCCAAACGCGTAGAAGATCAGTCCCAGCGAGACGAAGAAGAGCGTCCCGGAGAGTATGAACCGGTCGGTGGGCATAACGCGGTCGAGAGCGGACAATCCCCCGAAAAGGATGATGCTCAAAAGGAAAGTATCTGAAGCGATTCTCTGTATTAGATGCAGCCCGGTGTTATCCCGCGTGTACGAGGTGATCCGCTTGAGCCGTTCTGCGTCGATGAAACCGTCAAATGCCGTGTGGACATCTCCTGCCGCGCTCCGAAGCCTCTCCATGTTGAGACCGTCCAGGCATATGGCTGCAAGAAGCTGAAGCAGGTAGAGGGACAGGAATAGTACGGAAAATATGTTCCACTCAACCATGCCGCACGTCCGAGATTCGGTTTGTGGACCACGTTGAAAAGGCTTCATCAGGAAGAGGAAGCGCCGCTCTTAGAGTGTAGCCACGCGCAGCCCAACCTTCAAGTGCTTGCGTTTGATTCCTGCCGTCAAAAGTTGTATCATCCACGGGTAAACACAAAGGCAAACTCGTGGACTCGTGGGCCTGCTCGTGATCCCCGACCCGCTTAGGGCGGGCGGGAGAGCGAGACTCGCGGAGCAAGCGGGGATGCGTGCGGCGTTGAGGAGCAATCGGAGGCTTCTTGAACCCGGAACAAATGAACCAAGCCGAAGGGCCGCCCCGTCGGATCAGCTTTGACAACATAGGCGCCTTTCAAGCCCTTGTGGGAGAATTAAGCAAAAATATCAAGCACATTGAGAAAAGCCTGGGTGTCGCTATTTCCGTTAAAGGCAATTCTGTAGCCATTTCCGGCGAATCTCCGAATGACTTTATTGCCGAGACGCTCTTGAAACAGCTCTATCCTCTGGCTCGTGAGGGATTCCCCATCAATCCCGCCGACATTGACCAGGGGCTGAGGGTCCTCAAGAACGACCCGGACGCGAAGCTCAAGGAGTTTCTCCGGGACACGGTCTTTGTTGCACCCGGTCGGCGGCCTGTCACGCCCAAATCCCCAAACCAGAAGGCATATGTTCAGGCTATGCGCACGCACGACATTGTGTTCGGCGTGGGACCGGCCGGGACAGGGAAGACATATCTCGCCATGGCCATGGCCGTGGCTGCCCTTTCCAAGAAGGAGGCAAGGAGGATAATTCTTGCTCGACCCGCGGTTGAAGCAGGGGAGAGGCTTGGATTTCTACCGGGGGATCTCTTGGAAAAAGTGAACCCCTACTTGAGACCGCTCTATGACGCGCTGCACGATATGATCGATTTTGAAAAAGCGTCTCGTATGGTGGAGCGCGGAGACATAGAAGTGGCGCCGCTTGCATTCATGCGCGGCAGGACACTCAACGATTCGTTCGTGATCCTTGACGAGGCCCAGAATACGACTTCAGAGCAAATGAAGATGTTCCTGACTCGGCTCGGTTACCGCTCCAAAGCTGTGATCACGGGAGATATCACTCAGATAGACCTCCCGGAAGGGACGCTCTCAGGGCTCGTGGAAGCCATTGACATAATGAGCCACATCGAAGGGATCTCGTTCGTGATGTTTGACGAACAGGACGTGGTGCGGCATCCTCTCGTGCAGGAGATCATCAGAGCATACGAGACCAAGGGCAAGGCGGCGGGCCGAAGGGCAGGGAGGCGGAGCTAAATGCCTGACACGGCCCCAAGAATGAAAGATTCGGAAAAGGGCGCGGCGCCCGCCAAGCAGAAAGACTGGCGGGATTCGGCGCTCTCGGCCTTGGAGCGCGTCTTTCCCGGCGGCGTGTCCTATCTGAAGGAACCCCGCTGGCAGCGCTGGGCTCTGATCGTGGTGACCTCACTGGCGGCCGCTTTTGTTATGGCGCCCCACCTGTCGGCCGTCACCGGTCTTACGGTGGGAGAGCCTGCGCGGGAACCTATCATCTCCCCTATCACCTTCAGAGTAATCGATGAAGCCGCGACAGCCAAGAATCGCGAGCAGGTTCTCAACTCAGTCTTACCCGTCTACACCTTCGATGACGAATCGGTTCATGATGTGCAAGAGCGCATCGTGGCGGCGTTTTCCTACGCGCGTGACTACTTGGACAAGGAAGCCAAGCATCGGGCCCCACACACGGAACCCCCGCCCGCGGAGCCGTCCAAGACAGCCCCAACAAAAGCCCCCGGGGGAGCCTTCGAGGTTCTGGATGACAATACGCTGCGTTCCCGTTTCGAGGTGCGGCTCGGCGCTCGGGTGTCGCCCTCGACCTTTGCCATGATAAAAGGAGCGCAGTTCAACCACGGGGTTGAGACGGATCTCAGGTCATTGGTGGTTCCTGTCTTGCTCAAGGGTGTTGTGGAGAGCCGCGAACTGGTGATGCGTCACGGCAAGGAAGGCATTTTGCTCTTCTCCAAATCCAAGGAGCAGTTGGAGCACAAGAAGGATCTTTCTACCATATTCGATCTCAAGGAAGCCCAGAACTTCATTAACCTGGAAGAGCAGAATCCTACCAGAGACACGGGCCTTTCACGCTCCATTCGCCGAATCGCGACCGACCTGATTACCGTGAACATCATGTATAACCGGGAAAAGAGCTCAGCGCTGAAAAAGGAGGCGCTGGCAAGCGTCAAGCCGGTGTACTTCCAGGTGGTAAAGGGTGAGCCGATCATAAAGAGAGGGGAGCCCGTTAACGAAGGTCACCTCAAGATCCTGGAAGGGTTGGAAAAGGCCAATCCGGCCTACAGTGGGTACTTGATGCTGTCAGGATTCGCTCTAACCCTTATCATCTTGTTGAGGCTCGTTTCGTATTTCTGGGAGGAGCACTTGGATAGAAAGCGTCATACCACTGCGGACCTCTTGCTTGCCTGTCTCCTCTTGCTCCTGTCTATCCTCTTGGTCCGCGTCGTAGGAGCCTTTGCGCCTCTCTTGGGGGCGGCGGGGGAAGGTATCGGACCCCGGGCCGTCTTCTTCGCAGCCCCGGTCGCGACAGCCGCCATGTTGATGGCCATGATGATCAATGCCCGAACAGCCTTTATCTTTGCTCCTGTGGCCGCGCTCGCCGCCGCGATGGCTGTTGAAGGAGATATTTATCTCTTCTGCTTCTATTTCATTTCCGGAATCGTCGGCATTCACGGGATGAGCCGCACCAGCGATCGGACGTCAGTGCTTCGGGATGGGCTCGTGGTGGGATTGGTGAACATGATCACCATCCTGTGCATCAAAATGGCTTTGGGTGAGCTGACAAGAATTGAGGAAGCGTATCAGATGGGGCTCGGTTTTCTGGGCGGGCTGCTTTCCGGGCTGCTTGTGTTGGGATTGGCGCCGCTTCTGGAGCCGTTGGGGTATATAACAAACGTAAGGCTCTTGGAAATCGCCAACCTCAATCATCCTCTATTGAGAGAACTAGCCGTAAATGCGCCAGGCACGTACCACCATTCCATTGTCGTAGGGAACTTGGTGGAGGCGGCCGCGGAACAGATCGGGGCGAATCCGCTGCTGGCAAGGGCTGGAGCGTACTATCACGACATCGGAAAGGTCGGCAAGAAGACCAAACCTTGGTACTTCATTGAAAACCAGCGCAAGGGCGAGAACCCCCACGACAAGCTTGAACCGAGCATGAGCGCTCTGATCCTGGTTTCCCACGTTAAGGACGGTGTTGAAAAGGCCAGAAGGCACGGACTCGGTGAGCCCATCGTGGAAATGATCCAGCAACACCACGGCGCCAATCTGATAAAAATCTTCTATAATAAGGCTCTTGCTAAAGCGGGAAGAAATCATCACACGGTGAGCCAGGATGAGTACCGCTATCACGGTCCTTTGCCCCAAACCAAAGAGGCTGCGCTGGTGATGCTCGCGGACGCCGTGGAAGCTTCTTCCCGGACGCTGACCGACCCCACGCCGTCGCGCGTTCAAAAGCACGTTCAGTCCGTTATCATGGGACTCTTCAGCGAGGGTCAACTGGACCAATCCACCCTGACGCTCAAAGACCTCCATGCCATCACTCGCTCGTTTGTCCGTCAACTCCAGGGGATTCTCCACTCCCGCATCGGCTATCCGGAGGAGCGCAAACCGCAGGAAAAGGGAAATGGAGATATCACTCGACAACAGGCAGAGAAGGATCGAGTTCGACACGGGGGACCTGAAGAAGAAGGCGGAACAGCTATTAAGAGACTTGGGCTGTAGCGGTTCCACAGCGCTCTCCATTTCGCTGGTGGGAGCCGAGGAGATGGCCGAGCTCAACTTCAGGCACCGCGGCAAGGAGGGGCCGACCAATGTGCTCGCTTTCCCCCAGCGCGAGGGGGATTTTTCCGGACCCCAGATGGACCTTCTTGGGGACGTGGTAATCTGCGCGGATCGAATCGCGCATGACGCGGAAGAACTCGGCTACACTCGGGCCGAAATGGCTCTGTACGTGCTGATCCACGGAGTGCTCCACCTCATGGGCGTTCACCACGACCTCCCGGCGCGCCGGACCTCAATGGAAGAGAAGGTGGAACAGCTTTTCCACAGACTGATTTCCAGCTCTCTAATGACTTGACAACGACGCGATAATCAATGCACAACTGCCGGGCGCGGGAATGCGTGAACTGGGGCTCTAGCCCTGATGACACCGGTCTCGTGTTTAGACGGAATCGACCGTTCGCCGGCTGCCAGGAAAGGTATCGGTTTGGCCACGAAATGAGGAATCGGAGAGCGCACGCAGAGGGCGCTTTTCGTCATTCCCGCGTAAGCGTGAGTCCGGAGACCTAACAAGCGCATAGTGGAGAACCCTGCGCCACGATTACTAGACCGGATTCCTGCCTTCCCAGGAATGACGGATTGCAGCCGTAGCAAAGCGGACGAGGATTCCGGCAATCACAATACATACATGGGCTTTTCTGTTTACACATGAACAGCAGATTCTATCTTGTCACCGGAGGCGCGGGCTTTATTGGCGCGCCCCTTGTGAAACGATTGACACGAGACGGGCACAAGGTCCGAGTGCTGGACAACCAGTCGCGGGGATCTGCCGCGCGTTTGGGTGACCTCGAGAAAGAGATCGAGTTCGTTTCCGCGGACATCCGCGACCGCGACGCGGTGCAAAAGGCCGCGATGGGCGTAGAATCCGTTATTCACCTTGCCTTCATCAACGGAACCGAGTTTTTCTACTCAAGACCGGATCTGGTGCTCGACGTGGGGGTGCGCGGGATGATAAACGTCTTGGACGCATGTATAGCCCAAGGCGTAGGAGAGCTGGCGCTGGCGTCCAGCTCCGAGGTGTACCAGACGCCTCCGGCAATTCCGACGCCGGAGACGGCGCCGCTCTCTATTCCCGATCCGCACAACCCTCGGTATTCCTATGCGGGCGGCAAGATAATCAGCGAACTCATGGCAATCAATTTCGGGCGCAAACGCTTCGATCGGGTGCTTATTTTTCGGCCCCACAACGTGTACGGACCTGATATGGGCTGGGAGCATGTGATTCCGCAACTGACGGTTCGCATGAAGCGACTGGCTGAGGCGGCAGACGGGCCGATCCGCCTGCCGATTCAGGGAACCGGAGAAGAGACCCGTGCATTCATCTTCATAGACGATTTCGTGGAAGGGGTCCGCGTTCTGCTTGACAAGGGCGAACACTTGCAGATCTACCACGTGGGGACCATGGATCAGGTGTCCATCGCGCAGGTTGCGTCGCTCTTGGGAGAATACTTCCGGAGGGAAGTGCGGCTCGAGCCCGGCGAGCCGGCTAAAGGCGGAACCGCGCGCCGATGCCCGGACACGAGCAAGATCGCGGCCCTGGGTTTCCATCCAAAGGTCGGATTCCGGGAAGGGCTTTTCATCACTGCCCGCTGGTACGAAGAACATGCTCACGAGGCCCCAAGCGGTCTCAATATCAGTTAGAGGGAGAAAGCAGCATGGCTCAGCAGACGAAACTTGCCGCGGGCTCAGGTTCAAGCGTGGTGGTGGACCGCTGCCAAGTCTGCGATTATCCTGACCTTGAGCCGATCATGTTCCTGGGATACCTGCCGCCGGTCAACCAGATGCGCCCCATAGGCGCTCGTCCGGCGGAACAGCCGAGCTATCCCGCCCAGGTTCTTCTGTGCCCACACTGCAAGCTGGCGCAATTGGGCCTCATTGTGGATCCGAAGGTGCTCTTCCCGCCCGAATATCCGTATACCAGCGGCACAACCAAAATCCTACGCGACAATTTCGCTCAACTTTTCGAGGAAGCGCTCGGTATGTTTTCGTTGGGTCCGGAAAGCCTGATTGTGGACATCGGTTCTAATGACGGCACGCTTCTGAGCAATTTCCAGAAAGGCGGATATCGGGTTCACGGCATAGAACCCACTGACATGGGCCATCTGGCTCATTCGCGAGGAATTCCAACGTCGGTGGCGTACTTCGGACGCGAGGTTGCGGAAAAGGTTCGCAAGCAAGAAGGCCCCGCGGCGATCGTTACTGCAACGAACGTTTTCGCGCACATCGAAAATATCCACGATATCGTGCTGAACATTCTCCTAATGCTCGATGAGAAGGGCGTGTTCATCTCCGAGTCCCACTATCTGATGAGCCTGCTGGAGACCGTGCAGTACGATACGATTTACCACGAGCATCTTCGCTACTATTCGCTGCACAGCCTCACGCGCCTGCTGGAGATGCACGGCTTGGAAGTCTTCCATGCGCGGCCTATTCCCACTCATGGCGGCTCGATACGGGTTTACGCCGCGCGACAAGGCGCTCACAGCATCCGTCCGTCAGTGGAAGAGATCCTGGGTAAAGAGGTTGCAACGGGAACGGGCACGGAAGTCTTTGCAGCATTCAAGAGGCGCGTGGTCCAATCAAAACTCGGTTTGTATCGGCTGCTTGCGGAAGTAAAAGAGAAAGGCGGTCGTGTATATGGCGTCGGAGCGCCTTCTCGCGCCAGCACTTTGGTCAACTACGTGGGGATCGACGATGGAATCCTCGACTGCGTGCTGGAAATAAAAGGTTCATACAAGATCGGCAAGTACATGCCGGGCACAGTGATTCCGGTGGAGGATGAGGCGCGTCTGTTTGAAGATCCTCCGGATTACGCGATGCTCCTCTCGTGGCATATCGCGGATGAGCTTATGCCGAAACTTGCCAAGAGAGGCTACCAGGGCGGATTTATCGTCCCACTGCCCGAACCCCGCATCGTGCGAAAGACATCGTAGGAGTGGTTTCAAGAATCAGGAAGTATTTGAAGATTGGCCGGGGAGGCCCTTTTTGCAAAAGGGCCTCCCCGCTAGAGTTTCGCGCATTTTGTGTACTCCTGTTGGCGCGTGGAGCGCGCGGGATGGTTTTTGTGTAACTCGTTGTTATGGCCAGCTTCCCTCAAAAAGGTTCGAGAGAAATGGCTCCTCCGCGCTGCG
>VGSG01000020.1 GCA_016875095.1 Deltaproteobacteria bacterium
ATCGGAGAGAAGCATGGAATCGCATGGAATCGTCACTCGTTTAGTCGGTGCGGCTTTTCTTGTTGCGGGCGCCATGACTCTGGTGGTGAGGAAAGCGCTTCCCAAGCCTTCCGATGTCATGACCGGGGCGGCGCATTTCAAGAGAGGTCTGCAAGAATTTCAGAGCGGATTTCGCAGCGTCTTCTTCGGACCCCCCATGCCTGATGAGAAAGAGGCCCGACAAAAGAAGGAAGCTGCCCGAATACCCATCGAATAGAGTTCCGCCATGGCATGGGATCCTGAAATGTACGAGTCCGTGCTTCGCCGCGTCAGTGACGGAGTCGCTGTCGGTGACAAGGATCGGATCATCCGGCGCTGGAACCCTGCGGCCGAGCAGATTACAGGGCACAAGAGGGAAGAAGTGGAGAACGTCCTCACCTGCGAAGAGATCTTTAAAGGTCGCGGGCCGGATGGCCGAGAACTATGCAAAACCGCTCTCTGTCCCCTTGACGAGGCTCAAGAAGCAACCGGGTCATGCGAAAAAGGAGTCTATATTCAGCACGCCTCCGGGTACCTTGTGGCCGTGAACTTGCGGACGGTCACCTTTGCGGATGAACAGGGTGATGTTACCGACTGGGCAATGGTGTTCAGCGAATCCCTTGCCGCTGGGATAGAAAGCCACGACGCCGGCAATTACGCTGCAATGGCGCTGTTTGACCCGGTTTCCGGCGTTGGGAGCAGACGCCAGGCGGAGGTGGCCTTACGAGCAAGACTCGATGAAATGAGAAGGTACCAGGGCGATTTCGGGATTTTGCTCGTTCATCTGGACGGCTTGTCCCATCTTGCTTCCAAACACGGCGTTGCGGCGCAGGATCGGGCGCTCAGGTTGGCCGGCGCGGAACTCTCCAAGATCCTGCGAGGGTCGGATGTAATAGCCCGCTGGACAGGACACAAATTCATTGCCATTCTTCCCTACGCGCTGGAACCACAACTCTGGATCGTCGGAGACCGCGTGCGAGCCCGGATGGCGCAATTTTCAGTGACCACGGAGGAGGGGAATATCGGTCTTTCGGTCTCCATCGGGGGCACGCCCGCTCGTCCCTCCGACAACATGGAAACCCTTCCCGCCCGCGCACGTAAGTTTGTGGAAGAAATCCTCTCCAAGGGCGGGAATGGGGTCAAGATCGCCGAATAACGTTGCCGTGAAGATACGATTCGCCTCTCTCCACCTCTATGCCCCTCGTCGAACGTCTTGTCCGATTCGAGGTAGCCTGATACAGTCATTCGGGCGGAAGGCGGCATCCCGTCCTGCGTTTCGCGGGATTGACCCCGCCGCACTCAGGGGTGACGCGTGATGAATAGGCCATCATCCCTGGGAAACACCATAAAAGCATTTCCGCTCTCATGTAGTTGAAAAAGAATTGCAGACCGCAGACCAGGTCCCGAGTCTATGGCGCCCATCCCAATTCACGCCCCTTCGGATACGCAGTCGGCAGGCGCTTTCCCAGGCCCTATCTTCTTGACCGTTCCGCCTGCTTCGCGGCGTCCTCCTGTTGTCTGCGCGCCTGTTCAGCTTGTCGTCTCTTCTCTTCTTCCGCACGCTGTCGCGCCTGGGCGGCCTGCTGCTGTTGTTGCTGCTGCCTCAATTGTTGGGCTTGCTGGGCTTGTCGAGCCGCTTGTTCCTGTTGCCGCCGCGCTTGATCGGCCTGGCGCGCAGCCTGCTGTTGTTGCTGCTGACGTCGTATCTGTTCAGCTTGCCGCGCAGCTTGGTCTTGCTGCTGTCGGCGCGCTTGTTCCGCCTGCCGTGCAGCCTGTTCTTGTTGCTGACGACGCAACTGCTCCCTTTGCGCCTGCTCCTGCTGCTGGCGACGGACCTGCTCCGCTTGCCGAGCCGCTTGCTCCTGTTGACGCCGCGCCTGTTCAGCCTGGCGCGCAGCTTGTTCCTGTTGTTGGCGCTGAATCTGAGCCCTTTCAGCCTCTCTTCTCCGCTGTTCCTCCAGTTTCTGCCGCTCCTGCGCAGCCTTGCGAGCCGAGTCTTCCTGCTGCCGCCGAGCCTGCTCGGCCTGGCGAGCTGCTTCGTCCTGCTGTCGTCGTTGGATCTGGGCTCTTTCCGCTTCTTGTCGCTTCAGCTCTTCCAGTCGCCGGCGCTCCTCTGCTGCCTTACGGGCCGTATCCTCCTGTTGAAGACGCATCTGGTCAGCTTGGCGTCTCTGTTCCTGTAAACGCTGCCGGTCTTGCTCCGTGCGTAGGATTTGATCCGCGGGCTGAGGCGGTTGTTGCGCGGAAGGAAGTGACGTCTTATCCGGTGGCTTTCGCGTCGGCTCCGTAGGTTGAATTGCAAGCGCAGGAGGCTTCTTCAGCCCCTCTTGGAGACGTCGTTGGAGCTCTTCCCGCTTCCGGCGGTCGTCCTCCACAGCAAGCTGATTCTGGAGACGCTGCTGTTCCAGCACTCGCGGCAGCAGTCCTGCGCCCGCGGCAGCCACTGGCGGGGCAAGTTGCTTGATTTGCTGCAATAGTTTTCCCCGGGCCTCCGGATCTTTAGACTCCGCGGCCTGTGAGAGCGTCAAATCGACTTTGTCCTTAGTTGCATCGGCGGTTCTGCGGGTTTCAACCGCTTGTTTCAATTCCGTGAGCTGCTTTTCCAGTTGCGGCACGGCCCGAGGGTTAGGGTACCGCGTCAATTCCCGTTGGAGCTTGTTTAGGTTTTCCTGCGCGAAAAGATCCGTCTGGGACGGCTGAGGCCCTCCGAGCTGTTTGAGCGCCTGTCTCTGCAAGTCTTCCCTTTTCCTCGGGTCCTGCTCGCGCGAGATCTCGTTTACCAAGGTTGTCATGTTCCGGTCTTTAGCCGGGATCGGCATCTTGCCTTCGGCCATGACTCTGCGCGCATCGGTGAGTTCGTTTCTCATCGCGGCGCGCCTCAGGGGGTCACGCTCTTCGGAGAGCCGAGATCGAAGCGCAAACACCTCCTGCCCCGCAAGGCTCGCCAAGCGGCCTTGCGCCTCAATGCGGTTTCTCAGCCCTTGCCGGAATTTCTGGCTCACATGGAGATTTTTTTGCCCGTCGAAATTGCTGGCAATCGCGTTGACCAGATTCATCCGAGCTCGCGCGGGCAGGCGGCCTTCCTCTCTCGCGAGATCTCTGACTCGATGTTCGAGGCGATGGATTCGCCGAGCCATCCAGTCCTGTCGAATGCGCAAGTCATCGAGTTCCCGCAGGACCCGACGCAATGTGCCCCGGTCGCGGGCAAGCTGGCCGAAATAAGCCATTCGATACAGTTCCGCTTGTCGCACCCGGTAGTAATTCCAGTAGTAATGATCGTAGTAAAGGGCCTGGTCCAGGAGCATCCGCCGAACACAGACCCCGATCAGGTCCGGACCCACTCCCCAGGTTCGGTAGACATCATAGGGTATGATCCACTCTCCGATCGTAGGGATGAAGACCACAATGCCTGCGCCGGCGGTAGGTGGCGGATAGACACGTATGTCGTCGAACGGATACGGGTCGTACAGGTAGTCTTCTTGCACATAGTGCGGCGGCGCGGGCTGAGCCGTCATGGGCGGCTCAACCGGCGGCGTTGCGGCCGCCGCACGGGAGGGACACGCGTCGAGACGAGCCGCGAGCGATCCGGGGATCGTGGCCGCGGTCATGAGCCGCTCCGCGTCTTCCGCGTACACTTCCAGGGGCTGAGTATCGGCCTTCCCTTCCTTAATTTGCACGGACCGGCATGATTGAACAACTCTCCCGGCCGCGCCTTCCACAGAAAGGTTTTTCACTTCCACCTGACCCCGTAGCACCGTGACCACGGTCGAGGACGGGTCGTATGTCTCGACGATGAAATCCACCGGTTCCGCTGAAGAAACCGGCTGGATGAGCGCAATAGGCGTAGTCACGCTATAGGGGCCGGTTGGGCTGCTTTTTCGATCATCGGTGGAAACGCGCAGCACTCCTTCCACAAGCTGGAAGTCTTGGACCTCTCCTCCGTTGGCGGCCCGGGACGACAAGAAAAGCGTTGAAAGGGCCCCCTGAGAACTCACAATTCCTAGGTCCCATCGAAGCAACAACTTTCCATCTTGCCCGGTCGTCACCGTTTGCCATGTGCTTACCAGGTGGCCTACTCGCAACGGTTCTTGGGCTCCTTCGCCTTCTCCAGGGATTTCCGCCTGGCCCTCTACTGCTTCGACCGACGCAGTCCGCTCGGAGGTCGCTGAAGACGGCTGAGGCACCACCCCTAACGAAACAAAAATGAAAAAGGCGGAAATAAGAACGCGCCACCCCCTTGCTGGGGCCCAGACTTGCTCCGATTCCATGTTAAACCAATCCTTTCAATTGATTGGGCCTTGGCCATACCGAATGTGATTTGGTTCCCCATTACCAATGCGCGAGGACATCCCCTCACATCTGAACGTTATGACGCCCAAGCGGAAAAAAAGTTATACCAGGCGCCCAAAAAATCAGCCACGTTACCATGAGGAGTCCACGGTTCTCAGGAGCGCTTGCATTCCCACAGCCGCGTCTTCCGGGAGCACGTAGGTTGGGACGCCGGCTTGATGGAGCTTGGAACGGTCCGGATCGATCTTCCGGTACGAGCCGATGAAGCACGCTACGATGGGTTGAGGATATTGATGAGCCAGGTCCACGAGAGCGCCGGAAGGGTAAGGCCAGTTCTTGTGCTCGCAAAAAATCGCGAGAAGAGCATCCACAGATGTATCCTGGAGCAAAGCTTCGGCAATGTCGTGGAACGGTTGGCTAAGGAAAGCCCCGGCCGCGCCGTCCACCGGGTTCTTGTACACCACGGGAACCGTGGGTCCGAGGATTTGTGCGATCCTCTGAATGGTCTTTTCCTGAAGCTCCGGCAGCACACACCCAGGCTCTCGCCTGAGTATGTCCCAAGCAACAATACTGGGGCCCGCAGTATGAGTGAAAATCCCTAACCTTTTCCCTTTCGGCCGTTTACCCACCGAGAGCGCTTTGCATACTGAGATCATCTCGGAGGATGACGAGACCATTTGCGCGCCGGCTTGTTTCAGAGCCCCTCGCCAGATTCGATCCGAACCCGCGTGGGCTCCGGTGTGCGTAACGGTGACCCGATCCGCGTCTGCGCCGGCGCCGCCTTTATACACAATCACCGGCTTGCTGCGAGTCGCCGCCGCGACGGCGGCCAAGAGCGCGCGAGGATCTGCGCTTCCTTCTAGAAATACTCCGATAACGGACGTTTCCGGGTCTTCCGCGAGGTACTCGATCAGCGTGTGAAACTCCAGGTTCACCCGGTTCCCCACTCCAATCCATTTCGCCAAGCCCAGACCTTCGTCGTCCGCCCGTCCCTTGAGCGAAAGCCCCACGCCGCCGCTCTGACTCAGAAATGACACTCCTCCGGGACGGAGGACCCGCGGATAAAAAGTCACGTTGAGCGCTGCTCGCGCATTGAGAAATCCGAGAGTGTTGGGGCCTACGACAGGCATGTCTCCTGCCGCGTCTCTGAGTTGCTTCTGAAGCTCCGCGCCCTCTGCTCCCATCTCTGCATATCCGCCTGCGATGACGCTTGCCCCTGCCACTGCCATTTGGCTCAGGCGGGCCGTTACTTGCACGGTGGAATGCTGGTTTAGGGCCACCACAGCAAGATCGGGGACTTCCGGCAGCGCAGCCAGGTCAGGGATCACCGGAATACCCAAGATCCGCTGGTGCCTCGGATGAATCGGATATATGCGGCCGGGAAATCCGCCGGTCACCAGGCTGTCCATGATTGCATGGCCAACTCTTTCCGGCTCCGAGCCCGCGCCGATCACGGCCACGGACCGCGGTGAAAACATTCGGTCCAGTCTCTCGCGCAGCGCTCTATCCATCAGAATGGGGCCTTTCACGATTCATCTCGATTCATCTCCTCCGGATGTTCTGTGTTCGGGGAAGGTTACGGTGAACGTGGCGCCGCCTGATTCCCTACACTCCCGGACATCGTTCACTTGTTCGCACGACGAGATGCGCCCAGGGCAATGTTCCGAACTGTCCGGTATGTATCGGCATCTTGCGCTCTCAAAGGAGATGGCGAAATAACCGGCCTCCGAAAGCACTTTGAGCCGAAGCAGCTCCAGACCCTTCCCGCCCGCGTTGAAATCAAACGGTTTCCGTGTGGCGTATTCTTCCGTCTCCTGGGTGTAATGGAACCCGTCGAATATGAATTCCTGGTCGCTCACCTTGATTCCCACGCCATAATCCCGCACCTGCAAAACGATTCCATCAGGCCCCCGTTGCAGGGAAATCTCCACTTCTCCCTCGTCCGGCGTGCGTTCAACCGCATTCTTGACAAGGGTGTTAAGCACAATGTTCAAAAGTTCCGGGTCCATTGCTTCGCTCTGAAGGGCCTGCAAACGCGTCGTTATCCGTACGGCCCTGTGCTGGCAACGAGTCCGGATCTCCTCGATTATTTCCTGCGCCGTACGGTCCACCCGGAGAGGCTTCGGGGTGAACGCGGGCGGAGACATAATCTGCTCCACTATCTCTTGCATATCGGACAAGCGCTTGACATTGCGGTTCATGCGCTCCACCGCCTTATTTCGACCTTCCTCCGACGCGTCATTTCGCGCCAAACTCTGGACAGTGGCCGCAATGATTGCCAACGGAGTTTTCAACTCATGAGAAAGGTGGTTCACCGCGCGGCGACGCGCCCGTTCCATTGCTCTAAACGCGGTGACATCGCGGAACACCAAGACCACGTTTTGTAGAGCGGGGCTGCATACGTCCACGTCCACGTACGCGGTCGCGACCGCCAGATCGACCGTCTGGCCGTCCTCCCGTTTGAACCGGGTTTCCGTGTTGGAGGCATGTAAGCCCCGCTCGATCGCGTTCAGGATGACATCCGTGAAATGCCTATTTTCAGGTTCGCGCGAGAACACCTCTTGAAGTTTCTTGCCCTTGAGTTCTTGCTCCGCGTATCCCAAGATCCGAACTGCGGAGGGATTGACCGTATGGATCGCGCCGTTACACTCCAGGGTGATGACCCCTTCATTCATGCTGCGAAGGATCATCGCCTCAATCGGTTCCGTCTGGTCAAACGCGGCTGTGAGAATTGGCTGGTCGGTCGTTTCCGGTGGCATGGATGCTGTTCCTGACATGATCCTGCCCCCGGACTCCGAACCGTGATGTGGCAGGATAATTAAGAGATCTCACGATTGGCGCTTCATTGGATCAACTCCAACAACATAGCAGAACGCCTCATTTTGTCCAGGATTTGCGCAGGCGCTCACGTCCGCGGGCTAAAGGGTTTACCTGTGGCTTGGCGGGCATTAGAATAGCAAAAGAACCCTCGCCGCGGAGAAGTAGAAGGAGCAAAGATGATGATTCAACAGCGTAAGTGCCCTCATTGCGGCGCAGAGATGCATCCTATAGAGACACCGCTGCTCTCCAGTTGGGGCGGAGAGATCCACCATGTATGCTTTAACGACAACTGCTGCTATTACCTGGCAAGCTGGGACGTTTTGGAGCAGCAAGGAATTGAAAAGACCGGTTATCGTTGCCGCATGGATCCCCGAGGCCAATGCGGACCTCTGGCTGTATGGTCCGCCGACGCTCTCAAGGACCTGATCGTCAGCCAGCAAACCGGCCGCAAGAAATTCCCGGAGCAGGCAAAAGGGACTCTGGCGTACTACCGCGAGGAAGATTTTGCCCGCGAAGACGAAACGCCTGATCTGATATTCTACAAAACGCCTCGTGCGGTCGATCACCTGGATTCCTTGGCGCTGTCTACGGTGGAAGACCTCTACGCACGGCTTATTCCCAAGGGATCCAAGATTCTGGACTTGATGGCAAGCGTGGATTCGCATCTGACGCGGGACTTGAAACCGGACTCACTCACAGTTCTCGGCCTGAATCAGGAGGAGCTGGACGGAAACCCGCTTGCCACTGAACGGGTCCTTCACGATTTGAACGCTGACCCAAGGTTCCCCTTCCATGAGGATCGATTCGATGTGGTCATCAATACGGTCTCGGTGGAATACCTCACACATCCATTGGAGGTCTTCTACGAGGCGGTCCGGGTGCTCAAATCGCACGGGATCTTCATTGTGGTCTTTTCTAACCGGATGTTTCCGCCCAAGGCGGTGAACATCTGGAAGCAATCCACCGAGGCCCAGAGGGTGGACCTGGTCAAAGGCTTCTTCGATAAGACCCCCGGGCTGGACCGAGGCGGCTATTTCGAAAGCATCGGCAAGCCGCGTCCCAAGGACGACAAGTACTATATGCTTGGCATTCCCAGCGATCCCGTATATGCAGTGTGGGGTAAGGCGCTAAAATAACTGCCCCTGCCTCAGGGAACGGAAGAGATGTCAAAAATAGAGCGTTACTTTCTTGCCACTTGGTTGGCGTTGGTGATGCCTGCCTGTTTCTTTCAGGCGGCCTTCTCGGCCGATCGGATTAGCGTGAAGTCTCAGGTTTTCCAGGTCCCTACCGACGGGAAGATCATGGACGTGATCTATAGTTCTGAGTTCGATGAGTGGTGGGTGAAATGCCGCGAAGGGGAAAATATAGCGGTCTACTCGTTGGACCAACGATCGGGGAAATGGGCGAGGGTCTTGTTCACGCCAAAGAAACCTTTGGAAGAAAGCAAAGAAACGGAAGCCAAGAAGCCCGACGCGCGCCCCGACCCGGACCCCGAACGCAAGGCGCCGGTCCCTCCCTCCAAAGAGCAGAAGCCGGCCAAACCTGCAGAACCTATTGCGGAAAAGCCCAAGACGGACGCGGTCATTCCGGCGAAGGCCCCTGAGAGGCCTGACGCTACGCGATGGTGGGACCCGCTTAACCTCGTGGGCAGAGGGCAGAAGATCTTTGCTCCTCCTAAAGATGAAAAACCCAACTAATCGCCAATAAGAGACCTTTTGTACGTCTTTCGGCAAAGACACGGAAAGGATCAATCTGTGAGCCGCTACGCACTACTCATTGTCGATATGATTAAAGACAATGTTCAAATCGGAGGCAAAGGACCGCTGGACGTGGAAGCCGCAAAGATCATCCCCTCAATTAATCGGCTTTCTGACGCATTTCGCCGCACAGGTCAAAAGGTGGTCTTCGCATGCGACAGTTTCATGGAAGGCGATTTCATCTTTGGCGGACGCATGAAACCGCACGCAATCCGTGGGACCGGCGGAGACCATCCGCTCCCCGAGTTGGGTATGCAGCCCTCAGACCTCTTCCTACCCAAGCGGCGGATGAGCTCGTTCCACAAAACCGACCTTGATCAGACACTTCGAACCTGGGGCGCCGAGACTGTAGTGGTCTGCGGAATCGTAACCAACGTGTGCGTTCTTCTTACTGCTATGGATGCTATCCAAAACGATTTCAAGGCAGTGATCATTCGTGACGCGTGCGCTTGCCACAAGCCTGAAATCCATGAAATGACCTTGGGGCTTTACGACCCCCTGATCCTCTATCCTCTCATCCGGATCATGACCGCGGATGAAATGGTCACCGAGCTGGACGCGCTCTCGTTATAGCGAACAGAAGCGCCTCTCACACGAAGCCGTAACGGCATGACGAGGCGCTTTACTCCTAGTTTTCAAACAGCTTCGTGTATTGGCCGTAACCTTCCTTCTCCAGGTCCTCCACCGGGATAAAGCGGAGGGCCGCGGAATTCATGCAATAGCGGAGACCGGTGGGCTTGGGCCCATCCGGAAAGACGTGCCCAAGATGAGAATCCCCCTGCCGACTTCTCACTTCGGTGCGCCTCGTGAAGAGCTTTCTGTCTTCCCTTTCCACGATATTTCCCGGTTCCAGCGGTTTGGTGAAGCTGGGCCATCCCGTGCGGGAATCGTACTTATCCAATGAGCTGAAAAGGGGCTCCCCGGAAACGATATCCACATAGATCCCCGGTTTCTTGTTATCCCAGTGCTCATTTCGGAAAGCCGGTTCAGTCCCGTCTTGCTGCGTCACCTCATACTGCAACGGAGTCAGCTTTTTCTTCAGCTCTTCTTTACTCAGCTTCTTATAGTTTGGGTTGTTCGTGGTCTGACTCTTTTCATCCTTGTCTCGGCCCCATACCTTTTCCAAATACTGATCGCGACCGGAATTATACCGGTAGAATTTGTATCGGATCGCGTTCTTCTTGTAATAATCCTGATGATACTCTTCGGCCTTGTAAAACGGACCGGCTGCCAGGATTTCCGTCATGATCGGTTTGTTGTATCTTCCTGATTTGCCGAGTTCCGCCTTTGACTTCTCCGCCAGTCGTTTTTGGTCGTCATCATGGTAGAAAATCGCGGATCGGTATTGCGCTCCCCTGTCCACGAACTGTCCCCCGGAGTCCGTCGGATCTATTTGCCTCCAAAAGACCTCCAGTAGTCGTTCATAGGATATCTTGGACGGATCGTAGGTGACTTCTATCACTTCCACGTGGCCTTTCTTCGCGTAATCCTCATACGTGGGGTTTTGACCGCCGCCTCCCGCGTAACCCGACACTACGTCAATGACGCCGTCGAGTTTTTCAAAGGCCGATTCCATACACCAGAAACATCCACCGGCAAAAGTAGCTTTTTGAGATCGCGACTGAGCGGTCGCGATCACTGCCAGAACCGCCAGGACACTCAAGCTTACAAGCAATATTTTCATCAATAATGTCATCATGGCTGTAACCTCAGTCTCAGTTTCATTCCGGTCGGATTTCTCCACAATTGTTCAAATCCAATGCGCATAGGCCGCTGGGCCCGGCGCCTTCTCCTTTTCATTCAGAGCAATTGCCGCCCTATAGGGCCAATACGGATCTCGCAGCATTTGACGGGCGAGGAGCGCTAGGTCCGCTTGCTCTTTGCGGATAATTTCGTCAGCCTGCTTCGGTTCGGTTATGAGACCCACCGCGGCCGTGGCGATCCCGGCCTGCTTACGGATGGCTTCCGAAAACGGAACCTGCCACCCTGGAGCAAAGGGGTAATTCTTATGATCCGGGGCGCCGAACCCTGAGCTGCAATCGATCATGTCAGCTCCTCGTTCTTTCAACTTCTTTGACAACTCTATGGCTTCCTGGATCGTCCAGCCTCCTTCCACCCAATCCGAGCATGACAAGCGCACCGAGAATGGTAGCCTTTCGGGCCACGTTTCCCGCATTGCAGAGAAGGTCTCCAACACGAATCGGATCCGATTCTCAAAACTGCCGCCGTACTCATCGGTTCGGTGGTTCGACAACGGAGAATAAAAGCTGTGGCACAGATACCCGTGCGCCGCGTGCAGTTCCAGCCATTGGTAACCGGCTTCCAGCGCGCGTTTGGTTGCGTCCCGGAACGCTTGCTGGACCCTGGCTATGTCGTTGTGGTCCATTTCCTTGGGCACACGCCACAGCTTATGACCGAAAGCCAACGGGCTCGGCGCGATGATCTCCCAGCCGCTCTCTTCATCCGCCAGCGATTGATCGCCTTCCCACGGCCTCGCGGCGCTTCCTTTTCGACCCGCATGAGCAAGCTGAATGCCCGGAACCGCTCCGTGCTCTTTGACAAATTTCGTGATCCGCTTCAAAGGCTCGATTTGTTCGTCAGACCACAGGCCCGCGTCTTGCGGAGATATCCGGCCGCGGGGCTCCACAGCAGTGGCCTCAGCGATGACCAGGCCTGCGCCACCGATTGCACGCGACCCCAAGTGCACCAAATGCCAATCGTTTGCCATGCCGTCATGAGAACTGTATTGGCACATGGGCGAAACCCCGATCCGGTTTCGTAGTGTTACATCCTTGATTTTCAACGTATCGAAAAGACTTGGCATATTCTTTTCCTTCGTGACATTGATTCGCCCCGGAGCGGGCCTTGGCCGTATCGCCGAGTTTCCTCCGGGACACCACCATTTATGAGAATAATGATGCTCGCGCCGCGGCAAAGTTGCATGGCCGGTTGTGCTTTCGTATTCGATGGGGACTGTGTCACGGGCACGTGGAGACGACGAGGCGAGCTTTACTCTCAAGGCGGTTTAGATAACGGGGAGAAATGGCTGAAAACGATGTTGCGGAGGTTTGGCGGAGAGAGAGGGATTCGAACCCCCGGTACCAACGTGGGTACAGTTGATTTCGAGTCAACCCCCTTCGACCTCTCGGGCATCTCTCCGCGTTGGTGGGTCAGCGCTTGTTTGCTCGGACATTCCGATAAAATTCTTGTAATAACGCGGCGCTCTCTTCTTCCAAGACACCGGAAACCACTTCCAGTTCGTGGTTAATCCTGGGGTCATGGGAGAAATCGAACAGGCTCCCAACCGCGCCCCATCGAAGGTCTCGAGCGCCGAAGACGAGTCGCCTTATCCGAGCCAGCACCAGCGCTGCCATGCACATGATGCACGGTTCCAATGTAACATAGATGGTTGCCTCCGGCAATCGCCAATCACCCGCTTGGCGGGCGGCTTCTCGCAAGGCAATGAGCTCGCCGTGAGCAGTAGGGTCTTGGTCGGCTTCGACTCGGTTGTAGCCCCGTCCGATGACCACGCCATTGCGAACGATCACGGCGCCGACCGGGGTTTCGCCCTCCGCGGCTGCCCTGCGGGCCAGTTCCAGAGCTAATAACATGAATTGGTAGTCGGATTTGTCGGTCACGCGGGAATATCCGTATTCGGGGCCATCTGTTTGGGAGGATGGTGGGACAGGCATTCTGCCTGTCATTTCTTAATAGACAGGCGTGACGCCTGTCCCACCGGAGCCATCAACACGCCACCGTATTTGGACACCGGAACACTTGGTCGTAAGCTGCGAGAAGGTTTCCCCGGCCACTTCTTCACAAGCTCCCATGTCTTGCGGCCGCTTCTAGTCTTTTTGCAGGATCTTTGCCACCGGCGGCGCATTGAGGCGTTCGTAGATCGGTTCAGCTCCGAGCAGGGGCCGAGCGTAATTCTTGAACGCGACGGTCACGTCATTCGCGCCCTCGATGAAATCGTCGGGCATGGATTTCGTCTCTTTGGCCACAGCCTCCAGCGGGCTTACATTGTATCTCACGCTGTAGTCGCCTGTCCGTTCTATGGTTATTGACCCGTCCACCCGATGCCATGCTGCTATCTGCACCGCTCGTTCGCCCACTTCCCGCGCTTCGTTCGCATCCACTTCGCTAACGCATCCGAGGAAGGATCTTTGCAAATACCCGAACGTGTCCGACCGAACTCGCTTTATCTTCAGCCTCTGTTTCACGAGATCCATCAACGCGTCACCGAGAGACGTAGTCCCTGAAAGCTGGATATTGCCGTGAGAATCTCGCTCGACTCGCTCAACGAGACCCGCGATCACCGGTTTGTCTTCCGCATCCCGGATGCCTTCGGAGACCGCGACCACGCAGCGTCCATACTTAGCGTAAGCCTGATCGACACTGCCGACGAACTCTTCATGATCGAAAGGCCGCTCCGGCAAGTAAATGAGATGCGGCCCATCGTCAGGGAACTTGCGGGCAAATACCGACGCGGCGGTGAGGAATCCCGCGTGGCGACCCATAACCACACCGATGTACACGCCCGGGAGCGACCGATTATCCAGATTCACGCCCATGAAAGCCTGAGCAACAAATTTGGCCGCAGAGCCGTATCCGGGGCAATGGTCCGTAATCTTCAGGTCATTGTCGATTGTCTTGGGAATGTGCATGACCCGCATTTCGTACCCGGCTTCCGCAGCAAACTTGTTGACAATTCTGCATGTTTCGGCCGAATCGTTCCCGCCGACATAGAAGAAGTAGTTCACGCCGTGAGCCTTGCACACGTCGAATATCCGTTTGCAGTACTCTTCGTCAGGTTTGTCCCGGGTGCTCCGAATGGCCGCTCCGGGAGTTCTGGCCACCAGTTCCAGGTTATGGGTCGTTGCTTCGGATAGATTGATGAGCGCTTCTTCCACCAACCCTTGCACGCCTCGGAAAGCGCCGTAGAACTGCGTAATATGCGGATATTGACGAGCCTGAACCACCGCGCCGACCAGCGACTGATTGATGACCGCAGTGGGACCTCCACCCATCGCAATGATTGCCTTGCCCGTTAATTTATCCATAGTCCGCTCCTCGGATTAGCGTCACATGGTCTTTGGGAGCCTGTACGGAATCGCCTTTCTCGCCAACACGCCGTCGCGCGCGGCGCCAAACCCCCGGGGCCCTTATAGTTCGTGGCTTAGCCCCCCGGCACGTGTTGATTTCTCGGCTGTAAAATGAATAAACTATCATCATGGATCGACCACGGTCAACCGAAGAAGCGCTGCGTGTTGTGGAGGCTTTTGACGCTCTCCCGCTGAAGAGGCGGACCGAGATATTCCGGACCCTCTCCCCCGCGGCAAAAGAGACCCTGCTTGGGGCCGTTTCACGTCCCGGTGATCTGACCCGGGGCCTTTCTGAAGAGGAGATGTACTATACGATCAAGGTCTTGGGTGAAGAGAGCGCCCCGCACCTTGTGGCCGCAACAACCGGCAGGCAGTTGCGGCGCCTCCTCGATCTGGAACTGTGGAAGAAAGACATGTTCGACCCGTGGGCCTCGGCCAAGTGGCTGGAACTTATCGCGAAAACTAGTGAGGAGAAAATCCTCCAGTTCGTACAGACCTGCGACCCGGAACTCCTCGTCACTTCGTTACATCCCTTTGTCACCGTCTTTACCAGGAACCCGGATATCGACCTGACTGAGGAACGGGACACCTTGCCGTGGTTTACGCTGGATGATCTGTTCTTTGTCAAATTTCGGATTCCCAGCTCCGAAGATGTTATCAAGGGTTTCCTTGAGACTGTTTTCGGTTGGAATCCGCATTATTACATGGGGCTCATGGAGCAATTGGCTCGTGGCGTGCCCACCGAGCATCAGGAAATGGCCGCGAAATGGCGCAGGGCTCGCCTGTCCGAGCACGGGTTTCCTGATTTCGATGATGCCATGCAGGTGTATCAGTACCTTCACAAAAGCGCAGTCGCTCTGACTCCTCCTGAGATGCCTCCACCGCCCGCCGAAGATCGCGAGCCCACTGGGGTCCTCGATTACCCGCTGAAGCTTATCAATGAGGATGACTTGCTCAAGAAGAGCCTCGATCTGATTGACGATGCGGATGAACGCGATCGTCTGGCGGCTGAGCTGGCGCATCTGGGGAACAAGGTCATGGTTGCCGACGCGCGTGATCCGGGCTCTATGGAGGACTTGCGCCGGAGCCTACAAAAGGTCGGCGGCTATATTAACCTGGCTTTGGAGGATATGTGCGGCGATCAGGTGGAGCAAGCGGTTGACGTGCTACGGGCAAACCATATGGAGATGCTCTTCCGTCGCGGCTTCAGCTTGATCTTGGACCTTCGCAAGGATGCGCAGAAACTGGTCCGAGAATCCGAGGGCGGCGTTGATAATCTCGGCCATCCTTTGGCCGGTCTGCTCCACGGGCTCTTTCAAAAGAGGCCGATCTTTGCTCTCAATGTGGTGGACGGTCGGGAACCGCGGGACTTCCAGGGCATCGACGATCTGAACTCGATTCGACAATACATGGATCGCCAAGCCATCGAAGAACGCTGGGAACCGATATAGGACGGCACACGAAACATGTGTACCCTGTGAAGGTCGGGCCGGAAGTGCGTTCGTGTAGGGGCGCACGGCTGAGGGTGTGTCAAGTTCCAGGCTCTTCAGTCTTGCGGGCAAGACGCCTGGCTATCTCGTCCGGTTCTATTGTGCCACGTTCGGGCTTTCTTTTGCCGATAAAGGAACTCCTATCCACATCTTTGGAAGCTCCAGTTGCCATTTCATGGATAAAGATCTGACAAATCGTGAGCCCTGGTTGGACCCTGATGGGGATCTCACCAACGTTAGAAAGCTCAAGAGTAAGACATCCCGTAAAGCCTGGATGAACCCCGGTTGCGGTCGCAATGATCAGTCCATGGCGGCCCCATGAGGATCTTCCGATGACGTAGGCTGCACGATCTGCTGGCAGACGAATCCATTCCAAGGTAACCCCAAGCACAAATGCCTTCGGGTGGAGAACAAACGACTCGTCGAACGGCACGTAATGGAACTTGCTGAGTTTGGCCTCGGTTGGTTTCTCTTCGCTTTTCGCATATACGTCAATAAGAGGAATGCGACTTTGGCGGGAGGTCGAGAACCAACGGCCCAACCTTAGGTCTATGGACGCGGCACCGTATTCGAGTTTAGGCTTGGGTGTAATAACTAACGGATCTTCCCGGTCCGGCGGGTTCTCCAACTCGTGCTCTACTTGGTCAGCCTTCAAGATCATGGCTATTTTTCAACCGTTCATGGAATTCAGAGACTTCCATGCTTTTCAGCACCAGATCCGCGAGAATATTATACCTGCTCTCTGGTTTGATCTGTTGAGAGTCCTTCCAAAGGTCCTTATCTTGATAGCACTTCCATCCTGCATTGAGAATATCCACCAGCGGGTAAGGTTCCGGCGTTGGAATGACCCATGATTTGAAATAAGAGCAAATGCGGGAAACCTGAAATTCGTTCCGCATGGGAACCAATCTAGTATCCGCGCATTCCCAGGCCAATCTGATTAACTCGGGGATCAGGGAAGCTGACACCGTATCCGCAACTTAAAGGAGTAGTTTCGACGCTTTTTCGTCCGGTTCATCCTGTTGAATGAAAGCCGATTGGAATCCGACCGGGACCGATATTCCACGCGCCTCGGCTGCTTTGCCGAGATAGCACACTCGCTGTTTGATGTTAGGGTAATTGGTGCTACGCGATCCTGCTCTGCCAGGAGAAATAAGATACGTGAAAGCGTACAGATATGATTCCGCAAAAAGTCTCAATCCGAAGAAATCACAGAAAATCTCCTCGGTTTGTAACAGCGCCCAAGTATACGCGAGCATCAAAGTTGTCCGTGCAGACTTCCCGTCCCGTGGGTCTTCGACTTGGATGTGCGGAAATACCTCTTCGTAATCTTTCCTCCTCGAAGTGCTCAATTCATGCAAAACGCCTTCTTCGATTCGTTCCTTAAATTCCTGGGACAATCCTCGATTTACCCAGACTGAATGCCCCAGCTCGTGTCCGGCCAAAGGAACCAGCAGCGGATTCGACGACTCTGGAGCCGGCAAACCGATAAGAACAAAGCCAGGTAATGAGCCTATGGGGCGATAGACGAAGGGTGAATACTCCCATTCCGACGATACGATCAATTTCGAGTTGGGTTCCAGTGTACTTTGAGCAAGCCGCAGAAGAGGGGAGTACGCCTCGAAAGCATTGCGGACATTTGTCGAGCGGAGTATGAAACCCAGAAGGGGGACGTAGGCGTGAAGCTCGTCAAGGGACCTGCTGCACGCCTCGTTAATGGCATCCACTGGTGCGTCGGGTTGTAACTTGTTGAGGACCGAATGACGACGGCGGAGCTCGCTTGCCAATAGCTCCAGTGCATCTCGCGGCTGGGTGTAGGGGAACTCAGATTGTTTCAGTCGCTCTATCTCATCAACAACCGCAGAAATTCGCTTCTTGGCATGGTCTGTCGTGAACACCTTCACCGCCGGAACGGATGTGATGGCCTCAGGTCACTGAGTGAGTTGCGGTAGGCCGCGGCCTCTCTTGAAAGGGCCAAACAGAAAGCGCGTGCTTCTTTGAGTTCCGTAAGGTTCTTCGTGGGATCCTCGCTTGACAACACTTGAGAAATCTTCTCGGCCCTAAGAAGCAGATCGTCCACCTTTTCCAGCGTTTCGGTAGTGCCTGCCTGCGCCAGAGCCTCACCAAGGACTGTAAGAGTGGCCGGGTCCATCAGAGAGCGCGGAGTACCATTAGGTTTATCTACCGATTTGGTTAGCCGATCAGCTAATTTTCGCATTGCTTTCAAGTCCTTGCCGCTGTTCGATAAAAGATTGTCAATATCTATTGCGGCTTCCACTGCAAGAAAGGGAAGGTCGGCGTCAAGGACACGAAGCTCTTGAGTTTCTTCCTCTCGTGCTAATGCCTGCGACATAGCTTATTCCCCCTAGGTTGTTAACGCAAGAGGCAGCCAGTCCTGCGCTCTGACTCTCGCTGAACCAGCACGACCCCACTCGCTTACGAGCGTGCTGTATCCCTCCACATAGCTGCCTGGGGCGAAATAATTCTCCACGTGGATGAGCCTCATTCTGCGATGCCTCTTGGGGCCGATTGGCATAGGAAGTGCTGTCATTGTTTCGTAGCACCGCACCTTGGTGATGTCAAGATAAAAGTTCTATAATCGGTGGGTTGCGGCAGAAGCTTTAACCATAATCCGCGCGCGCGGCCTTATCTTCTAGAGACCCTATAGGTTAATCGTGTAGGCCCTCGCGAATCCTTGATTTTTGCCAACAACGCTTGCAAGGCTTCCCAACGGTCCTCTCGATCCCTTCGGCAAGAAAAGGTCCGTTCCAAATATGAGCTCGACCTCGTTAGGGTCGTTGCCTCGAGTGAAAAACACACCGACGCTCCATGGGAATGCCTCTCGGCGCGATTCTCTCGGACCGAGACCTCTGATTCTCCTAAATTACTCACTCTTGGCGGAAATGGATCGTTCGGCTGGCCTCTAGTGGCCAGAAAGACGTCGGAACCCTTCCCGGTCATCGCCGAGCCAAATTCATAGAGCGTTATGTCCGTTACCTATACTTCTTCCCCATTTTGTCACCTTAGCCCATGAGGTGGCTCTTTGGCAACATCAGTCTTCAGGGATCAGTATCGAAGTCTGAGAGGCGGGAATCTCATAACCCCGCTTGCTGTTTCGCAGCAGAGGCAAAACCGAGGCCTGCTGATGCACGAACCGGAACTGGATGCGCTGATAAGCCTGAGAATGCTCCTGTCAATCAAACTGCGGCCGCGGGAGCGTTCGTCCCCTTGCAATTTCCATGGTTCTGTTTTAGAGTAAGATTCCTCCCGTCGCATTTCCATTGAGATACATTTGAGGAGCTTAGCCAGATGGCAGGTTCAGACTTCGAGCCGACGATTGTAGCATTTTGCTGTCACTACTGCGCTTATGGAGCCGCTGACCTTGCGGGCAGCATGAGGCTTCAATATCCGGCCAATATCCGAATTATTCGCCTCCCTTGTTCGGGGAAGGTAACGCCCATATTCCTTCTTCGGGCCTTTGAGAAGGGCGCGGACGGCGTGTACGTGGCAGGCTGCATGGAAGGAGACTGCCACTTCATACTCGGAAACCTGGTTGCCAAACCAAGGGTAATTTATGCGAAGAGATTGATCGCAGAAGTGGGCCTGGAGCCCGAACGCCTGGAGATGTTCAATATGAGCGCGGCCATGGGCCCCAAATTTGCCGACGTGGCCCGCGAGTTCACCGAGCGGATCAGGCAACTCGGCCCGAGCCCTCTCAATAAGAAGTTCCAAAACAAGAAAGACCAAGCGGCTTGATACGCTGAGCATGGGCCGCTTTTCGTGTGTGTTTGGAGGCGTCAACATGGTCATAGGTGAACGGAAGCCCTTCGAAGAGATCCTGAAGACCTTGGAGGGCCACAAGAAGATCTTAGTGCTCGGATGCGGCGGATGCGTCACCGTGTGTCTCACCGGGGGCGATGACGCAGTCCGCGTCCTCTCCAGCCAGTTGAAAATGTCCAGGGATAAGGATGGCAATCCCCTGGAGATCATCGAGAAGACCGTGGAGAGGCAGTGCGATCCGGAATACGTGGAAGAAATCCATGACATTGTGCCGGACGTGGAGGCCGTGCTCTCGCTCGCGTGCGGCGCAGGCGTCCAGTACGTCGCGGAACGTTACGCAAAGACCCCCGCATACCCCGCGCTCGATACCACATTCGTCGGCGGATCGGTGAAAGAAGGCTACTACGTGGAACGCTGCCAGACCTGCGGCCAGTGCAAATTGGCATATACCGGCGGGATTTGTCCTATTGCCCGGTGTTCCAAGAGCCTCCTCAATGGTCCGTGCGGCGGTTCCACCGGCGGCAAGTGCGAGATATCACCCGAAGTGGACTGCGCCTGGCAACTCATCATCGATCGCTTAAGGTACCTCGACCAGATGGACCGTTATGAGGAGCTGGCCGACATAGCTGACTGGTCTAAGAACCGGGATGGCGGACCAAGAAAGATGATCAGGGAGGACTTCCAGAGATGAGTGGGGATGTGAAGACTGACAGCGGACTCGAGAAAATCCTCCGATCAGGTCAATTCGCGGTTACCGGCGAGTGTGGTCCTCCCCGGGGCGCGGACCCGGACGTGATCCGTGAGAAATGCAAGCTCCTCAAAGGAAAGGCGGACGCGTTCAACATCACCGACAACCAGACATCAGTGGTCAGGATGTCTTCCATAGCCTCCGCGGTGATCATGATGCAGGAAGGCATGGAACCGGTCATGCAGATGGTTTGCCGGGACCGGAACCGCATCGCGATCCAGAGCGACATCTTGGGCGGCGCGGCCCTTGGCGTCAAGAACATGCTCTGCCTCTCCGGCGACCACCAGAAGTTCGGGGATCATCCTCAGGCGAAGAATGTATTTGACCTGGATTCGATGCAGCTTATCCAGACGGTCCGCCTCATGAGGGATGAGGGCAAATTCCTCAGTGGCGAGGAAATAAAGAAGGCCCCGAAGCTTTTCGTCGGCGCCGCGGAAAATCCTTTTGCCGACCCGTTCGAGATCCGGGCCCCTCGTCTGGCAAAGAAGGTCAAGGCGGGCGCGGAGTTCATTCAGACCCAGTGCATCTTCAATATGAAGAGATTTCGGCAGTGGATGAAGGACGTGGTAGACCGCGGGCTCCACGAGAAGGTCTTTATCCTCGGCGGCGTAACGCCCTTCAAGTCCTTCGGCATGGCCCGGTATATGGCCAAGAATGTGCCGGGAATGGATGTGCCTGACGAATTGCTCGCCCGCATGAAAGATACCCCCAAAGAGAAACAGGCTGAAGAAGGCATCAAGATTGCGGTGGAAACTATCCAAGAACTCAAAGAGATCAAGGGCATAGCGGGCGTTCATATCATGGCCATCGAATGGGAAGAAAAGGTCGGCGAAATCGCAGAGAAAGCCGGCCTCCTGCCCAGACCCTCGGTGTGATTCTGCCTGAAAGCTCATCCCGGGGACGCCTCTCTTCTCCAACCAGAGGCGTCCCCGGATTCCCTCCCTCGCTGGCTGGTCACCCTTTTACGAACCCTTGAACTTATGGCAAGCGTCGAAAACAATCTCTGATTGCCGTTTGGGCATTGGTAGGCGCCGGAACGGGAGGCTGGCCGCTACCGCTTTTCCTACGGCGCGGGCTTTGCAAGAGGCCAAGAGCGGGATTCCGGAAGACCGGAGCAGCCATTTCCGCTGTATAAACAAAATGTTGCCCCCACGCCAGGAAAGTTCTTGACATTGCCGACCCTGTATATTATCCAGGACCGTATAATACGCTAACGTATTATATCTGGACTAATTAATTCTTGGACCGATCTCAATGAGCAGCGACGACAAACTCATCTTCTTGCTCACCATTGTGCAGCAGGGGGTAAAGAACTACGCGAACAAGGCCTTATTAGCAGCGGGCGTGCGAATCACCCTCGCGCAGTCCGGAGTTCTCTTTCTGCTGGAGCAGCAAGACCGCCGCATGATGTCCGAGATCGGAAGGATCCTCGGTATTGAGAATTCCGCGATGACCGGGCTGATCGACCGTCTGGAGAAAGCCGGCTTTGTCACCCGAATCGCGGACCCCGAAGACCGCCGAGCCTTGCTCATATGCGTAACGCCGGCGGGACTGGAAGAGGCTGAAAAAGCCAAACTCATCATCCGGGGGGTGAATAACGAAATAAAATCAGGCTTTTCCGAACATCAGGTTGATGTCTTCTCACGTGTGCTTGATGGATTATCAAAAAAATTCAAGGGGATTTGATTTGTCGCCTCGGGATTGCCCGAGACCTGGTTCATGAGAAGGGAGGGCGTTTCATGAATGAGCTTACTGAAAAGATCAAGGCCTTCTTGTTGAGCAAAGACATTCCTGTGTTCGGCATCGCATCGGTGTCGTCACTGGCAAATGAGCCCTTAGGTTATAGGCCCTCCGACATACTTACCGGCGCTCAGAGCATTCTTTGCGCGGGCATACCTTTTCCCAAAGGGATTTTTCAAACTGCCGAAAAAGCGGAACAGACGTACTGGAGAGCCGCTGCTATCAATTATCGTCAGTTAGACGCTTTATTGATTCAAGCGAGCCTTGTCATTGAAGAGGACGGCGCAGTAGCTGTGCCTGTCTATGGTTGATTTCCTTACCATGTCGCCGGGTGGGGCGACTTCCGGGGTTATCTGAGCCTTGTCAGGGCGGGTGAAGCGGCAGGCATTGGCAAAATCGGGAAGAACGGTTTGCTCTTCAACGCTAGGTACGGGCCGAGACTCCTTCTGGGAGGGATCGTTACAACAGCCGCCTTGGCCCCAACGAGTTTTCCGGATCGCGATGACAAAGGATGCCCAACAGACTGTTCTGTTTGTCAGGAAGAATGTCCGGTTCAAGCCATTGAAAGAACTGGAAAAGTGGGCCGTATCGCGTGCCTGAAGCATTCGATGAAGAGCCCTATCTTCTCCCATTTGGTACGATCGCTTAAGCCGGATCCCCAAGACTTGGAAATGATAAACCATGTGAGCGGTGTGGACGATCATTCATGGTACACGTGCATCAAATGCGTCTCAGCGTGTCCGCATCTCTAACCATACGTCCCCTGAACGTCATTTGCGGTAGTCATAGACCCCTCGGCCTGTCTTTCTACCCAAGCGGCCGGCTTTAACCAGCTTCACGAGTAAGGGCGCGGGTCGGTACTTGTCTCCCAATTCTCTGTGAAAGGTCTTCATACAATCCAGCAGTATGTCCAACCCGAAAGCATCCGCTGCAGCCAAAGGCCCCAGAGGAAAGGCAAGTCCTCTAACGCAGCTCCTGTCGATCTCCTCGGCCGCAGCCAGGTTTTCTCCCAGTGCGAAAAACGCTTCATTCACCAGTGGTAGGTACAGCCTGTTGATAACAAAGCCCGGAGAGTCCGCCACCGTCACGGTCTCTTTGCCGCAGTTACCCAGGAATTCCGTGACCGCCGCGTGAGTTTCATCTGACGTTTCTGTTCCCCGAACCACTTCTACGAGCGGCGTGAGCGCGGCTGGAATAAGAAAATGCGTGCCGATACATTTGCTGGGCCGGTTGGTCGCGGCCGCTATTTCCGTGACCCAGAGCGTTGAAGTGTTCGTCGCCAGGATAGTTCGCCCTGGAGAGGCCTTATCCAGCCTTTCAAAGACCCGTTTCTTTACCTGGATATCTTCGAAGACCGCCTCGATAACAAGATCCGCGTCAGATACCACCTCTTCCAGGTTCCCGCCGGCTGAAATCCTGGAGAAAATTTTATCTTTCTCACCCGGTTGGATCTTGCCCTTCTTTTCTTGTTGCTTCAAAAAGGTATCGATGCTTGCCAACCCTCGCTGAACCGCGTCTTGGGACAAATCAACCATTGAGGCGCTAAAGCCGGCCCTGGCGCACACGATGCCGATCTGGCTGCCCATGGCGCCCATGCCGATTACCGCGACCTTCTCGATCTTCACTTTTCTCTCCTCAGGAACCGGAAAGCCACTCCTTGTTCACCGCAGGAGGCAGGATTGAATGCGCCTACATTCCGTGAGTCGGGCCTGTTGCCTCTGGGCTCAATCAGTAGTCCAGATTGACCACATTGAGCGCATTTGCCTCGATGAATTCCCGTCTGGGCTCCACCTGGTCCCCCATGAGGGTGGAGAAGATTTTCTCCGCTTCCGCCGCGTCTTCGATAGTAACTTGGAGCAGTTTGCGGCTCTCGGGGTTCATTGTAGTCTCCCAGAGCTGCTCCGCATTCATTTCTCCAAGACCCTTGTATCGCTGGATGTTCAGCTTTTTGCGGCCCTGAGTAATAACCAGATTCACCAGGTCCGAGAATGTGGGTACTGACGTCCTGCTCTCATCAATAAGAACTTCCAGAGGAGGTTGACCGAGGAGTCTTACTTTCTTGCTAATGGAGCAGAGTTCGCCGAATGCGGACGATTCGATCAGGTCCGCGTCTATAATTGTTCGGCGGAGGAGGCCGTTTCGGTGCGATCTCACTTCAATATAGTGCGTGGATTTTTCCTCGTCCTTTCTTACCTCGAATCGTAGCGGCCCAATCTGCGGCGCGGCCTCTTCGATCTTTCTCGCCACCGAATCCGCCACTGCCCGGGTCCCGGCTTCGTCCGCAAGAACGCTACGGGACATATCTTCCTCCATGAAGCCTTTGAGCACTACCTTTTCCATATTCTTGCGCTCAAAGACCTCCAGGATCTTCTCGCGTCGCAGAAGGCTTTTGATTAGGTTGAGTAGCGTCGTTCCTTCCACTAAATCGCCGTTGTGCGTCACCCTGAGGTTCTCCAGACCAAGGTTCAGCACGATGTCATCCAGCTCATTTTCATCTTTGACGTAGAGTTCTTCCCGACCTTTCTTTACTTTGAAAAGCGGCGGCTGAGCAAAATAGAGGTATCCACGGTTGATTACTTCCTGCATACAACGGAAAAAGAAGGTTAGCAGCAAAGTCCGAATATGCGAACCATCCACATCCGCGTCCGTCATGATAATGACCTTATGGTATCGGATCTTTGATATATCGAATTCCTCTTCCCCGATGCCGGTCCCCAGAGCGGTAATGAGCACCCGTATTTCCTGGCTCTGGACGATCTTATCGAATCGCGCTTTCTCCACATTCAGGATCTTTCCTTTCAAGGGAAGCACTGCCTGCGTGCGACGATCTCGACCCTGCTTTGCCGAACCTCCGGCTGATTCTCCTTCCACAATAAATAATTCGGCCTGAGCGGGATCTCTTTCCTGACAGTCGGCCAATTTTCCCGGCAAACTGCTGAATTCGAGAGCGCTCTTTCGTCTCGTCAGCTCTCGGGCTTTTCGGGCCGCTTCTCGGGCTCTGCCGGCTTCTAATGCTTTGTGAACCACCCATTTCGCGACCTGTGGGTTTTCTTCCATGTACTCGGAGAGCTTCTCGTTGATCAATTGCTCAACAATTCCCCGGATCTCCAAGTTCCCAAGTTTGGACTTCGTCTGGCTATCGAATTGAGGATTCAACATCCTCACACTCAATACGGCCGTCAGACCCTCTCGGACATCATCGCCGCTGATACTGAACTGAGTCTTACCGTTTTTCAGGAGGCCTTGAGCGCTCGCGTAGGCATTAATCGTCCTGGTGAGCGCAGCCCGGAAGCCCGACAGATGCGTGCCCCCTTCAAATGTGTTGATATTGTTGCAATAGCTGAAGACCGTTTCCGAGTAGCCGTCATTGTACTGTATGGCGCATTCCACCACATTGTCGTCTTTCTCTCCGTACATGTAGATCGGCTTGCCTTCCGCCGTCTTCTTGGCACGGTTGAGGTGTTCCACGAAAGAAACTATGCCGCCGTCGAACAGGAACGTAACGGGCTCTTTTTCCGAACGCTCGTCCTCAAAACTGATGCGTAAGCCCTTGTTGAGAAATGCAAGCTCCCGCAGCCGAGCTCCTATTGTTTCATGATTGAAGTCAATCGTGCTGAAGACCTCTTCGTCCGGTCGGAACGTGATTTTGGCGCCGGTCCTCTTGGTCGATCCGATTACTTCTAATTCCGTCACCTTCCGACCACGACAATATGTCTGGCTGTACACCTTGCTATCGCGACGGATCTCCAGTTTGAGGTATTCCGACAGAGCGTTCACGACCGAGACTCCTACGCCGTGTAGGCCCCCGGAGACCTTGTACGATTTGCTGTCAAACTTGCCGCCCGCGTGGAGCATGGTCATTACCACCTCCGCGGCGGGAATCTGCTCGGTGGGGTGTATTTCCACGGGGATGCCCCGTCCGTTATCTTCAACCGTCACGGAACTGTCCAAGTGTATAGTGACTGATATGGCGTCACAATATCCCGCGAGGGCTTCATCCACTGAATTGTCCACTACTTCCCATACCAGTTGATGTAGGCCTTCCGAACCGGTGTTTCCAATGTACATACCGGGAGTGTTCCTGACAGCCTGAAGGCCCTCGAGAACTCGAATATGTTCCGCACTGTAGCCATGAACTTCTTCCACTGTACAGATACCCCTTACAAATCGAAAAGTTATCTCTATATAGTACTTTGTTACTTACGCATAGGCATGACAAGATTGAAGTAATCTTTGACCGGGTGAGGACGAACAACAATAGGAGCGCCTTCCTTGATATACTCCATGGATATTGTTTCCGTGTCAACAACGCTGAGAGATTCTATGAGATAAGACACATTGATGATGAGAGAGAACTCTTCGTCCTTATAGTCTACGTCCACCACGTCTCGAGCCGTGCCAAGGTCTTGGTGAGTGGCCGTGAGTTCTATTCGACCGGCGCTCACACTCATATTTATGCCTCTATTTCGGTCACTTGTCAATACGGCAACCCTTTTCAGGGCTTGGAGTAATTTCATGCGATCCGCCGTCAGGATTTTGTCTCCGCTCTTGGGAATCACTTTCGTGTAGTCAGGATACTCGCCGTCAATCAGCCGTAAGGTCATGGTGAATCGGTGGGTCCGGACAACAAGGTTTTTCTCCTCGAAACCTAATGAGATCTCTCCCTGAACGCTTTCCAAAATTCGCCTGAGTTCATTTAGGCTTTTCTTGGGAACCAGGACGCTGGATTCCAAGGAAAGGCCCAACTCCCCGTCCATTAGCGCCAAGCGATGACCGTCCGTAGCGACGAGTCGATTTCTGTTATCACGCCACTCAAAGAGCACACCGTTAAGATTGAATCTCGATTCATCAGTGGAGGACGCAAAGCTGGTCTTCTCTATCATATTGATCAGTTTTTCCGCCTCAACAGTAACGGGCTTGATCTGCTCGAATGCGGACCATGCAGGGTAGTCCGCGGGATCCATGCCTGCCAACTCGAACACACTCTCGCTGGCGATAATCTTTATTCGCCCTTCACCAATGGATTGAATGGTGACAAGGCCCCCCGGCAATTCTCTTACAATCTCAAGCGCCTTCCTCGACGGAAGAGTCACTCGGCCAGTCTCTTTCACATCACTCTCGTGAATGGTTTGAAGACCCACTTCCAGATCCGTAGCCGTGAGCGATACCTGTCCTTCTCCCGCATCCAACAAAACATGGGACAATATTGGGAGCGGCGATCGTTTTTCCGCAATGGGCACGGTTTTGGAGAGTCCATCAAAGAATATGTCTCTCTGTATTTCGAAAAGCATCAACCTCTCCTAAGTGTTCTTTTATTTAAGAATAAAGAACGCGCGAAGTAGAAGGGCCTGTGGATTCGTGGACAACCGGTTCAAAGTCGGGCCTGCCGCGGGTTTTCCCTGTTCAATTTCCGTGGAGAACCGCTGCGAAATCGCGTGGATAACGCATGACGCACGAGTTATCACGAACGGGTCAACAACTTTTCCACATGATACTCACCGGCGGAGATCCATCTTCAATCCATCCACGAGGTTCTTGAGGGAATTGTCCTTCTCCAGCAACTTCTCGATCTTCCTGGTCGCGTAGATCACCGTAGAATGGTCCTTCCCTCCAAAAGCGCCTCCTATCTCAGGATATGAAAGTTCAGTCAGTTCCCTTCCCAAGTACATCGCGACCTGTCTCGGTAAGGCGTAGAGTTTATGCTTCTTTTTCGATTTCACGTCCGAAACCTTCACATTAAACGTCTTTGCCACCTGACCTATGATCTCATCCATACCGATCTTGCGGTCGCGACGAGGATAAATGTCCGCAATTGCGGTCTGGGCCAATTCCCTGGTGATAGGGAGGCCCTGAAGAGTGCTCATGGCGATCACGCGTATCAGGCATCCCACAAGCTCCCGAATATTTGAACGAGCATGCTCCGCAAGGAAATACGCCACGTCGTCAGGGAGGTACATGGAATCGTCAAAAGCCTTCCTCTTCAGGATCGCTACCCGCGTTTCCAGATCAGGGATCTCCATGTTGGCGATCAGACCCCATCCGAAACGCGATCGGAGTCGATGCTCGATGTCTGGGATCTCGTTTGGCGGCCGATCCGATGTGATGACGATCTGCTTGCCGTTTTCACAAATGCTGTTAAAGGTGTGAAAGAACTCTTCCTGCGTCCGCTCCTTGCCGCCGATAAACTGGATGTCATCAATGAGGAGCAGGTCCACATTGCGGTACTTCTCCCTGAAGTCACCCATCCGGTCGAAACGGATCGCATTGATCATCTCGTTCATGAATTCTTCCGAGGTGGCAAACGAGATCTTCTTGCTTTTGTCAGTCTCGAGCACGGTGTATCCAATGGCGCTCATGAGGTGGGTCTTGCCCAAACCGGTGCCGGCGTACAGGAACAAGGGATTATAGTTGCCGCCCAGGCGTTCGCTCACCGCCCTGGCTGCCGCATGGGCAAACTGATTGCATGAGCCGACCACGAAACTGTTGAAGGTGTAACGAGGGTTAAGATTCTTTTTAAGGGCGAACTCTTCAGTGAGGCTCAGACGCGAAGAGCTGGACGGGGAAGCGTCCACCGAATTTTGAGGTTGGCCTTCCTGATGGTGGCCGAAGTCGTTGCGTGACTCGAATTCTATTTTTAAGTGTGTTCCCGCGAGCTCAGCAATAGATTGATCCAGGAGACCAAGGTAATTGTCCTTAATCCATGAAATAAAAAAGTTGTTCGGAACAGAAAGAAGGATGCGGCCGTCAGAGACGTCCTCGCAGCATATGGGCTTCAACCAGGTGACCAGTGTGTGCTCGTTCACCCGGCCGCTGAGCAGATTCATGCATTGGGACCACAAGTCGTTCATTGCGGAAAACTACAATCATTTTAATAAGATATATTCTCGACAGCCTAGCACGGAGGGGTTTCTTTTTCAAGAGAAATCTTCGGTGTACCCCAGGAGCGCGAGGAGGCGGTCAAGTTCTTCTCCGGAATGAAAGTATATCTCCAACCTTCCGGAAGCATTGGCGTTTTGTCTCACCGCCACTTTTGTGGAGAGGAGCCGGGAAAGCCCCTTTTCCAGCCCTGAGACACGAGAGTGGTCCGTTACATCCTTTGTCTGATGATTTCGCTTTGGTTGCTTAAAATTCTGAATAATCCTTTCAAGTTCACGCACGGAAAGCCGCCTCCGCACCGTCTGCCGAGAGAGATGAAGCTGTTTGCTTACGCTCTCCACGGAGAGAAGTGTGCGAGCATGGCCCATAGAGAGCAGATTATTCCTTACGTCCTCTTTGATGGGGTCTGGTAGTTTGAGCAACCTCACGTAATTGGTAATATTCGATCGATCTTTACCGATGCGTTTGGCCAGGGCTTCATGAGTATACGAGAATCTGTTGATCAGTGTCTCATATGCTTCCGCGGTATCAAGAGGATTGAGATCTTCCCGCTGAAGGTTTTCGATCAAGGCGGTTTCTAGGGCTTCGGAATCCGACACGTCTCTAATAATCACCGGGACGGTAGTGTAGCCGGCCATACGCGCGGCACGCCAGCGGCGTTCTCCCGCCACGATCTGATATGAACCGGTCTGGGTGGGACGCACGATTAGAGGCTGAATGACTCCCATTTCCCTGATCGATTCGCTCAATTGCGCTAGCGCCTGTTCATCGAACGAAGAGCGAGGCTGGAAAGGGTTGGGCGTCAGATGATCCACCGGCAGAAATACGTGCCTTGCGGCGCTGGGAGATGCCTCGCCCGGCTCGTTCAGCGGTATGAGCGCATCCAGACCCAGACCCAACGCCGTGCGTCTAGTTCCCGTTTCCGTTCCCTTCGGCATCGAGTATCTCCTTCGAGAGCGCGAGATAGCTCTCCGAACCTTTGGAGGTGATATCGTAAAGGATCACGGGCTTTCCGAAACTCGGCGATTCCGAGAGCCTCACGTTGCGGGGAATAACGCTTCTGAACACCAAAGCTGAAAAATGTTTTCGCACATCATCAACAACCTGGTGACATAAGTTGTTTCGGGGATCGAACATGGTGAGCAAGAACCCCTTGATCTTGAGTTCCGGATTGAATGCGGACTGCACTCGTCGAATGGTCTGCAAAAGATACCCAACACCTTCCAGCGCATAGTACTCGCATTGAATAGGGATCAGCACCGAGTCCGAAGCAACCAACGCATTGAGTGTGAGAAAACCGAGCGAAGGCGGGCAATCGATGAAGATGTAATCGTACAAGCCCCGCACATTATCCACGATGGAAGCCAACATTCGTTCACGAGCCTCAAGGTTGATAAACTCAACCTCCGCGCCGATCAGGTCCTGGGTTGAGGGAAGAATCTGAAGAAATTCCAATGCCGTCGGCCGGGTCACTCGGTGAAAGACCTCACGGGAAAGGAGCACATCGTAAATGGAGGGTTCCCCGCGATTGAGACGAATTCCCAGCCCGCTGGAAGCATTGGCTTGGGGATCCATGTCGATTAGGAGGGATCGCCTTTCCGCCAACGCCATGCAAGAAGCCAAGTTCACCGAGGTGGTGGTCTTGCCCACCCCACCCTTTTGGTTACAAATGCAGATAACGTGTCCCATTCTTGAGAACCCACAACATATAGTATCAGAATTTTCCCGGGCACCCTCATATCACAAAAGCAAGCAGACACCAACGCAATTTGTCGAACAAGCGCAAGCTTTCAGCAAGACGAAACAACCGCCGCGGTTCAGAAACCCTGCGCATGTCTCGGGATAGAAAAGCCCGGATTCCGTCCTAAGTCGGGAGGACAGCACAAGCTTCCTCTTCCGCCAGTAGCCGGAATAGAGCCTTAGAGGATACGACTTAGGAATCAGATGGAATTAGGAACTTCTCTCATAGAGAACCACTCGACGGAAACGATCCGAGAAGGGCAGCGTTCCCTCCCACGCGCGTACTTCCTCGAAGCCTTCAAGCATTAAAGGGAGCCCTCTGGATAAAGGCCCCGCCATGCGCACGAGGCGCCCTCCAGGGGAAAGGACGAGAGAAAGGCGTTGAAGAATGGCCGGATCGGAAGAAAACGCGCGCGAGACCACAGCTTGAAACAAAAACGGCTTAGGCCGACTGAAAAGCTTGTCGAGACTCAAGTTGAGGAAACGCGCATTAGAGATACCCAACTCGCGCGTAACATACTTGAGAAAGACGATCTTAGCCGGATCTCGGTCCATCAGCGTAACCTGCTTGCGCACATCCGCGGTGGCGAGGACCAACCCCGGAAAACCTCCTCCGCATCCCACATCCAGAAGATTGAGGGGAACATCAATGGGCAGGACTTTAAAGACCGAGAGTGAATCGAGAAAGTGCAGAACGGCAATTTCCGTTGGGTCATGCGCTGACGTGAGATCCAGCCGAGTGTTCCATTCGATAAGACGTTCCAGGTGGCGTGTCATCAACTTTAGAGCCGATTCGCGAACCGGGACTCTTAAGATCGCCGCCCCGCGCGTTAGTACGCGCAGAGGATCGCGTTCACGGTTTCGTACAGTCATCGATCCATGCAAGATAGGCCGGCAAACCCTGCGCGATGGGAAGCGCGATAATCTCGGGAAGTTGGTAAGGGTGAAGTTTCTTGACCGCGTCCTGGAGCCTTGGGAAGAGTTCCAATCTCGTCTTCATGATCATCAGCCGCTCTGTTTCGTCGCACACACGGCCGTCCCAGAAATAGATGGATCGAATTTCCGGAACGATGTGCACGCACGCGACCAGCTTCTCTTCGACGAGGAAACGCGCGATTTCCGCGGCCTTAGCCGGATCGTCAATGGTAACAAGACAAACGATGTATGAACCCATAATCACTCCATATTGTGCTTTTCGCTTGACAAACCACAATACCTAGTATATGGTTCACCCATCTGGAGGATCTTGCTTGGCGCGGGGAGGCCGCTCGATGCCCCCAATTTTATCCTCATCTCCCAACGGACGCAACCCCGCGGTAACGAGCTTGAATCCCTTGGTCAAATCGAAGCCGAGCCCTGTTTTTCCTATCCGGGGGGAATGAGTGGGCTCGCGCCGCGTGCGCAATTAATGGAGCCCGTAGAGAGAAGGGAGCCGTTGCATGTTCAAGGTCGGAGATGTTGTCGTATATCCGATCCAAGGAGTCGCGCGGATTACCGCGATACGAATTGAAAAGATCGGGGGAGCCGACCAGCTCTGTTATATCCTTGAAACGGAAATCAAGACGCCCCGAAGACCGGTGATCAAGCTGCCCGTGGACAAGGTGGAAGCAAATGGCGTCCGCCACATCATTGATGCGTCGGAATATCCGAAGGTCATAGAGATATTGCGGAACAGGGGGGGGCGGACCACAAGTCAGACATGGAACAGACGGCATCGCGAATATCAGGAGAAGATGCGCAGCGGCAGCATTTTTCAAGCCGCGGAAGTTTTCAGAGACCTAAGTATCCTCAAACAGAGCAAAGACCTCTCCCATGGGGAACGCCGCCTCTTCGATCAAGCCAAGAATCTGCTCATCAAGGAGCTCTCTATCGCAAAGAAAACGGATGAGGGTGAGATAGAGCGCACCATCAACAAGATATTCAATCCAGGTAACCAACAACCCCCCCCGGACAACCTAGAGAAATAATCCTCGGTCCCGCGCTCCTTTTCTTCCGCGAAAGGACCCGGTTGGATGCAGAGTAACATCATTTCCGTTCTTATACTCGTCTCATGTACGGTCTTTGGTGGCTTGCTGGGGCATTTCGGATGGGGTGAAGGCGCGGGCCTCTATGGGCTCTTGGGAATCGGCGCGGGGCTGGGGATATCCGTGCTCATTCTGATGCGCACATGGGTGCGCATGGACGGAGCGGGCCTGCTCGGGGGCGCCATAGGGGTTGTGTGGGGCATGATCCTAGGTTTGCTGCTCTTCAGCGGCGTTTCCTCGTATGTATCCAGCCCGGAGATCTCCGCGACCGCGTACGCTTTCTTCATCACGCTCTTTGCGCTCATCGGCATGCAATTGGGAGCAGTAGCGGGTAGACAACTCCGCCGACCCGGTGAGGAACGCACGCCGGCGGCAGGGGCCGTGATAGGCATATTGGATACATCGGTGATCATTGACGGGCGTATCGCAGACATATGCGAAACAGGATTTCTGAGCGGAGATCTGATCATTCCACAGTTTGTGCTGCAGGAACTCCAGACCATTGCAGATTCCTCCGAATCCACCAAACGCACCCGAGGTCGACGGGGCCTGGACATACTCAACAAGATGCAAAAACAGTCCTCAGTCGGAATCATCATCGAGAGCAAAGACTACCCATCAATGAAGGAAGTGGATCAGAAACTGATCGCCCTGGCCAAAGAGACCAATCAGGCCATACTCACGAACGACTTTAATCTGAATAAGGTCGCGGAAGTGCACGCAATCAAGGTGCTCAACATCAATCAATTGGCAAATGCCCTCAAACCGATTGTGCTCCCCGGGGAAACCATGAAGGTACAAGTCCTCAAAGAGGGGAAAGAACCGGGGCAGGGAGTGGCATACCTGGACGATGGGACCATGGTGGTCATCGACAACGGGCGGAGGTTCATGGGGCGGACAATTGATGTCACGGTGACCAGCGTGCTTCAAACAACGGCGGGGAGAATGATCTTTGCTGCGGTTAAGATGTAACGGCTTGCGTCAGGAGAACCAAAACCCCCCCAAACCCGTCAGTCATGAACGGACAAGGGGGGCGCGAATAGTCTGAAGGGAAGCAAGCTCGTAAAGGCTATTTCAGTTTGCCGGTGGCCACCAGGAAGTCCTGCCAGAGCTTGAACCCTGAATCGGCCGGCGAACCTTGATCCACCCACCAATCAACGAATTCCTTGTACACCTCGATAAACTGAGGCCAGGTCCCACGCGGAGCCACACGTTTGCGCCAGTCCGGGAATAAATCCTCGCGCGCGAGCTGGAACTCGGCCTCACCGTAATCGGGGAAGATCTTCACAAAGAGCTGATACTGCTCTTCCTTACCTCCAGCCGGCTCCGGTTTCGTCGTTTCTTTGGGACGAGGCGGGGGCAGGGTCTGTTCCTTGACGGACGCAGACGGATCTCTCCTTTCCGGCGGCGCGGGGGTGACCTCAGCTTTCCTCTGAGGAGGCGCCACTTCGGGCTTGGCCCCCGCAGGAACGCGCATGGGGACGGCCTGAGACTCGAACGGAGGAGCTTCAGGCATCACCGATGCCTGCGGTGAAATTCGGGCCCCGAGCTGGGCGGAAACCCACCCGGCGGAAGGATTAAACTCTTCTATTGATCCGAAAATCTTGCTGACCCGATAGGCCGTGCCCGCGGCCGGAGGCATAAGATACGAATAACGATTCTGGACGAGAATCAGCAAGAAGCCGACCGCCACGACACCGAGGAAAACCCAAGAGTGCATTTTGGTCCAGCCTGGCGTCATCTGGCCGCCGGATCTGATCGGCTGCCTTTGAGAATCGTTGGGGTGCAAGGCCATTTTCAGCCTCCTCATCTGTGTCAATCGGGCGGACGGAGAATCCGGTCAATGCGCAGTGAATATATCACATGCGGAAATATTTGTAAACACCCTTATCTGATTACTTTTCCGACATCAACGCCGCGCCGGCAAGAGGACGCGACCGAAGATATTTCTCGAAATGGACGACTATTTCGTCAACAGTGCGCCTCATCTCTCTCAAGGCAGGTTCGCCCTTCTTCAGCCACGTGTCCTTGTGTTCGTTTTCTCGAACGACCTGAAAGAGCTTCAGGTGAGACAGGTAGAGTTTGCGGTAAAGGAGGCTCAGCGTGCCGAGCCATTCCAATTCATCAATCATCCTCTCCTGTTCCAAATATTCGGACGCGAGAGAAGTCATGAAAGCCTGTTGATACAACACGAGCTTGAGCAGCGCCAACACTTCAAGAGGGCTGATGTTCTGTCGTCTTACCCTCTCGTTTAGAATGCTGAAGAAGGTCCGGGGCTCAAGGTCGTCACGGAACGCTCGAAGCGCGGGAAGCCCAAAGAGATGGCGTTCGGGTCGATCTCGGTGGTAAGCCCCGGGATCGCCCGCTACCTTTTTGCGAGCTCTTTCGCTGACCAGCCTTCCAATAGAGGCATCATCTACTGAAGACGATGAAGTCTTCAAGTACGCAATCGTCACGTATTTGAATTCCGGCCGGAGACCCTCGGTCACCCTTCTCAGGAAAGTCAGCGGACGGGTCATGTTCTTCTCCTGTCCGGACCATCCTGCCATCGGTAGGTTCATGCGGACACTGCCGCCGGCCCTATCCAGACCCACCACCACAAAGGAATGCATGTCCGGCCGAAATTTTTTCGTCAGCCCTTCCCACCAAAAGGCCCTGAGTCCCCTGGGAGTAACGATCTCGCCACGAGATTCATCTTCCGCCCGTGGGCTCCAGCCCAGATAGGTCTGGACCGGCGCGCCTTTTTTCAGATAAGACTCTATCCGAAGCACGTATTCTTCCCACCCCGCGGGCTCCGCGGCCTCAGCAGGCGGCCCCCTTTTCTCGTACGTCAGCCCGTACAGACTCGCGAGCCACTTGTCGTCATCTTCCACCCAGAAGCGCTGCGGCATAGCCAATGCGCGCCGGATGTAGAAAAACCCGTAGGGAGTGGTCGAGTAGTACACCGATTTCGGATAGGTAAGGTCTTGTACGAATGAGCCAAGCACCATGGCTCGGGAGGCCAGCCCTCAGTCCAATTGAGCCCGCTGAACAACATACGGCGTCCATTTCGCGGTGATTTCTTCGCTGAGGATCGGGTCGGGGAACACCAAAGCCAAACCCGCTGCACAGAGAAACGCCATCAATTCGTGAAGGTTCCCGCTCTGCATGGTTTCACCCCCCAGGCAAAGAGGCCGTCTGTACATATAGTCTAGCCAATGGAAAGTAATCAGGTCAATCGCCGAACAAGTAAGGGAACCGATATGGAGAACCAGCGAAATCCCGAGAGATAAGATTCGACGTGGACCCAAGTAGGTTGATCCAGCGCAAACAAGTAGATACATACAAAACATTACACAGAGCATCCAATTACCGGAACAACCCCTTAATACGCCTAACCAATTGAAAAACCACCTGATTTTTTGCAAACTCAACGAAATAATACTTGCACGAGACAAAAAATATGATAAACGAGAGGCGCTTCTCAACATACCCTTTCGTTTTCCTTGAAAAGCCCTGAAAGGGGCGGCTATCCCAGCCGTTGCCGGGCTTTTCGTTTTTGGAAAAAAAGGAATGGCGCCGGAGGAGGGTCGCTTCTCAAGCCCTTTCAACCTGTGGACATTCAGTGAAGAGGGACTTGATAAGCCGACGTATGGTGTTGGACATTCAGTCCGGCGCCATTCACATATCTTTTCCCGGATCAGAAGATCAGACCCGCTTCCACAAAGCCGCCCTCAAGGGAGAAATCAAGCTTCAGATCGTCCCGATTCTCATTGAACTGAAGCAAGCGATACCCACCTTTTGCATATCCCCAACGGCCGCAATTCATAGGAACGGTGAACCGAAGCCCGACCTGCAAGTCGAGCATAAACGAGCCGTCACCCCAGCCAAGGCTTATCTGATCGTCACAGGAGAGCGTCGCCTGATTGCACAAGGTCTTAATACATTTCTGGAGCCCCACCCCTGTGACTACCATATTGCGCGTACGATTCGCCTGACTGTTCCTTCCCCCGCATACGGAACTATCCACCCGCACCCGAGAATCGTTATACAACCAGCCCGCGGTGATAGAGAGGGACGATGAGCAGGTCTGAATGGGGGAGTACGACATCCCGACCCGCTGATAGATGAACTCCCATTTGTTCGCAGAAAAGCAACCTGCCGGAATCGACGCGCCGCCAAAGTAAATCGTGCGATTGATCGTCTTATTGCTCCTCTGCTCAAAGGGCATGATCGAATAAAAGAAGGCCCAATTGGGACGAAACTGATACCAGGCTGAATACTCAAGCACGGTGGCGTGCTCGGGAAACCCCAGATCATTGTTCAGATCAATTTCCGTCGCAGGGAAACCGAGCACGACAGCAGGATACCTCAGCGTCCCCTTGGTCCGCGCAAAGAACACCTGGGTGGCCAGCTCAAACTGACCGCACATCCGACGAGGCAGTTTGCACGGAGGCGGCGGCGCACATATAGGGACCGGACAAACAGGTCCCTTGCACTTGACGATGGGCTGAGGATTTGTGTAACGCGCTCGAGACCGGAAATCGCGCGAGACACGAGCCGACGCAGGCTCATATGTGGGATGGGCATCCACCAGGCTCGGCAGGAGTGACGAACTCTCGCTCTTGGTGTCGCCGAAGAACTTCTGCGTCTGTAGGAATGATACGGGCTGTGGATCGACGTTAACTCGAATGAATGTATGGTCTTTGGCGTGGGCCGTTGCAAGGGCGGCAACGATAACCGCGAGGCAAACCAACACCTTACAAAGGTTGCGTCTCATCAACCTTCCCTCCCAGCTCGAACTAACTGGTATCGCTTAAATATAAATGCGGTTTATGTGTCAAGCAAAAAAGTGCCAAAATTTCACTAATTTTGAACTTGTTTCGAGAAAACACTTACTATTCTCTAAATTAGACAGCAAATTAAATTTGTTGATGTGAATTACTTAAGCAATACATTTAGTTTATAATATAATATTTTGGTTTTATCTGATTTTCTCCTAACAAAAAGACAAGGGTGTCCCTCCCCTCCTCCTTTCGCTCGTCGTGCAGCGCGCGTTGGAGCGCGTACCCGACCCTGGCCGGGGGGGTCAGCCCCCGCGATCGGAAAGGAAGGCACACCGTAGCGCCGAGAGGTTTTCATGGCCCATCGCGCTGTAAGAAGCGCTCAGGAGGGCCGTTGGATCCGTCCAGCTCGTCGGACCCTCTCGGTTACGATCAGATCAAAACCATGTTATAATGGGAAGTTAAGGAAGATGCTTCTCAACATACTCTTCCCTCCCAGTTAAATCCCTTGAATGACTCAATTGCTCATCTCTGAAATGATGTCAAGAAAAAACGTGATTAAATTCCTTTTGTTGGAACAAAAATCTATTTCTGTGTTGAGGGATAAAGGGGGAATCAGGCGCAAGGCCACGATATAACTGATGATAGTTGGCCCCGCGGCTTGTCTCCTCGCCACCCGTCACGCCCGGAGAAGGGGCCGAAACCTGTTCCCACAGGGCCTCTGATCTCGCAAAGACCCAGGTCTGAACGGACAAAGCCCCTTGGCTTCGAGCCTCAGCGATGGTATTTTCACTTGATCATGAAGAGATATCTGGCATATAGAGCAGGTCCTCAAGTTCTCAACATAATTCGGGAAGAAGGGCTCGCTCCACGGCGCATCAAGGTCTTCGCAGCCGCAGCGGGGGGGCCCAAGTGGTTTGTGTGCGTGGGATTCGACACGGCGGTGATCCGGACCGGCTTTCTCCAAAAAGGGGATGGCCGGGTCCTCCTTGTGGGGTCCTCTGCGGGGGCCTGGAGGTGCTTGACCATAGCGTGCCGAGACCCCTTGGAAGCGTACGAGAGACTTAGGTTGGGCTATTCGAGGAGCGCCTTTACCGCCGCAGACACGCCGGAGACGGTTTCGGCCGCGTTTCGAGGCAACGTGGACCGGTTCCTCTTCGACGATCAGATCAATTATATTCTCGATCACCCGACTTATGATCTGGGAATTCAAACGGTGCGGAGCAGAGGACCGGCCGCCCTCAAGAGCGGCAACTGGCAGTTTGCGGCTTTGCTTGTCTCCGCCGCGATGAACGCGGTTTCGCCCCGAGGCATGGAACTCTTTTACGAGCGGGTAGTCTTCTATTCCGGCCGGTCAAGACCGCAGTACTTGGACAACTCTTTCAGGGGCCGCTCGGTGAAGCTGACGAACGAGAATATTCGGCAGGCCGCGCTCGCCACAGGATCGCTCCCCTATATCATGGCCGGAGTTCCGGACATTCCGGGCGCTCCTCGCGGGGTGTACCGAGACGGAGGTCTGATCGATTATCAGTTGAATCAGGACTATTGCCCCGGCCCTGAGTCGGTCACCCTCTTTTTTCACTACCAGGAGCGAATAGTCCCTAGTTGGCTCGACAAGAAGCTTACGTGGCGCAGGCCCACTCGCGGATCGCTGGATAACGTGCTCCAGGTCTATCCCACGGAGGAGTTCCTGCGTCTGCTGCCGGACGGCAGGCTGCCGGATCGTCAGGATTTCGTGGACTTCGTTGACGATCCCGGAGAACGTATCCGCAGGTGGGATGAGGCCTCTGAGAAAAGCGCGGCGTTGGGAGAGCAATTCATGGAGGATTGGGAATCGGGTAGAATCGGAGACCTGGTCCGACCATTTCCGGATTGAGGGATGGGAGGGATCGGGAGGGCGACCAACCATGAACAGACCGACCTGGCACGAATATTTTATGCTGCTGGCAAAGCTGGTGAGCGTGCGATCCACGTGCAACGTGAGAAAGATCGGCGCGGTAATCGTCCGGAACAATCGAATTCTCGCTACAGGGTACAATGGAGCGGTTCATGGCGCTCCGCACTGCATCGATCGAGGGCCGGACTTCTGCTTGAGGCGTTGCATCGGCGCGCACGATGCGGAGAAGTACAACTACTGCATTTCAAGTCACGCTGAAGTGAACGCAGTGGATCAGGCTGCCCGTTTCGGCATTCCTCTGGATGGATCAGCGCTCTATTGCACGCTTGAGCCATGCAACTGGTGTTACAAGCAACTCATTCAGGCAGGAATCCGTGAAATCTATTTTGAAGAGGCGTACGATTCGAGGAACAAGGAATTCGATGAGTACTGGCGCGGCATCATGCAAACCGACGGCAATATGGAGGTCTTCCAACAGGTCCGGGTTTCGCCCGAGGCCCTGGAGATGGTCATAGGGGTATTGAAAGGCTCGTCCGCGCGGGCCATTCCGGCCACATCGCCGCACGAACCGGACAAGCTGGATCTGGAGGAGCTCAAGAGATTCATCCCGGATTCGCCTCCCGGGTAGACCCCATAGGCGTTCAAACAAGGAATAGGCCTCTGTGATAACAAAACCTTATCACCCTCCCCCTTCCCCCTCCCATCGAGGGAGGGGGTTCTGGAAACCCTCTCCCCTAGCGGGCGAGGGCAGGGTGAGGGGAATGTCCAGCGCCGGAGGCCAATCCTATTTTAGCGCCTATGTGGGTAGGCCCGACCCCCGGCGAACTCGCAGGAGCCGAGATTGTTCGTGAGTCATTGCGGCTTCTCAGTCTTGGAACCTAGCCTCATGTAAATGCTTACCTTGGAGAAGGTATGAAGATCAGCCATGTGCAGACGTTTTCCGAGGAGTTCCTCATTGAGAAGTTGCGCGGGATAACCATGCTAAAGGCCCCGGACGTGACGGTGTATGAAAAGGCGTTTATATCTTTGGAGAAAATTGCCGTGGAGTGTCTCTCGCCTCCGCAAAACTACATACTCCGCTCGGAATTAAAGAAGGTGCGGGAGTTGAAGTGGGCTCTGGAAGAACATGGTGTGGACCTGTTCGAGCTCAACGGCTTCCTGCGTCTCACCCTTGACGGGCTCGATGATCCCGTGGACTTGCTTCCGCCCGTGGTGGAGGAATCCATAGAAAGGGACGGGAGTGTTCACCTCATTGTCAATGACGGGATGCACAGAGTGTATATGGCCTATCGCGAGTGGGTGATTCCCCAGGTGATTTCCATCAGAGGCATACCCAAGCACCTCCCCTATTATGCGTATCCGGTCCCCGGGGGTTGGGCCCGAGTGGAGGAAAGGGATGATCTGCCGCCGGGGTACCTCAAGAAATGGCATCGGATCGAGAATTACCACGCGCTCTATCGCAACTTCAATTCGCAGTTCATCAATGTGGGCGGCCCCAGGCAGTTCTCCGAGAACAAGGGTCCGGGAACCTGACCCATTATTCGGGGCCGTGGCGGGATAGGGACCACCTTCAATTCTGACGACGCAAGGCCGTCGAACCCTTGCTTAGGAGGTTCCAATCCCCCCGCGACGAGCGGTCCTACCGAGTGAAATCGAATTCGCATAATGGAATTCTCGTTGTGCTCAGGGGCGCGAGCGTTTGCTTCCAAAACTCTTGATCGCGTCAACGCGCTTAGAAGCGTTTGTCTACGGTCACGCCGCCCACAAATTCGGGAGGTGAGCCCAATTCATGAGGGGTTGGGAACACTTCGGGCAGTTTAGATCTGGAAGGAATGAGTATTGAAGCCTCAAAGAGGGCTTTCAGGTCTGGAGCAAGCGAGTAGATTCTTGATAGGCCCGACCAAAGGCCTTGAACCGGAAAAGCTTCTCGCAAACCCTTGCTCTGCTCTACTCCGACGTTCGTTCCGTCGGAATTGACAAAAACACCGCCCTTCTTGTTGGCCATCCAACCGGTGTGAAAATGAAGAGGCTCGCTGTTTGGGGCGCGGAAGGGGGGTGGGTTCTGTTTTTCAAGATATCCGACGAAGGTCGAGAGTGAGGAGAGCCCCGGCAAACCGGATATCGGCGGCACGGCGCTCGCGCTCCCGAGAAAACCGGCTGAAATGAACAATATCAGAGGGAGAGCGATTCGTACTCGTAGCATTGCTTTCATTCGGCCGCCTCCTGGGAAATCGACTCCCTGGCCTGAATGAAGAGACCCTACGATCGGGCCCGGACCAAATTTCATTTATGATAAATATAAGTTACCTCAAGCGCCACTATTTGTCAATGTAATCGGAAGGGCAGGGGCGAAATCGGCTCCTGGTCGGCGCCGACGACGCCTGACCGGCGCTGTGCGCAGAGCGGTTCGCGAAGTGGCTGAACGGGCATTTCTTGAGTTTCCAAGTCAAGGATATTTGTTCTATAATAGCGCTTAAGCCGAACGTAGGAAGGAGGATGCATGAACCCGCTCGTCTTCGCGCGCTGGGGAGCGACGTGCGCGGACTTCCGCGCAAACACGGGCCTGTCTCAAGACGGAGCCCTGGAGATGTTTCCGTTCCTGCGAGATTTACCGGCGAATGTGGTAGCGGTGCTCTCCGGTAAGGGTTTCCTCGTATTTGAGGAGGGTTTCAATTTCGTTCAGCTCGTCCGAGAATACGTGGATCAGATTCAGGCCCGGTACTGCTGCGGCAAATGCTTGACCGGCATCAAGGGCACCAAGATGCTCCAGATTGCGCTGGGCAAGATCGCGCGAGGAGAAGGTGAAGAATCGGACCTCGCGCTCTTGGAGCGGGTCGGCGCAATACTGGATGAGGCGGCGAAGTGCTCGGTATGCCAGAGTTCGGGTGAACTGGTCAAAGATGGTCTGCGCTACTTCCGGCGGCAGTTCATTGATGCGATCTCCTCCGGTTTGCCTGAGCAGAACCTTTCATACATGGCCAAAATCTCGGCCCCCTGTATGACCACCTGCCCCTGTCATATCGAGATACCCACGTACATTGAGCTGCTCCAAGAGACCCGATACGCGCAGGCCCTCAGCACGATCCGCGAGGAGATGCCGCTTGCCGGAGTTACCGGCCGAGTCTGCCCCGCGCCTTGCGAACGCGCGTGTACCCTGGCGAACATGGGAAAACCTCCGATCCCGATCAAGGTGCTCAAACGAGTGCCGGCGGATTACGAGATGCTCCACAACCTGCCTGCGCCACTGGAAAAATTGCCGCTGACCGCGCCTCCTGTGGCCGTGGTGGGAGCCGGTCCCGCGGGACTGGCCGCAGCGTACTACCTGAACCGGCTCGGGCATCCGGTTACCATGTTCGAAGCCCTTCCGGCGCCAGGGGGCATGGTGGGGGTGGGTATACCTCCGTATCGTCAGCCTCGGGAAGTGCTCACAAGAGAGATAAGCGTAATACGTGACCTGGGCGTGGACCTCCGGAACGGGGTCGCGTTGGGAAGAGACGTAACCATCCAGGCCTTGTTCGAGCAAGGGTTCAAGGCGGTATTCCTCGGCATCGGCTCTCACAAGTCCGTTCCCCTGGGAATCAAAGGTGAGAACGAGGGAATCCAGGGGGTCTTCTCCGGCGGGATAGATTTCCTCAGGGCGCTGAACCTTGGGCTGAACGTAACGGTGGGGGATAAGGTGATCATAGTGGGTGGCGGCAATACAGCGATTGATTGTGCACGGACCTGCCTGAGGCTTGGTTCGACCGAGGTGCATGTGGTCTATCGCCGCACCGAGAAACAGATGCCTTCAGACCCCAGGGAAGTGGAAGATGCAATGGAAGAAGGCGCGATATTCCATTTTCTTACCCAACCCGTGGAGATCCTCTGGACAGATGGGCGAATGAAGGGCTTGCGGTGCATCAAAATGGAACTGGGCGAGCCCGACGCCTCGGGCCGAAGGAGGCCGGTTCCCGTGGAAGACTCTGAATTCGACATGGAAGCCGACACGCTTATACCTGCAATCGGTCAAAAAGCGGACTTAAGCTTTCTTTCGCCGGAGGACGAGATCGAGATAACCCGTCAGGGCACGATCAAGGTGGACAAGCACACCATGATGACGAGTCGGTCGGGAGTCTTTGCGGGTGGAGACGCGGTAAGCGGCCCTCTTACGGTGGTGCACGGCGTTGCGGGCGGCAAGCTCGCTGCCAGAATGATGCATTCTTACCTTACCACCGGGAGGTGCGCGCCTCTCCCCGATCAAGAGATGGACGAGATACTGCAAGCGGTCGAAAAACAAACGCATATCCTCGTGACGCCCAGACCTGAGACCCGGTTGGGAGGGAGAGATCTCCAAAAGAAATTGGATATGCGCGAACGATTGAGCACGTTCGAAGAAGTTGAATCAGGATTGAGCCAGCACAGCTCTTATATTGAATCGAGCCGCTGTCTCCGGTGCTTCCATCTGGTCTTGGCTGCGGTAAAGCGGGAAGATTATGGGGCAGCCGGCTCCCGGCAGTGACCTTGTGTCAGCGCAGCGTCCGGTCCGGCGAAGCGGCAAAGCCGGCATACGTGTCGGGTTGCGTTGCCGTCTTAGCTCATTGTGCTGGGATAGATTATTTTCCGGAAGGCGAAAGCATGCCTAGTGTAACCATTGATGGCGTGGATGTGAACGCCACAGAAGGCGCCACTATCCTGGAAGCAGCGTCCAAGGCCGGAATCTGGATACCTACCCTCTGCTATTATCCGAAAGTGTCGCCGTCGGACTCCTGCCGCATGTGCGTGGTGGAGGTGGAGGGCATGGACAGGCCGGTCACCGCATGTAACACGGTGGCCCTGGATGGGATGCGTGTGCTCACCGACACGGCTCGGGTTCGGAGCATGAGGGAAGAGGTTATGAAGCTGATCCTCATGGACCACCCCCTCGATTGTCCCACATGCCCGGCGGCAGGCGAGTGCGACATTCAGAATATTACGTACCGCCTGGGAATTTACGGCACCGATTTTCCGCTGAGGCCGCGAGAGGAGCCTCCGGTCAGGAATTGGCCGCTGATCGAATACAACCCGAACCTGTGCATCACGTGCCTCCGTTGCGTGAAGGTCTGCCATGAGGAGATAGGCGCAAGCGCCCTGAGACTCAGAGGCGCGGGGTACGACGCGCGCATCGACACCAGCGACGGCGCCGCGCTTTCTTGCGACTTCTGCGGGGAATGTGTGGAGGCCTGTCCTACGGGGGCCATGTCGAATAAGGTGTTTCGTCGATGGGCCCGATCGTGGGAATTTACCAAAGTAGCTACGGTTTGTCCCCTCTGCTCCGCCGGCTGCCGCATGGAAGCAAACGTCAAAGACCAACGCATTTTCAGGATAACCACGGACCTGGACACTCATAATCGAGGCACGCTTTGCGTCGGAGGTCGCTTTGGGTTTGACTTTGTGCATAGCCAAGAGCGGCTGCTCACCCCCCTGCTCCGCCGAGACGGTAAGCTCCAACCGGCTTCGTGGGAAGAAGCGGTGAACTTCGTGGCAGGAAAGCTCCGCCTAATTATCGGGGAATCCGGCCCCGAGAGCGTTGCCGGTCTTGCATCCCCACGGTTAACCAATGAGGATTGCTACGCGTTTCAGAAATTCTTCCGAGGAGTCGTCGGCACGCACAATGTGGATAGCGAAGCCCGTTTCAGCTTCCTCCGGGTTCAACGCGCCCTGGAACTCACGCTCGGCGTCCGAGGCGCAACCAATACCCTTGAGGAGCTGCTCACTACCGGCGCCATCTTTGTAGTCGGCATCGATCCCCTGGAAGAGACCCCCGCGCTCGGGTGGAAGATCAAGAGCGCCGCCCGCCGGTACGATAGCAAAGTGATCGTGGCAAATTCACGGAGCACCAGCCTCGATCCCTTCGCGATGGTGAGGCTCCGGATGCGTCCATACTCCGAGAGCGATTTGATTCTGGGGATCATGAAAGTGATTTTGGAATTGGATATTTGGGACAAAAAGTTCATCCATGCCAAGACAAGTAACTTCATTCCTATGAAGAACCTGCTTGACAAGATATCTCTTGCAGGCATTTTGAAGAGGACCGGCGTTTCGCGAGAAAGCCTGGAACACGCGGCTAGGCTGTTCGCGGAAGCGTCCGAGGCCGCGATCATATTCGGCGGGGATGTGATCCTTCAGGAAAATGGCCTCCAATGTGTCATGAACCTTGCCAATCTGGCTCTGCTCACCGGCAACGTGGGGCGGCCCAAGGCAGGGCTCTACCCCATTTTCGAGAAGGGAAACATTGTGGGGCTCTGTGATGCGGGGATTATGCCCGAGCACATGCCGGGATATCAGTCTGTCGCCGAATCGAGAGATCTGTTTGAGGGAGTCTGGCGGCGGGATCTGCCCTACTCTAAGGGCCTGACGGTCACCGAGATGATTCGGGGACTGGAATCGGGCAGCGTTCGGGCGCTGTATATAGCCGGCGCGGACCCGCTGACCGACTATCCGTATTCAAGTCGGTTCGCAGCGGCTTTCGATAAGGCCGAGCTGCTGGTGGCGCAAGATCTCTTTCTGAGTCCCACGGCGGAGAAAGCTCACTGTGTCTTTCCCGCGTCCTCGTTTGTGGAGAAGGAAGGGACATTCACCAATATCGAGCACCGGATCCAGAAGCTGAACCGAGTGTTGCCCCCACCGGGTGAGGCCAGGCCTGACTGGGGCGCGCTGGAGGCGGTGGCTACCGCAATGGGTCGGCCGATGGGATACTTCAGCTCGCGAGACATATTCAGGGAAATGGCTCTGACCATACCGTTCTTGCGAGGCCTGCGATGGCGCGATCTAGACGGAGACGGCGTAATCCTGCAGCCGCCTGCTGCGACATCCGAACGGGCGAGAGGGGGCAAAGCGTACGCGTTCGCTCCCGTGCGCACATGGGAAAAGCCGACGCCGCTGGATGCCGCGGAGTATCCTTTTGAGATGATGGTAGGGCGGTCCATGTATCAATTCGGGGCTACCTCGACGAGATCCAGGCACTTGCGGGAACTATGCGCAGAAGGGTATGTGGAGATAAATCCGGAGGACGCCCGGCAGCTCGGCCTGGCTAAGGGTGATCGGGTGGAAGTCTCATCGCCCGGCGGCTCGTTTGTGTCCCCCGTGCGGGTCTCTGATGCGGTGCAGCGCGGGATGGTCTTTGCCATATCTAATTTCCCGGGGTTAGGTGTCTATAACTTGTACCAGGAGAACACCACGGTGTGCAGGGTGAAGCTTTCTTCCGTCACCGTGAGCTCCGGGAGCTGATGGGTCGAGAGACAACCGGGAATCGGTTCTCGTGATCCTTCGGGCCCCGGATCCCAGGCATGCAATTCCTATTGAATCAGAGAGAAGGAGGTTGGAATGGCCGCGCCGGAAAAACCCAAGGCCGCGATACTCTTAATTGACGATGAGCAGATCGTTCACGACAGCGTCCGGAGAATCCTCGAAGGTGAAGGCTACGAAGTCGACGGGGCTTTCCGCGTTTCAGAAGCGCTGGATAAGCTGAAAAAACGGTCTTACGACCTGGTGCTCACCGACCTCATGATGCCTGACCAGAGCGGTATGAAGGCCGTGGAGGCGGTAGCGTGCGATCACCCTCACTGCGGAGTGGTCATGTTCACCGGCTTCGCCACCGTGGAGTCCGCGGTGGAATCCATGAAGCTCGGAGCGCTCGATTATCTGCCCAAACCGTTTACGCCCGAAGAACTCATTGAGGTGACGGAGAAGGCTCTGGCCAAAACATACAAGGCGCGGCGCGATCGAGAGATCGAGGAGACCTATGCTCAGGCGGAAAAGGCCATTGCGTCCAGCCTCGATCTGAAAGAAGTGCTGGGACTCATATCCCTGAGCGTTGTGCGCCTGCTCAAGGTAAAGGGGTGCTGCCTGTATACGTACAGTAAGAAGCAGGGGCGTCTGGAACTGGCGGCGTCGAAAGGGCTCAGCGATACGTATCTGGCAAAAGGGACCCTCGACCCAATGACGAGCCCGCCGGAAGCCCTGAAAGCAGACGGCCCTATTCTGATCGATGAGTCCGAATTTGACGCCAAGCTCCAATACCCACAGGAAGCACGGCAGGAGGGCATCGCAGCGATGATGTCCGTTCCTCTGAGGGTCCAAGACGCTGTTGTGGGCCTGTTGCGTATATACATAGCGGAAAAGCGCTCATTCGACAAAGACGAAATGGACATCCTACTCAAATTTGCGGACCATGGCGCTCAGGCGATTGAGAACGCCATAGCCTATGACAAACTGCGCGGGGACATCGAACAACTAAAGAAGGATGTCCCCAAGGCTTTCAAACGGGAGAACGGATAAGAAAACCGGGGCGATGGTCACCCCAAGGTCGAGTCTGCGAGATTGACCTGGAGAAGCTTCAAGTGTCACGGGTTCGAATTCGCCGTTCAGGAGTGTGACAAGATGGCAGATCGAAAGGGAAAGATTCTCGTGCTGGACGATGAGCAGATCGTGCTGGACAGTGTTTCCCGTGTGTTGGAAGGTGAGAACTACGAAGTGCGGACCGCGCGCAGCGGGGAACAGGCGATGGAGATCCTCAAAGGAGGCGGGACGGACGCGCTCATCACCGATCTAAAGATGCCGGGCATGAGCGGACTGGAGGCTATGGAAGCCCTCTCGGAGATTGACCCCGATCTCTCCATGATCATGCTCACGGCGTACCCCACCATCGATACTGCGGTGAAAGCAATGAAGATGGGGGCGGTTGATTATCTGAGGAAGCCATTCACTCCCGATCAACTCACCGCGCTCGTCGATAAGGTGATGGACGATCGCAAGAAGCGCTTCGAGAGACGATATCGCGAAGACACTTTCGAGGAGATCAAGACCGCCATTTCTTCTACGCTCAATTTAAAGCAGGTGCTCAATCTTATTGTGGAAGGCGTCGTGAAGGTGATGAAGGTCAAGGGGAGTTCGTTGAGCCTCCTGGACAAGAATCGTGAGAAGCTCCGTGTCTTCGCCTACCATGGACTGAGCGAGAACTATGTGGCGAAAGGGCCCTTGGACAGCTCCAAGAGTCTGGGAGAAGCCATATTGAGCGGCAAGTCCGTATGGGTCCAGGATGCGGCCAACGACACCCGTGTCCAGTATCCGCGGGAAGCCGCGCGAGAAGGGATTGCTTCGATACTGAGCGTGCCGCTGATTGTTCGCAATAGGGTGATAGGCGCGTTGCGGGTTTACACCGCGGAACCGCGTGAGTTTTCCGAGGACGAAAAGAAGTTCCTCCAAGGTTTTGCCGAGCAGGTGGCTATGGCCATTGAGAACGCCCGCTCCTACGAAGACGTAAAGGATGAATATGAAGCTCTGCGAGACGACCTCTGGGACTATTTCGATAAGGATGGCTATCTTTGATACTAGAGCGCGATCTCCACATGCGCCGGAAGTCCTTAATCCATAAAGCGACTTGAAGGCGGACGCGGACGACGAGACACGGATGGGCGCTGGGAGGTCAGGCTATAAGATTGAGCTCCAAGGGGGTGCAAAGATGTTCCAGGATACATCCCCGATCAGGTCCGAAAAACCGGACGTTCTGCACAAAACGCTCAACAGGATCGAGGAGCTGCTCCCCGAACGCCTTCGACCGAAGCGCGGCTTCCTCCTCTCGTTTAAGAACAGGATACTTATCAGCACCCTGATCGTGCTGACCGGAGGCGTGATCATCATCGCGGGCACGCTGCAATTCCTGATCTTCCCGCAGCTCGGCGACAGCGAAATCGTTTTCAGTCTCAAGGTGATCCACCTCCTCGCGAGCCTCGTGGTGATTGCGTTGAGTTGGCTCTTCGTGGAGATCATCTCCAAGAAGATCACGTCACCGCTGCTGGAGCTTACCAAGAGGGCTGAAGAGATAAGCCGGGAGTCGGGGAAAGACATCTCGGAAGACTGTTACCGCGGGTACGACTATGTGGATCTCTGGGGAGAAGATGATCTGGACGGCCGAGGTGACGAGATCCGCCAGCTCACCGGCTCCTTCAACCGGATGCTCGTTCACTTAAAAGCTTCAGAAGCCTGCTTGCGCGAATCGGAATCCAAGTATCGCTTTCTCTTCCATCATATGCCCTCACCCCTGTTCGTGATCGACGCGGAAGAGATGACCATTTTGGACATGAACGCCCGGGCCGAACAGGAATATCGCTATTCCCGCATGGAGCTGATCGGAAAAAACTTCTCGGAACTCGCGGCCCCGTTGGACCGCCACGATTTCGAAGTGATCCTGAACCTTATTACGCACACGGATACGGACGAGCCAGCCGCCTTCGAGACCAAAGGCAAGCACGCGCTGCCACGCAAGTTGACCTTCCGAGCTATTCCCCACGGCGCCGGCAACCGCCCGCCGGTCTTTCAGCACCAGCGCAAAGACGGGTCTTCATTTCTCGTGAATATTCAGGCTCGGCTGAGCACATTCCGGGACCGGCCCGCGATCATCGCCGCGGTCTGGGACGTGACGGAGAAGCTTCAGCAGGAAGCCAAGCTCCTTCAGGCGGGCAAGATGGCGACCTTGGGCGAAATGTCCACCGGTGTCGCCCATGAATTGAATCAACCGCTCAACGTGATTAAGATAGCAGCGGACTTCCTCATGAAGAACATCAGAAGGGGTCTGCAATTGACACCGGAAGAGCTCAAACAGACCGCTGAGGAATTGGGAACCAATGTGGACCGAGCGGTGCGCATTATCAGTCATCTGCGGGAGTTCGGACGAAAAGTCGATGAGCAGACGCGCCCTATGTCCCTCGCAAAGCCTATCCGCGGAGTATTCACCCTCCTCGGCAGTCAGTTAAGCAAGCGGGGCATTCGGTGCGACGTGCTCCTGGATCCAAAGCTGCCTTTAATCATGGGTAATGAAAACCGGTTGGAACAAGTCTTCATCAATCTGATCGTCAACGCTCGCGATGCGATGATGGAACATGAAAGGGCGGCCCGCGCAGAAGGGAAGACTGTGGAGAAGACACTGACAGTCAAGGGCTTTGAAAAGGACGGGCGGGTGGTTGTCGAAGTAACCGATACGGGACCCGGTGTGCCGCGCGAACTGAGGGAAAAGGTTTTCGAACCTTTTTATACGAGCAAGGCGATCGGTGACGGCACAGGAATCGGCTTGTCGATCAGCTACGGCATTATCAAGGAGCATAGGGGCGCTATAGAGGTGCTGGGAGAGGAGAACCGGGGGGCCACGTTCAGGCTGACCTTCCCGGCTCTGAAGCCCTCACAGGAGATTGAGAATGACCAAGATACTGGTAATCGATGACGAAGAAAGCATCCGCACCATGATGCGAATGTCGCTTGAGCTGGACAGGTATGAGGTCCTGGTTGCAGAGGATGGACCCTCGGGTCTAAAGGCCTTCGAATCACAGTCCCCCGATATCACTCTGGTAGATGTGCGAATGCCGGAGATGGACGGCCTGGAAGTGCTGGAACGCATGCGTGCGCGGGACCCGGATGCGGAAGTCATCATGATTACCGGCCACGGGGACATGGAAATGGCCATTGAGTGTCTCCGAAAGAATGCGTCGGATTTCCTGACCAAGCCTGTGAGCGACGAATTACTCTCCTTTGCGTTGAAGCGCTCTGCGGAAAAGTTGGCGCTCAAGCGGAAGATCAAGCAATATACCCGCAACCTGGAGACCCTCGTCCGAGAAGCCAATGTGGAGCTGGAGCGCTCGTACCGGTTTCGCGAGAACCTCATCGAGCATTCCCCGGACGCCATCGTCTCCGTGCGAAAAGGCGGCGACATCATAATCTTCAATTCAGCCGCAGAGAAGCTTCTTGGATACAAGAAAGCGGAAGTAATAGGGAAACTAAACATCAAACAGGTCTACCCTCCCGGAGAAGCGAAGAAAGTCATGAAGGACATGCGCTCCAACGAATACGGAGGCCCGGGCATCCTGAAGAAGAGAGAGCTGATGGTGTTGGACAAACAGGGGAATGAGATTCCGGTCTATATTTCTGCGGCCATTCTGTACGAAGACGGCAAGGAATGCGGCTCGGTGGGGATTTTCACGGATCTGCGCGATCGACTGTCTTTGGAGAAACAGCTTCTAAGGAGCGAGAAGCTCTCGTCTTTGGGCAAACTGGCCGCAGGCATCGCGCATGAAATTAATCAACCGCTTACCGGGGTATTGACCTTCGCGTCGCTGCTCCTAAGAAAATTCCCCGGCGCCGACCAA